>NZ_CP026004.1:498083-798083 GCF_003086895.1 Stenotrophomonas sp. ESTM1D_MKCIP4_1 | reverse complement strand
CGGCAAGGTGCCGGTGCTGTGGGCGCCCTACTTCAAGTTCCCGATCGACGACCGTCGCAAGACCGGCCTGCTGTTCCCCCAGCTGGGCATGTCCGGCCGCAACGGCTTCGACTACACCCAGCCGATCTACCTGAACCTGGCGCCGAACTACGACGACACGCTGATGCCGCGCTACATGAGCCGGCGCGGCCTGATGCTGGACAACGAATTCCGCTACCTCTACAACGGCGGCCGTGGCGAACTGCTGACCGGTTACATCCCCAACGACAAGCTGCGCGACATGGACCGCGGCCGGGTGATGTTCAACGGTTACCACAACGTGGACAGCCACTGGCAGGCACGCGCGAACCTGGCGTGGGTGAGTGACGAACGCTACATCGAAGACTTCGCCAACCGCCTGGTCGGGGTCACCGCGTCCAACCTGCAGAGCACCATCGGCCTGTACGGCACCGGCCAGAACTGGACCGCTGGCATCATGGCCGACCGCTGGCAGCTGACCGATTACACCCTGACCGAGTCGGCACTGGCCTACAACCGCCAGCCCCGGCTGTACTTCAACTGGGACAAGTCGCTGCTGCCGTGGCTGGAAACCGGTGTGTACACCGAAGCGGTGCGCTTCACCCACGACGACATCAACTTCAAGTACGACGCCAGTGCCGGCGAAGATCTGCAGTACACCCGCAACGGCCTGAGCCAGCGGGTGTATGGCGGGTCACGCCTGGACATCAAGCCCTACGTGTCGTTCCCGATCAGCGGCGCGGCCTGGTACGTCACCCCGACCCTGGCCTACCGCTACACGGCCTACCAGCTCGACCGCGGCCTGGCCGACAGCATCCGCAGCACCGTGCTGGCCTCGCAGAACGTCGATACCAGCACGCTCACTGCAGATCAGCTGCGCGGTAACACCTCGCCGACCCGCGCCCTGCCGATCGCCAGCCTCGATGCCGGCCTGTTCTTCGACCGTGACACCAAGATCGGCGGCAAATCGTTCCTGCAGACCCTGGAGCCGCGCCTGTTCTATCTGCGCACGCCCTACCGCAACCAGGACGACCTGCCGATCTTCGACACCCGCGATTTCACCTTCAGCTGGGGCCAGCTGTTCCGCGATTCGCGCTACACCGGCGCCGACCGCCAGAACGACGCCAACCAGCTGACCATGGCGCTGAGCACCCGCTTCATCGACCAGACCACGGGCAAGGAACGCTTCTCCGCGTCGATCGGCCAGATCCAGTACTTCGATGAGTCGCGGGTGACCGTGACCCCGGGCGGCGCCCCGGTGGAGAAGGGCAAGTCGGCGTGGATCGCCGACTCGAACTACATGATCAACGACCGCTGGACCCTGGGTGCCACCTACCAGTGGGACCCCAAGTACAAGCGTGAGGACCTGGCCAGCGTCCGTGCCCGCTACCTGATGTCCAACGACGGTGTGGTCAACCTGAGCTACCGCTACCGCATCAATTCGGGCGCGGCCGCCAATGCCACCAAGGAAGAGCGCACCCTGCTGGAACAGGCCGACCTGTCGTTCCTGTACCCGCTGAACGAGCGCTGGAGCCTGGTGGGCCGCTACTACTACTCCATCCAGGACAGCAAGCCGCTGGAAATCATCGCCGGCGTGCAGTGGGACAGCTGCTGCCTGGCCGTGCGCGCCGTGGCCCGCCGCTACGTGCGCAACCGCGAAGGTGAACTGAACAACTCCATCCAGCTCGAGTTCGTGCTCAAGGGCCTGAGCTCGCTGGGCCAGGACACGGACCGCACCTTGCGCCGTGCTATCCTCGGGTACAACCGCGACGACCTCTATCTCGTGCCGCCCAGCAACACCGGGGCGACCCGGGACGACTACGATCCAAACCAGATCCCATGACCAAGAGCTTCCCCGTCCTACTTGCTTCGCTGCTGGCCGTGTCCAGCGTGTCCGCCCCCCTCCAGGTCATCGCCCAGGAGGCACAGCCGCTGGACCGCATTGCCGCCATCGTCGATGAGGACGTGGTGCTGCAGAGTGAGCTGCAGCGTGCCATCGCCAACATCAAGGCGCAGTACGCCGGTCGTGAAAACCAGCTGCCGCCCGATGACGTGCTCAGCCGCCAGGTGCTCGAACGCCTGGTGCTGGTCAAGCTGCAGGTGGCCCGTGCCCAGGGCAGCGGCATCCGCATCAGCGACCAGGAACTGAACCAGGCGATGAACTCGATCGCCCAGCAGAATGGCTCCAACCTGGACGCCCTGCGTCAGCGTCTGGCCAGTGATGGCATCGATTTCGCCGATTTCCGCGCCTCGGTGCGCGATGAAATCACCGTGCAGCGCCTGCGCCAGAGCTTTGCCCAGAGCCGCATCAGCGTCAGCGAGGGCGAGGTCGACGCCGCCCTGAAGCAGCAGGCCACCGTCGGCAACCAGTACCACCTGGCGCACATCCTGGTGGCCCTGCCCGACGGCGCCACGGCCGACCAGATCGCCACCGGCCAGAAGAAGGCCGAAGGCGTGAAGGCACTGCTGGACAAGGGCGAACTGGACTTCAACGCCGCCGCCGTCCGCTATTCGGACAGCCCGAACGCGCTGGAAGGTGGCGATCTGGGCTGGCGCAGCCTGGATGAGATCCCGGCCGCCTTCGCCCAGATGATGCAGCAGATGAAGGCCGGCGACGTGGTCGGTCCGATCCGTGGCCCGAGCGGCTTCCAGCTGCTGAAGCTGGTGGAAGTGCGCGACGCCAACGCCGCCGCCGGCAACCACACCGTCACCGAGTACCACGGCCGCCACATCCTGGTGCGCGTGGACGATAACCAGACCGACGCCGCCGCCAAGGCCAAGATCGACACCCTGCGCGCCCGCATCGCCGGCGGCGCTGATTTCCAGGCGGTCGCCAGGGAATCCTCGGAAGACAACAACAGCAAGGGCCAGGGCGGTGATCTGGGCTGGTTCCCGGCCGATGCGTTCGGCCCGGCGTTCGGCCAGCAGGTCGAAGGCATCCAGGACGGTGGCGTCAGCCAGCCGTTCCGTACCGATGCCGGTTGGCACATCGTGCAGCGCGTCGCCACGCGCCAGACCGACGTGACCACCGACAACCAGCGCGCCCAGATCCGCGAGACCATCGGTCGCCGCAAGCTGGAAGAGGAATACAACCGCTTCCTGCAGGAACTGCGAGGCGAAGCCTACGTCAGCTTCCGCAGTGGCGACCGCGCGGAAAATACCGCCACCCCGCAGCAGCCCTGATCGATGCGCCCCGAGCTCGCTCTGGTACCGGGCGAGCCGGCGGGGATCGGTCCGGAGCTGTGCGTCCGCCTGGTCCAGCAGCCGCGTGATGATTGCCGGCTGCTGGCCTTCGCCGACCCCGATACCCTGCGCGCGGCTGCGGCCGCGCTGAAGCTGCCGCTGCAGCTGCTGCCCGAGGATGCCGAGGCCCGCCTGCCGGGCGATCTGCGCCTGCGTGCCCTTCCCAACGCCGTTCCCAGCCGCTTCGGCCAGACCGACCCCGCCAACGCGGGCGCGGTGATCGGTGCGCTGCTGGCCGCCGGCCAGGCCTGCCTGTCCGGCGAGCTGCACGGCGTGGTCACCGGCCCGGTACACAAGGCCGTCATCAACGAGGGCGGCATCGCCTACAGCGGCACCACCGAACTGCTGGCCGACCAGGCCGGGGTGAAGGTGGTGATGATGCTGGCCAACGACATCGTGCGCGTGGCCCTGGCCAGCACCCACCTGCCATTGCGCGACGTAGTCGATGCGATCACCGCGCCCAGCCTGGAACACACCCTGCGCACCGTGCATGCCGCACTGCGCCGCGAGTTCGGCCTGCCCGCGCCCCGCATCGCCGTGCTGGGCCTGAACCCGCATGCCGGCGAAGACGGCCACCTGGGCCGCGAGGAACTGGATCTGATCATTCCCCTGCTGCAGCGCCTGCGCGCAGAGGGCATGGACCTGATCGGGCCACTGCCGGCCGATACCGCGTTCCTGCCGGCCAAGCTGGCCGGCTTCGACACGGTGCTGGCCATGTACCACGACCAGGGCCTGCCGGTGCTGAAGTATTCCGGCTTCGAGCAGGCCGTGAACCTGACGCTGGGGCTGCCCTATCCCCGCGTCGCCGTCGACCATGGCACGGCGCTGGAGCTGGCCGGACGTGGCATCGCCGATCCTTCCAGCCTGCAGGCCGCGACGGCGCTGTGTGCGCGGCTGGCCCGGCAACGTACACTGAGCGCATGAATTCCCCGCATTCCTCCTCCGGCCCGGTGTTCACCGCCCCGGCCAAGAAGCAGCTTGGCCAGCATTTCCTGGCCGATCGCCACTACATCGACAAGATCGTGATGGCGGTCAATCCGAAGGACGGTGACCGTCTGGTCGAGATCGGTCCCGGCCAGGGCGCGATCACCCTGCCGCTGCTGCGCGTGCACCCCAAGCTGACGGTGATCGAGTTCGACCGCGACCTGATCGCGCCGTTGACCGCCGCCGCCGAACCGCTGGGCGAGCTGACCATCATCCAGAGCGACGTGCTGCGCGTGGATTTCACCGCGCTGGCCGCGGGTGAACCGATCCGCCTGGTCGGCAACCTGCCCTACAACATTTCCTCGCCCATCCTGTTCCATGCGCTGGAGCACGCCGCGGTCGTCCGCGACATGCACTTCATGCTGCAGAAGGAAGTGGTGGACCGCATGGCCGCTGGCCCGGGCAGCAAGGTCTATGGCCGCCTGAGCGTGATGCTGCAGGCGTACTGCCAGGTGACCTCGCTGTTCGTGGTACCGCCGGGCGCGTTCCGGCCGCCACCGAAGGTTGATTCGGCCGTCGTGCGGCTGGTGCCGCGCGACCCGGCCAGCATCGCCATCACCGACCACAAGCGCTTTGCCGAGGTGGTCAAGGCCGCCTTCGGGCAACGCCGCAAGACCCTGCGCAATGCCCTCAACAACGTCGTGACGGCCGAGCAGTTCGTGGCCGCCGGCGTGCGCCCCGACGCCCGTGCCGAACAGCTGGATGTGGCTGAATTCATCGCTTTGGCCAATGCCACCTGATTACACTGCCGGTATGGAAGACGCTGACGTTTACGCCATTACTGTCGAGGTTGCGCCGCGCTTCCTCGATGACCAATCCGCGCCGGAAGACGGCCGCTATGCGTTCGCCTACACGATCCGCATCCATAACCAGGGGCGCGTTGCCGCACGCCTGGTCGCCCGCCACTGGCGCATCACCGATGCCAACGGTCGCGTCGAGCATGTCGATGGCGATGGGGTGATCGGCGAGCAGCCGCGCCTGCGCCCGGGTGAAGACTTCCGTTACACCTCCGGTGTCATGCTCGGGACCGACCACGGGACCATGCAGGGCCACTACGACATGGTTGCCGATGACGGCACCGAATTCGCCGCGCCGGTCGCACCTTTCGTGCTGGCCGTGCCGCGTACCCTGCACTGACACGGAGGCCGGACGATGAGTGTGTGGGCGATCGGCGACCTGCAGGGCTGCTACGACGTGACCCAGCGACTGCTGGAAAAAATCCGTTTCGACCCGGCGCAGGACACCCTGTGGTTCTGCGGCGACCTGGTGAACCGCGGCGGGCAGTCGCTGGAAACCCTGCGCCTGGTGCATTCGCTGCGCGAACACAGCGTGGTGGTGCTGGGCAACCATGATCTTTCGCTGCTGGCCGTGGGTGCACGCACCGAAGAGGAACAGCGCAAGGTCAACCCCGACCTGCTGCGCATCGTGCAGGCCGAGGACCGCGACGAACTGCTGGACTGGCTGCGCCTGCAGAAGCTGGTGCACGTGGACCGCGAACTGGGCTGGATGATGGTGCATGCCGGCCTGGCACCGAAGTGGACCACGCAGATGGCCGAGAAGCATGCGGCCGAGGTGGAAGTGCAGCTGCATGGTGCCGGCTACCGCAAGCTGTTCCGCAACATGTACGGCGACAAGCCGAGCTGGGCACCGAACCTGTCGGGCTACGACCGCTCGCGCGCGATCATCAACGTGCTTACCCGCATGCGCTACTGCACTCCGCGCGGGCGTATCGGCATCGAGGACAAGGGCACGCCGGGCACGCAGGAACAGGGGCTGTACCCCTGGTTCGAGGTACCGGGCCGGGTCGAGCGCGACCTGAAAGTGGTCTGCGGCCACTGGTCGGCGCTGGGCCTGACCATCACCCAGGGCGTGCACGCCATCGACACCGGTGCGGTGTGGGGCGGCAAGCTCACCGCCATCCAGATCGACACCGACGAACTGCGCGTGGTGCAGGTGCCGGGCCGTGATGTACCGGCCCCGGTGGCCAATGCGCGCCCGCCGGCACGCCCGGCGCCGCCACATGCACCTGCGGCGCAGCCCCGGGAAGGCGGCAACGGCCAGCCAGCAGCCCCGGGCAACCGTGGCCCGCGTCGTCGTCGGCGCCGGGGTGGTGGTAGTGGTGGTGGCAACAGCGCACCGCCGCAGGGCTGAAACGCCTGCTGCGGTAGAGTCGACTGTCAGTCGACTATTGCGCTCCATGGACAGGCGCGCGTGCTCCGGTAGAGTCGACTGTCAGTCGACTATCACGCGTAGCGCGGTTTTTTTGCGGGACCGAGCCAAGAGCAGTCGACCAACGGTCGACTCTACCCGCCGACTATCGCGCTCCATGGACAGGCGCGCGTGCTCCGGTAGAGTCGACTGTCAGTCGACTATCGCGCGCAGCGCGGGGTTTCCGCGGATTGAGCGAAGAGTCGACCAACGGTCGACTCTACCCGCCGGCTATCGCGCGCAGCGCGGGGTTTTGCGGGACCGAGCCAAGAGCAGTCGACCAACGGTCGACTCTACCAGCCGACTATCGCGCTCCATGGACAGGCGCGCGTGCTCCGGTAGAGTCGACTGTCAGTCGACTATCGCGCGCAGCGCGGGGTTTCCGCGGATTGAACGAAGAGTCGACCAACGGTCGACTCTACCGGTCGGCTATCGCGCGCAGCGCGGGGTTTTGCGGGACCGAGCCAAGAGCAGTCGACCAACGGTCGACTCTACCAGCCGACTATCGCGCTCCATGGACAGGCGCGCGTGCTCCGGTAGAGTCGACTGTCAGTCGACTATCGCGCGCAGCGCGGGGTTTCCGCGGATTGAACGAAGAGTCGACCAACGGTCGACTCTACCGGTCGGCTATCGCGCGCAGCGCGGGGTTTTGCGGGACCGAGCCAAGAGCAGTCGACCAACGGTCGACTCTACCAGCCGACTATCGCGCTCCATGGACAGGCGCGCGTGCTCCGGTAGAGTCGACTGTCAGTCGACTATCGCGCGCAGCGCGGGGTTTCCGCGGATTGAACGAAGAGTCGACCAACGGTCGACTCTACCCGCCGGCTATCGCGCGCAGCGCGGGGTTTTTGCGGGACCGAGCCAAGAGCAGTCGACCAACGGTCGACTCTACCCCCGTCGGCGGCGATCAGCGCCGCACGTAATGCACGAAGCGGAATGCGTAGGCGTGTCGGGCGTCGGCCGCGTGCGGCTCGCTGCTCACTTCCTGCCAGATACCCGGGTCCACTTCGGGGAAGTGCGTATCGGCCGGTACGTCGGCATCCACCCAGGTCAGGTACAGGTCGCTGGCCTGGTCCAGCAGCTGGCGGAAGATCTCACCGCCGCCAATGATGCACAGCTCGCTGGCGCCCTCGCCTTCGGCAATGGCTTTGGCCTCATCCAGCGAGGCCACTGCACGCATGCCCTCGAACGGCACCTGGCCGCTGCGGGTCAATACCAGATTGGTCCGCCCCGGCAGCACGCGGCCGATCGATTCGGCGGTCTTGCGCCCCATCAGGATCGGCTTGCCCAGGGTGAGCGCCTTGAAGTGCTTGAAGTCATCCGGCAGGTGCCAGGGCATGGCATTGCCCTGGCCGATGCCCCGGTTGCGGTCCAGCGCCACGATCATCGAAAGTTTCATCTCTGCAGTCTCCTCACTCTGCCTCGGCCTGCACCTGTTGGCAGGCGTCCTTGGCGGCACCGGCCGCACGCAAGGCAGACCGCAGCGCCGGATCAGTGGCGGATTCCGCATCCAGCCCATCCAGCAACTTCTGCTGCTGCGCTTCCTGGATCGCCTTCAGGCCCGGGCCGGACAGCACTTCTTTCGACAACACGGCGGTGTCAGCCTCTGCACTGCGTTGCAGGAATGCTTCGAGCTGCTCGCTGGAATAGACCTCGGCCAGGCGCTGCTCCAGCGCATGCTGGTACGCCGGCTCTTCCACGCCCGTCTTCAGGTGCGTGACCATGGCCGCGTACATGGCAGTGACCGCCTCCTGAAGCTGTGCACGGCAGGCCGCCGGCACGTCGTCCGGCAGGCGGGCGTGGTCATTGAAGGTCCGGGAGAAGAAATCCACCTCTTCGCGCATCTGCCTGTGCACGATCTGCGCATTGACCTTACGGGCCAGCACCAGCGTATCGGCCGGTGCCGCGTGCGCATCTGCGCAGAGCAGGCCGGCCACTACCAGCAGCGACGGGACGTTTGTACCCAGCCTCACACCGCCACCGGCGCCTTGATGGCCGGATGCGGGTCGTAGCCATCAATGCGGATGTCATCGAACTGGAACCCGAACAGATCGGTCACCTCAGGGTTCAACCACAGCGTCGGCAGCGCGCGCGGTTCACGCGACAACTGCTCGCGGGCCTGCTCGAAATGGTTGGAGTACAGATGCGCATCGCCCAGCGTATGCACGAAATCCCCCACGCCCAGGCCGGTCGCCTGCGCCACCATGTGGGTCAGCAGCGCGTAGCTGGCAATGTTGAACGGCACGCCGAGGAAGATGTCCCCGCTGCGCTGGTACAGCTGGCAGCTGAGCTTGCCGTCCACCACGTAGAACTGGAACAGGTTGTGGCAGGGCATCAGCGCCATCCGCGAAAGCTCGCCCACGTTCCAGGCGCTGACCACCAGCCGGCGCGAATCGGGGTTGCGCTTGATCTCATCCACCAGCCACTGCATCTGGTCGATCTCGCGGCCATCGGCAGTGGCCCAGCTGCGCCACTGCTTGCCGTAGACCGGGCCGAGATCGCCGTTGTCGTCGGCCCACTCGTCCCAGATGCGTACCTGGTTGTCCTTCAGGTAACCAATGTTGGTATCGCCCTTCAGGAACCACAGCAGCTCGTGGATGATCGAGCGCAGGTGCAGCTTCTTGGTGGTGACCAGCGGGAAGCCTTCGTTGAGGTCGAAGCGCATCTGCCAGCCGAACACGCTGCGGGTGCCGGTGCCGGTGCGGTCGCTCTTCCCGGCGCCGTGTTCCAGCACATGCGAAAGCAGGTCCAGGTAGGGCTTCATGCCTTGCTCCCTGCGGCCACCAGCGGCTGCGGCTGCAGCACCGGTGCGCGGCGCGACATCGCCAGCAGCACCAGGCCGAAGGCAATGAGCGGCACGCACAGGATCTGGCCCTTGGTCAGCCAACCAAAGGCCATGTAGATGCCGTTGTCGGGCATGCGCACGAACTCCACCGCGAAGCGGAATACGCCGTACAGCAGCGCGAACAGGCCGCCCACCAGGTAGCGGTGGCGCGGCTTGGCCGACACCGCCCACAGCACCACGAACATCACCAGGCCTTCCAGGAACGCTTCATACAGCTGCGAAGGATGGCGGGCGTACTGGTTCAGCGCGCCAGTAGCGAACTGCGCCTGCAGGGTCGCAGGATCGAGCTGGTTCAGCGGCGCCGGCAGGCCGGACGGGAACACCACGCCCCAGCTGCCGTCGGTGTACTTGCCCCACAGCTCGGCGCCGATGAAGTTGCCGATGCGACCGAAGCCCAGGCCCAGCGGCACCAGCGGGGCCATGAAATCCATGGTGTCGAAGAAGTGCAGCGCGTGCTTGCGCGACCACCACCAGCAGGCGGCGATGACGCCCAGCAGGCCGCCATGGAAGCTCATGCCACCATCCCAGACCTTGAACAGCAGCAGCGGGTTGTGCAGGAAATCGCCCAGCGCGTAGAACAGCATGTAGCCGATGCGCCCGCCCAGCACCACGCCCAGCATGGCGTAGAACAGCAGGTCGGAGAAACCGTTGGCATCGACGCCGGGCAGGCGGCCCTGCGCGATGCGCCTGCGGCCCAGCAGCCAGGCCGCGGTGAAGCCCAGCAGGTACATGATGCCGTACCAGTGCACCTTGATCGGCCCCAGCGAAAGGGCGATGGGGTCGATGTCGTGGAAATAGATCATGGAAGCTGCCTTGCGGGAGTACGGGTATTTTACGGCTCAACCCAGTATCTGCGGGGTGTCGGGCAGGCCGTCATCATCGGACCGCGCCGTGGCCGGAAAGTGCCCTTCCACCAGCGCGGAGACCTCCTCGATGGCACTGCGCAACGCCTCGACCGGGTTGGCCCCGCGCAGTCCCTCGCGCAGGTGGGTACAGACCCGCTGCCACTGTGCAGCGCTCACCCGGCCGTGCAGGCCGCGGTCGGCCACGATCTCGATGGCATGGTCGGCCAGCAGCAGATAGATCAGCACGCCGTTGTTGTGGTGGGTATCCCAGGTGCGGAGCTGGGCGAAGGCCTGCTCGGCAGCCTGCCGTGGGGTCATGCCCCGCCACAGTGCGTGCAGGGGCAGGTCTGCTTCCACGGCGAACATCACCTGGCCGCCATGGCGTGCCTCGCCGGCGGCGATGGCCTCGGTGATGGCCTGCAGGGTGTCCGGCGGGAAGGCCCGCCGCACCGAAGGCGCGAACACATGTCGGAACAGGCGCCGGACCATCACCAGCCCCCCGAGGCGCCGCCGCCGCCGGTGCGGCCGCCACCGCCGCCCCAGCCACCGCCGCCGCCACCGAAACCGCCACCGCCCCCGAAGCCGCCGCCCCCCCAGCTGCCACCGCCCCAGCCGCCGCCCCCGGCAAAGCGCCCGGGATGACCGGACAGCATCGCCACCACCAGGCCGACGATGCCCGCCAGGCCGCTGGCCAGCAGGGTGGAGGTGAACAGGAAGGCGGCCAGCGCCGCGCCGCCGCCGCCGAGCAGGCCGCGCAGCGGACGCGGCACCCGCGAGAACACCCCGCGCAGGATGCTGCCTGCAAAGACGCCGATGAACAGCGCCAGGATCCAGGTATCGCCGCCACCCTCAGGTTCGCGGCCACGTTGGCCGCTGACCGGTGCCGGCAGCGGCTCGCCATCAACCAGCTTCACCAGCACGGCGGTGGCGTCGGTGATGCCACCGGCGTAATCGCCGCTGCGGAAGCGCGGCACCAGATATTCCTGGATGACCCGGTTGGCGATGGCATCGGGAATCGCGCCTTCCAGGCCGTAGCCCGGCTCGATGCGGACACGGCGGTCGTCCTTGGCGACCACCAGCAGCACGCCGTCATCCACGCCCTTGCGGCCGATCTGCCACTGGTCGAAGACGCGCGTGGTGTACTGGGCGATGTCCTCCGGCTGCGTGCTGGGCACGACCAGCACCTGCAGCTGGCTGCCCTTGCGCTGCTGCAGGGCCAGCGCCTGCTGTACCAGGGCCTGCTTCTGCGCAGCGTCGAGGGTGCCGGTGGTATCGACCACCGGCGAATCCAGCGTGGGAATCGGCGCCAGCGCCTGCGCGTGCAGCGCCAGCGGCAGCCACAGCAGGACCGCCAGCAACAGCGCGGTGGCCAGGCGCATCGGTCAGTGCGCCGGCTGCGGCGCCGGCGGCTGCTGCGGCGCGGTGCCGAAGTCGACGGCCGGTGCGTTGGAGATCTGCGCTTCGTTGTCGACGCTGAAGTTGGGCTTGGGCTGGTAGCCGAAGATCTTGGCGGTGACCAGCTGCGGGAACGAGCGGATGTAGGTGTTGTAGTCCTGCACCTGCTGGATGTAGCGGCCGCGGGCGACGGTGATGCGGTTTTCGGTGCCTTCCAGCTGCGCCTGCAGATCGCGGAAGTTGGCGTCGGACTTCAGCACCGGGTAGTTCTCGGTGACCACCAGCAGGCGCGAAAGCGCACTTCCCAGTTCGCCCTGGGCCTGCTGGAACTGCTTGAGAGAGGCTTCGTCATCGGCGTTGACGTTGATCTGTCCAACACGCGAGCGGGCATTGGTGACTTCGGTCAGCACGCGCTCTTCCTGGCTGGCAAAACCTTTGACGGTCTGCACCAGGTTCGGCACCAGGTCGGCTCGGCGCTTGTACTGGTTGAGCACTTCGGACCAGCTGGCCTTGACCGCTTCATCCTTCTGCTGGATGGCGTTGTAACCGCAGCCGGAGAGCAGGGAGGCCAGCAGCAACAGAGGCAGGACGCGGGTGAGCAGGCGCATGGCGGGAATTCCGGGTGGACTGGCTGCCGAGCATGCCACGGTTCGCGTTAACGAGCGGCCATCGGGCGGGCCCCCTCCGCGGTGGTGGTGCGCTGTTATCGGGAGTTGGTCGGGAGGGTGGGTTGGCTGGGGGACGCTGCAAGTACGTCAATGTCAGCTCGTGAGCGCCGTCCATGGCGCTCGCGCCCCCAGCCAACCCACCCTCCCGACCATGGACGGTTTCCTCGCACCGCGGGAAAGATCAAAAAAGAGCAAGAGCAAGAGCAAAAACAAAAGCAAAAGCCCATGCTCCAGGCAATCGTGCCGACCAACGGTCGGCACCCACCAAAGCAGAACCGGGGTCAGAGCCCGTTGCGCAGCAACGGGATCCGACCCCGAGCTCCGACAGATCGCGGAGAACTGTCGAAGGGGGGGGGGTCCGGTTGAGGGGGCGTGAGCGCCATGGATGGCGCGACCGAGGCTACATGGACGTATTTACGCCGTCCCCCTCAACCGGATCCACCCCGCCATCCCACGGGTACCCCGCTTTTGACGTTGACGTTGACGTTGACGTTGACGTGAGCGGGTGCAGGGCTGCAAGCCCTGCCGCCCCCTCAGCAGGCCTCAGCCACCGGCGCGCGCGTGCGCCCCAGCCATGCCAGCAGCAACCCGGACGCTGCCAGCAGGCCACCCGCCACCGGAATGGCCGCATAGCCCAGGCCTGCGCTGAGCACCGCGCCACCCAGCGCCGCACCCACCGCATTGCCCAGGTTGAACGCACCGACGTTGATGGACGACGCCAGGCCCGGCGCATCCGTCGCCGCCTGCATCACCCGCAGCTGCAGCGGCGGCACGATCGCGAACGTCGCCGCGCCCCATACCAGCAGACCGATGGCCGCCGTCACGTGGTTCAGCAACGCCAGCGGCAGCACGAACATCAGCACGGCCAGCGCCGCCAGCAGGATGCGCGTGGCACCGTCCAGCGACCAATCGGCCATGCGCCCGCCAATGCCGTTGCCGAAAGTGAAACCGATGCCGATCAGCGCCAGCGACATCGCGATGAACGCATTCGATGCCCCGGTCAGTTCCGTCAGCACCGGCGCCACATAGGTGTAGAGCGTGAACATCGCACCGGCACCCAGCACCGTGGTCGCCATGGCCAGCAGCACCTGCGGCTGCAGGATCGCCTTCAGCTCGCGGCGCACATCCGGCCGCACGCCCGGTGCCGACGCCGGCAGAGCCAGAGCCAGCGCACTGATCGCCACCACGCCCAGCACCGCCGTACCGGCAAACGCCAGGCGCCAGCCCAACTGCTGGCCGACCCACGTGGCCAGCGGCACGCCGCCGATGTTGGCGATGGTCAGACCCATGAACATGGTCGCCACCGCGGCCGCCTGCTTCTCCTTCGGCACCAGGCTGGCCGCCACCACCGCACCGATGCCGAAGAACGCACCGTGGTTGAGGCTGGTGACCAGGCGCGACAGCAGCAGCAGGCCATAGTTGGGGGCGAGCGCGGACAGCAGGTTGCCGACGATGAAGATCGACATCAGCAGCATCAGCGCCGTGCGCCGTGAGAAACGGCCCATCAGCAGGGTCATGACCGGTGCACCGGCCATGACGCCGATGGCGTAGGCGGTGATGAGCATGCCGGCGGTGGGGATGCTGACCCCGACGCCATCGGCGATGACCGGCAGCAGGCCCATCGGGGTGAACTCGGTGGTGCCGATGCCGAAGGCACCGACCGCCAGCGCAAGCAGAGCGGCTCTGGAATTCATGGAGGGTTCCTAGGGGAGGAAACGGGAAGCTGCACAGCCTGCGCGCTTTGCCGCCGCCGATTAAGCCTCGCCGCGGGAAAACAGTGTTGACCCCGGTTCACAGGTGGAGGCCCATGACGCAGAACCCCCGGCAGTGCCGGGGGTCCTGGGTGGATCGTTTACCAGTTGCCGGCGCCCGGCACCTGGTGTTCGCGTGCGCGGCGGCGCATCAGCAGGTTCAGCCATTCCACCAGCACCGAGAAGCCCATCGCCGCGTAGATGTAGGGCTTGGGCACGTGCACGTCCAGGCCATCCAGGATCAGCACCGCGCCGATGAGCAGGATGAAGGCCAGCGCCAGCATCTTCACCGTCGGGTTGGCATCGATGAAGCGGCCCAGCGGGTTGGCGGCCAGCAGCATCACCAGCACCGACAGCAGGATGGCGGCAACCATCACCGGAATGTGGTCAGCAATGCCGACCGCGGTGATGACCGAATCCAGCGAGAACACGATGTCGATGACCGCGATCTGCGCGATGACGTAGCCGAACACGGCCGATGCCTTGGTGGTGCTGGGGTCTTCATCCTCGCCACCGGTGATCAGCTCCTTGATCTCCATGTAGCCCTTGATGATCAGGAACAGGCCGCCCACGATCAGCACCAGATCGCGGATGGAGATGCCCATGCCGGCCACGGTGAACAGGTTGGCGGCCATGTGCGCCAGGTAGGCCAGCGACACCAGCAACGCGATGCGGGTAATGCACGCCACGGCGATGCCGAGCTTGCGGGCGAACGGACGGCGCTCTTCCGGCAGCTTGCTGACGGCGATGGAGATGAACACCAGGTTGTCGATGCCGAGCACGATTTCCAGGGCACTGAGCGTGAACAGGGTCACCCAGGCGTTGGGGTCGGCGAGGAACTCAAAGGACATGGAAACTCTTCAGGACAGTGGGGGAATGGGGTTCAGGCGTAAACGCCGGCCAGCAGATGGGGCACCACGACCAGCGCCCAGCACAGCAGCACGTTCATCATCAGCACGAATACTGCCGCCGAGCCCATGTCCTTGGCGCGGCCGGCCAGCTCATGGATCTCGGCGCCGTAGCGCTCGATCACCGCTTCGATGGCCGAGTTGGCCAGTTCCATCGCCAGCACCAGCAGCATCGAGCCGATCATCAGCGCGCGCTCGACCGGGGTCTGCCCCAGCCACAGCGCCAGCGGGGCCAGCACCACCAGCAGGTAGACCTCCAGCCGGAACGAGGACTCGTGCAGCCAGGCGGCGCGCAGGCCCTGCCAGGACCAGCGGGCGGCCTGGAAGATGCGGCGCGGGCCGCGGGGCATGTGGCCGAACTGATCAGCCACGGGTGAAAGGTCCAGCAACAGGGGCGCGGCGCAGCGACCGCTCAGACGCACGGCAGTCAATCATGGGTGCACAGGAATGGGCAGACAGGCCCCATTTTGCCACAAGGGCGGCAGCGGCACCCCGCGCGGGCAGGCCAACCACCCGCCACCGGCAAGCGCGGCACCGCAGCGAACTCCTATGATGGGTGTCCCCTGCCCTTGCTGGAGCCGCTGATGACCCTCGCCCGTACCTGTCTGCTGTCGCTTGGCCTGCTGACCCTGGCCCCGCTGGCCCAGGCGTTGAGCCCGCCGGCCCCGCCGCGCGTACCCGAGCAGGTGTCCAACGTGGCCTGGGAAGGCGACATGGCCACCTTCCTCAAGGGCGACCAGAGCAACCCGCCGCCGCGCGGTGGCATCGAGTTCATCGGCAGCTCCTCGATCCGCTTCTGGGAGAGCCTGGCCCAGGATTTCCCGGGGCAGCCGGTGTTCAACCGGGGCTTCGGCGGCTCGGAAGTGCGCGACAGCACCTGGTACGCCGGTCAGATCGTGGTGCCGTATGCGCCCTGCAAGGTGTTCTTCTATGCCGGCGACAACGACCTCAACAGCGGCCGCAGCGCGACCCAGGTGCGCGATGACGTGGTGGCCTTCGTGCAGCGCGTGCACCGCGACCTGCCGAACACCAAGGTGGAATACCTGTCGATCAAGCCCAGCCCGTCGCGCGCACACCTGCTGCCGGCGATCAACCAGGCCAACGCGCTGATCAAGGCTGCGCTGGCCAAGCTTCCCAACACCGGCTACACCGACATCTACACCCCGATGCTGGGCGCCGATGGCCAGCCGGATGCGAAGCTGTTCCGCGAGGACATGCTGCACATGACCCCCGCCGGCTATGCGATCTGGACGAAGGCCGTGGCGCCGAAGGTGACGTGCGATTGAGGATTGACCGGCATGGGTAGATGCCAACTTTGGTTGGCATGCGCCGCAGTGGAGCGGGGTCAGAGCCCGTTGCGTCGCAACGGGATCCGACCCCGGGCCACCGCAACGGGATCCGACCCCGGCCGGGTCAGCGGAAGATGACCGTCGCTTCGGTGCCCTTGCCGGGCTCGCTGGCGAGGCTGACCTTCCAGCCGAAGCGGTCGCA
This sequence comes from Stenotrophomonas sp. ESTM1D_MKCIP4_1, assembly GCF_003086895.1. Classification (NCBI taxonomy): domain Bacteria; kingdom Pseudomonadati; phylum Pseudomonadota; class Gammaproteobacteria; order Lysobacterales; family Lysobacteraceae; genus Stenotrophomonas; species Stenotrophomonas sp. ESTM1D_MKCIP4_1. The sequence goes on along the minus strand of NZ_CP026004.1, from coordinate 781,727 downwards.
CAGCCGGCGCACGATCGACAGGCCCAGGCCGGTGCCCTGCGGACGGTCCGGCTCGGCGCGGTAGAACGGCTCGAAGGCACGCGCCAACGCCTCGGCCGACATGCCGATGCCGGTGTCACGCACCACGACACGGTCAGCGGTCACCTGCACGTCGATGCGGCCTTCATCGGTGTAGTTGCAGGCGTTGCGCACCAGATTGCTGACCACCACCTGCAGCACCCTCGGCGGCGCATGCAGCTGCACCGGGCCCGCGCTGTGCAGGTGCACCGCCACCGGCCGGTTGGCCAGCAGTTCGTTGGCGTTGTCCACCTCGTAGCGGACGATGTCGTTGACATCGAACAGTTCGATCTGCGGTTCGATGTCGGCCTCACGGGCCAGAATCAGGAAGGCATCGATCACCGCCTCCATGTCCCGCCCGGCACGCTGGATGCGCTGCAGGCTGCGGCGCAGGCGCGGCTCCAGGCTGTCATCGCCCAGTGCCATGTCACTGGCCACGCGGATCACGGTCAGCGGCGTGCGCAGTTCGTGGCTGGCATCGCGGGTGAAATTACGCTCGCGGGCCACGTGGTCGGTCACCCGGTTGGCCAGTGAGTGCAGCGCAGCCGCCAGCTGGCGGGTCTCGCCCTGCATGTCCGCCGGCAGCTTGTCCGGTTCAAGGTCGGCGGCCTCGGGGTGGCCCGGATCCCAGCGCGACACCCGCCGCGCCAGCCAGTTCACCGGCGACACCAGGCGCTTGGAGGCCCGGTAGGTCACCCAGCTGGCGCCATACACAGCCAGCAGGGTCAGCAGCACCGGTACGATGCCGAACCAGAACGCCAGCATTTCCGCACGTGAGCGCAGGAACACCAGGTACAGGCGGCCTTCGGCCCGGGCATCGACCAGCACCAGCTGGTCATCGCCAGGCAGCTCATGGAAACCGGGTTCGAGGTTGCGCAGATTGGCCGGCAGCGACAGGCTCGAGCGCCCACGCTCAAGCAGGTAACCGCGGATGTTCTGGGTGTTGGGCGGCGGCTGCGTGGGCGAGGCCTCGTGCAGCGTCCAGTAGTAGGCGGCCTCTTCGCGCAGGGCAGCGCCCACCAGGCTGTGCTTGATCACCAGCGACACCAGCCAGGCGCCGAGCAGGATGCCCACGCTGGCCAGCACTGCCTGCAGGATGAAAGCGATACGGATCTTGCGCGGCAGGCCGTGCGGCATTGCGGGGTCCCGGTCGAAGCGCTGCGATTATAGGCAGCGCGCCGCGCCGTCGTCGTGCACGGACGGTGACCGCCGGCACGGCCCGCGGCCCGTCCCCTGCCCCGCGACCCGGCCGGAGCCGGGGCGGGCCTGTTCCTGAACCGGCATGGCTCAGGCCATCGGCTGGGCGATGTCGGCGATGCGGTAACCGGCGCTCTGCACGGTATGCAGCAGCGGACGGTCGAACGGCTTGTCGATGATCTTGCGCAGGTTGTACAGGTGGCTGCGCAGGGTATCCGAGTCGGGCAGGCCGTTGCCCCAGATCTCGCGCTCGATTTCCTGGCGGGTTACGACACGCGGCGATTCCCGCATCAGGATGGTCAGCAGGCGCAGACCGATCGGCGAGAGCTGCAGTTCGGTACCGGCGCGGGTAGCGCGCATGCTGACCGGATCGAGCACGAGGTCGGCGACCTTGAGCACTTCCGAACCCACCTGGCGACGTTCGCGGCGGATCAGCGCGCGCAGGCGGGCTTCCAGTTCCTGGATGGCGAACGGCTTGGTCAGGTAATCATCGGCACCGAAACCCAGGCCGGTGAGCTTGTCATCCAGCGTGTCGCGCGCGGTCAGCATCAGCACCGGGGTCGACTTGCGGGCGTCGTTGCGCAGGCGGCGGCACACTTCAATGCCATCCAGGCGCGGCAGCATCAGGTCCAGCACGACCACGTCGTAGCTGTTTTCAGCCGCCAGACGGTAGCCGTCCAGGCCATCCTGCGCATAGTCCACCTCGAAGCCACGGCCTTCCAGGTATTCGCCGATCATCTCGGAGATGTTGCGGTTGTCCTCGACCACCAGCACCAAGCCGGAAGTCTCCTTCGTCTGACGCATGTGAGTACCTCTGTCTTCAGCTTTGTGAAACATGCCCGATCGACGGTGGACGCGATGTGAAGTTCCGTCAAGACGCTGAAAAAAGATTCAGAGCAGGGGTTTCAGCAGTGGCCATACGTTGTCCAGTACCCTGGGCTGGGCCTGTGCAGTGGGGTGCAGCCCGTCGGCCTGCATCAGCCCCGGCTGCAGGGCCACGCCCTCCAGCAGGAACGGCAGCAGCGGCACCTTGTACTGGTCGGCCAGCGCGCGGTAGGCAGCGGCCAGGCGCTGGCGGTAGGCCGGCCCGTAGTTGGGCGGCACGTCGATCCCCAGCAGCAGCACCTTGGCCCCGGCCGCGCGGCTGGCCAGCAGCATCTTTTCCAGGTTGCCCCGCACCTGTGCAGGGGTCAGCCCGCGCAGGGCATCGTTGCCGCCCAGGGCAATGACCACCACGGTCGGCTTTTCCCTGGCCAGCAGGCCCGGCAGGCGGGTCAGCGCGCCGGCGGTGGTTTCCCCGCTCATGCTGGCGTTGACGATGCGCGGCGGGGTTTTCGACTGCTGCCTGACCCGCTTGTCCAGCAGGCTGACCCAGCCTGCGTCGGCCGGGATATTGTGGGCAGCACTGAGGCTGTCGCCGAGCACCAGCACCGTGCCGGCCGGACCTTTGGCACACGCCAGGCCGGAGTACAGCAGCAACCCTAGCAGCAGCACCATCATCGTGCCGGCTTGCCGGCTCCATCCCGTCATACGCATTGGAGTCTCCTCATCGACAGCCTGTCCCCCCGCAGCGCGCCCGTCGCCATCGCCGTCGACCAGGTCGGCAAATCCGTGCATGGCCCGGAGGGTGAAGTCCACATACTGGACAACATCACCCTCACCGTCCATGAAGGCACCAGCGTGGCGATTGTCGGGGCCTCCGGTTCCGGCAAGACCACCCTGCTCGGCCTGCTGGCCGGGCTGGACCTTCCCAGCCGTGGTGGCATCACCCTGGCCGGGCAGGCGCTGGGCACGCTGGACGAGGAGGCGCGCGCGCAGCTGCGTGCACGCGAGGTCGGCTTCGTGTTCCAGAGCTTCCACCTGCTGCCGGCGCTGACGGCGGCGGAAAACGTCGCGCTGCCGCTGGAACTGGCCGGCCGCGAGGATCGCGCGCGTGTCGATGAGGTACTGGCCCAGGTCGGCCTGTCCCATCGCGCCCGCCACTACCCGCGGCAGCTGTCCGGCGGCGAGCAGCAGCGCGTGGCGCTGGCCCGCGCCTTCGTCACCCGCCCCCGCATCCTGTTTGCCGATGAACCCACCGGTTCACTGGACCAGGCCACCGGCCAGCACATCAGCGACCTGCTGTTCGAGCTCAATGCCGGCAGCGGGACCACCCTGGTGCTGGTCACCCACGATCTGCGCCTGGCCCAGCGCTGCCAGTACATCCACCGCATCGACAACGGCCGCCTGCAGGCCGTCGAGTACGGGGCGCAGGCATGAACCTGCTGCGGCACGCCTGGCGCGCACTGCGCCGCGAAGCCCTGGCCGGCGACCTGCTGACCGTGTTCGCCGCGCTGGTGCTGGGCGTGGCGGTGATGACCGCGGTCGGCACGCTGGTGAACCGGGTGAATCTGGCATTGACCGGCAGCGCCGCCGAGATGCTGGGCGGCGACCTCGGTGTGGCCGGCCGCAGCGATCCGCCCGCGGCCTTCGCCGAGGAAGCACAACGGCGCGGCCTGGCCCACACGCGCATCGCCGGCTTCGGCAGCGTCCTGTTCAATGGCGACGCCAGCCAGATGGCCAGCATCAAGGCCGTGCAGGCCGGCTACCCGCTGCGCGGCACGCTGCGGGTGCGGGCCACGCCGGGCGGCGCGCTGATTGCCGACGCGGGCATGCCGCCGCAGGGCCAGACCTACGCCGACCCGCGCTTGCTGCAGGCACTGGGGTTGAAGGTCGGCGATGCGCTGGAGTTCGGGGCAGGCGCGCTGCGCGTGGCCGGCATCATCGAAGCCGAGCCTGATACCGGCGGCGACCTGCTGACGCTGTCTCCCACCCTGCTGGTGAACCGCGCCGACGTGGACGGCACCGGCCTGCTGGGGCCCGGCAGCCGCATCAATTACCGGCTGATGGTGGCCGGCGCGCCGGACCAGGTGGCTGCCTACCGGCAGTGGCTGCTGCCCCAGGCGAAGGGCATGCGTCTGCTGAGCGTGGATGACACCCAGCGCGGCGTGCGGCAGGCGTTCGATCTGGCCGGCCGCTTCCTCGGCCTGAGTGCGCTGCTGGCCGTGCTGCTGGCCGGCGTGGCCACCGCGCTGGCAGCCAACCGTTTCGCCCTGCGCCGCATCGACCAGGTGGCGATCCTGCGCTGCCTGGGCGCACGCCAGCGCGACATCCTGGCAGGCCTGGCGCTGCAGCTGCTGATGCTGGCGGTGCCGGCCTGCGTGCTCGGCATCGGCCTGGGCATGGCCGCACAGGAAGGTCTGGTGCAGGTGCTGGGCAGCCTGGTGCCGCAGCGCCTGCCGCTGCCCGAGGCGACCCCGGCCCTGACCGGTGCGGGCATCGGCCTGCTGCTGTTGTTCGGCTTCGGCCTGCCCCCGCTGCTGCGCCTGCGCGGGGTGCCACCGATGCGCGTGCTCAACCGCTCCTTCGCTGCCCTGCCCCCGGCGTCGCTGCTGGCCTATGTGGCCGCGCTGGGTGCCAGCCTGGTGCTGGCGGTGCAGGTGACCGGTGATCTGAAGCTGGCGCTGTGGGTGCTGGGTGGCCTGGCCGCGCTGGCCGTGGCCGCCGGTGTGGTCGGCTTCGTGCTGCTGCAGCTGCTGCGCGGCCTGCAGCACCGCCTGCATGGCAACTGGCGGCTGGGCCTGGCCGCACTGACCCGGCGCCGCATGCTGGCGGTGATGCAGCTGGTGGGGCTGTCGCTGTCGCTGTGCGCGCTGCTGCTGCTGGCCGTGACCGGCCCGGGACTGCTGCAGCAGTGGCGCGAACGCCTGCCGGAGAACACCCCCAACTACTTCCTGATCAACATCCAACCCGAGCAGCGCGATGGTGTGCTGGCAGCGCTGCAGGGGCTGGGTGCGGCCGATGCCAGCGTTGAACCGATGGCCACCGGCCGCCTGATCGCGATCAACGGCAAGCCCCCGCTGCGCGTGGACCGCGCGCCGGAACAGAACGGCCAACCCGCACAGGGCGAGGGCCAGCGCGACGATGATGACGAGAACCGGCCGTTGAACTTCAGCTGGCGCAGCACCTTCCCGCCGGCCAACACCCTGGTCAACGGTACCTTCTGGAAAGCCGACAGCACCGCACCGGAAGCCTCGGTGGAGATCGGCTGGGCCAGGCGCTACGGCGCGCACCTGGGCGACCGCATCACCATTGCCGTGGGCGAGCAGGAACGTGAGTTCACCGTCACCAGCGTGCGCAAGGCGGACTGGAACACCTTCCGCCCGAACTTCTTCGTGTTGCTCAACCCCAATGCGGTGGGCGATACGCCGCACAACCTGCTGTCGGCCTTCCACCTGCCGGCGGGCAAGGCGGCGGGCCTGGGTGCGCTGGTGCGCGAGCAGCCCAACCTGTCGCTGCTGGATGTGGATGCAGTGATTTCGCAGGTGCGCGAGGTGATGAACCGCGTTGCGCAGGCGGTGCAGCTGGTGATGGTGTTCAGCCTGCTGGCCGGCGTGCTGGTGCTGCTGGCCGCCCTGCAGGCCACGGCCGGCGAGCGCCGCTACGACAGCGCGGTACTGCGTACGCTGGGCGCGACCCGGCGCCAGCTGCGCGGTGCGGTACTGGTGGAGTTCGGCGCATTGGGTGCGCTGGCCGCGCTGCTGGCGGTGGGCGCTGCCGCCGGCATCGGCGTGGCGGTATCGCAGAAGGTGTTTGAACTGCCGCTGCTGCCGCCCTGGCCGGGCCTGCTGCTGGGTGGCGTGGTGGGCATCGGCCTGAGCCTGCTGGCCGGCTGGTGGGGTACGCGGGCGATCCTGCATACCCCGCCGGCGCTGGCCCTGCGCGAGGCCTGACGCGGCCATGACACGCAACGGGTGGGGCCGGCGGTATGCTGCGCGCCCCACCCGATGAGATCGCCCGGATGCCCGGCACGTCGTTCGCCGCTTACCTGTACCCCGTGTTGCTGCTGCTCGGCAGCAACATCTTCATGACCTTCGCCTGGTACGGCCACCTGAAGTACAAGAGCGCGCCGTTGATGATGGTCATCATGGTCAGCTGGGGCATCGCGTTCTTCGAGTACTGCCTGCAGGTGCCGGGCAACCGCCTGGGCAGCGCGGTGTATTCGGCGCCGCAGCTGAAGGGTATGCAGGAAGTCATCACCCTGGTGGTGTTCGCGGTGTTTTCCGCGTCCTATCTCGGCCAGCCGCTGAAGTGGAACCACTACGCGGCGTTCGGGCTGATCGTGCTGGCCGCGTTTTTGATGTTCAAGGAATAACGGCATCCACGCATGGCGTGGATCTACTGACGAATGACGGCATCCACGCCATGCGTGGATGCGGTTGCGGCCCGGGGTTACCGGGCCTTTTCCACGAACTCGGCGAACACGGCGTCGATCTGCGAATCCTTCACCTTCTTGCCCGACTGGATGTCGTCGGCCTGGGTGAACAGCGGGATGATCATCGCCATGCCGTCGAGCTTGGTCTTCAGGTGCACGCCCGGGGCCTGGGTCAGGAAACCGTCCCAGCGCTGGCGCACCTTGGCCCAGTAGCCGGCCGTGGCCTTCCAGTAATCGCGCGCCGGGCTGAAATCGACCTCGGTGGTCTTGATGTAGTCATTGAAGCCGAACTCACGGGCGATCTCCACCTGGCTGCTGTCGGCATTGCGCTGCACCTTGGTGTTGAACTGTTCGTGGGTCCAGCCATTGGGCGTGAGCGTGTGGCGGTTGACCACGGCCAGGGCGTTGTAATCGCTGCGCTTGGTGTATTCGCGGCGCGGCAGGGGGCGCCAGCTGATGTCACTGGTCCAGGTCGGCACGTTGTTGTCGTAGGTCCAGGTGCCGGTGCCGCAGTAGCGCGGCGCGTCGCTCACCTCGTACACGCACTGGGTCCAGGCGCCCTTGTTGGTGGCCGCAGCGATCGTGCGCACCTGCCAGGTCTGGTCGGCACTGAACTCGAACCGGTTCGGTGCTTCATACACCCAGTCCTGGCGCCAGTGCTTGGTTACATGGCCGCTCTTGGCATCCACCAGCAGGTGCTGCAGGACAACGCGGCGCGGGCTGTCTTCAACCACGATCACCACTTCGTTGCCGGCGCTGCGCATGGCCGGCGCACGCTCGTAGCCCGGCTTCAGCAGCACGGTTTCATCGAAGGCGAAATCCACGGTGTATTCGCCCTGCATGGCCAGGATGCTGGCGTGGTCGCGGGCGATATCGGAGGGCTGCGCGCTGGCTGCACCGCTTGCGGCGATCAGCACCATCACGCTGGCTGTCTGCAACTTCATCTGGAATTCCTTCGGGGTATCACGTTCGATGGGTGGCCATCCCTGGCCGCATTCGATCCTTCGGGTTCGGATTACAGGCGGACCAGCGGCAGTTCGCCCGGAATGCGCGGGGCCGGCCTGCGGGCGGCATCGGCGCAGCAGCAGTCGTCAATGGACAGCTCGCCTTCGGCGCCTTCCAGCCGCGCGATGCGGCGCGCCGTTGCGGCGCCCAGCGAGGACAGCGTGGACAGGCTGGCGGCCAGGGTGCGGCCTTCGTCGGCGGCATGCAGTCGCAGCGCGCACAGGCGCCAGCGCTGCCCTCCCAGGTGGCCGGCCAGGCGCCGCCACAGGCGCTCACCAACGCTGCCTTCGGCATCATGTTCCGGGCCCGGCGGCAGCGATGCCACCAGCCGGTCCCACGCCAGGAAATCGCTGTCCGGCAGCAGGTACAGGCGCCAGACGCAGCGGCCACGCCCGTCGAGGAAGCACAGGCTTTCGCGCACCCCTTCGCTGTCCACGCCCTGGCAGGCGTGCACCGAAACGGCCTGGCGCCAACCGCCCAGTTCGCTGCTGTCGGCGTGGTACAGGCACAGCACGGTGCCCAGCGCGGCCAGCTGCGCCGGCGTGGGCCAGGCCTGCAGCGCGTGGTGCGGCAGGAAGGACGACAGACGACGTGCAGACAGGGCTCGGCTCATGGGGTTCACCAGGAAACGGCAAGGCTGGCCGACAGCGTGCGGCCGGGGCTGGTATAGCGGTCCAGGACGGTGCTGCTGGCCGACAGGGTCGAGCCCACGTTGGACCAGTCGATGTAGCGCTTGTCACCCAGATTGAACACACCGACGTTGAAGGTGGCACCCGGCGCGAAGTTCCAGTGCGCCATCAGGTCAGCCACGCCGTAGCCGGCCGGGCGGTAGACGGTCGCTGTCGCGACGCGGTCCTTGCGTTTGACGAAGGTGCCGGCCAGTTCGACGCCCCAGGTGTCGGTGTCGTACATCAGGCCGACGGTGCCGCGCAGCGGGTCGATGGAATCCAGCGGCGTATCTTCGGTCTTGTTGTCACCGCGCGACCAGGCCACCGCACTGCGCAGTGCCCAGCCCTGCAGCGCCGGACTGACCTGGCCGAAATCCACGCCGGCCTTCAGTTCGGCACCGTAGATGCGCGCGTCGGCGATGTTGCGCGACTGGAACACCATCAGGCCCTGGTCATTGGTTCCGACCATCGACTGCGACTCGATGAAATCCTTGTAATCGTTGTAGTAGCCGCTGAGGCTGACATAGGCCACCGGCGCGGCGAACCGCAGGCCCAGCTCCACGCCATCACTGGTTTCCGGCTTGAGGTCCGGGTTGGGAATGGCCGTGTAGCCGAACGCGAAATTGGTGAAGCCGAGATTGACGTCGTTGTACGGCGGCGAGCGGAAGCCACGCGAATAGCCGGCAAACAGCGACCACGCATCGGTGAAGCGGTAGACCAGGCCGAACTTCGGCGACACGCTGGTCTTGCTCAGCTTGGATACCGGTACGCCGGGATTGTCTTCGGCGAAGATGCTGTCCACTTCCGGCTTCAGCTCGTAACGGTCCACGCGCACACCGGGCACCAACGAGAGCCTGCCGTCGGCCAGGCGCATTTCATCCTGCGCGTACAGGCCCAGCTCGGTGGTCCTGCTGATCGGGAAGTCGCGCACCGGGAAGATGTCGGGCAGCAGCGTGCTGGTGACCTGGCCGGTGGCCAGCACCTGGTAGCCGTCGCGCTTCTGGCGGATGTCCGTGCGCGCGCCGTCGAAACCGTAGGTCAGCGCGTGTTCGACGCTGCCGGTGCTGAACGCCTTGTTGAGCTGCAGCTGCAGGCCCCACGCACGCTGGTCGAAATTGAACTCGCGATGACGACGGCTGCGGTTGGCGCGGCCTTCATCGGTGATCTGGGTGGTTTCGCTGTGCTGGGTGTACAGCTGCCAATGCAGGCTGTCAGCAAAGCCCTTGTCCAGCGCATCCATTTCATGCGCGAAGGACACCCGCGTGCGGTTCTGCGTATCGCGCGCCTTCATGCTGGTCGTGGTCGTGCGGTCGATGGAAGACAACACATCGGTATCGGTGTTGTCTTCGTTGCCTTCCACGGTCAGCCGGAAGCGCTGGTCTTCGCTGGGCGCATACACCAGCTTGGCCAGGCCGCTGCGACCGTCGCGATCCTGCGGGTTGGCTGCGGTGCGGGTGTTGTCGAGGCTGCGGATGTCGCCCTGGTTGTCGGTTTCCTGGCCCTGGCGATGGTTGATGTTGACCATGCCGCTCCAGTGCTCGCCGCCCCAGGCGCCGGTGACGCCGCCCAGCAGGCCCTTCCACTCGCCGTCATAGCCGAATTTCAGGCCTGCGTAGCTGTCCTTGCCGTCCTTCAGGTAATCGGCCGGGTCCTTGGTGACGAAGGCCACCACGCCGCCGAGGGCGTCCGAGCCGTACAGGGAACTGGCCGGACCGCGCACGATCTCCACCCGCTTGAGCGTGTCCAGATCGGTGAAGTTGCGGTTGGCGTTGGAGAACGAGCCGATGCTGAAACTGGTCGGCATGGCAATGCCATCAGTCTGGATGCGCACGCGGTTGCCGTCCAGGCCACGGATGCGGATGCTGCCCAGGCCGAAGCGGGTGGCGCTGCGGCCGGCCGACAGTCCGGGTTCGTAGCGGATCAGGTCCTTGATGTCGTGCACCAGCTGCCGGTCCATCTGCTCGCGGTCGATCACATCGACCGTGGCGGCCACGTCACTGACCGCACGTTCGGTGCGGGTAGCGGTGACCTGCACCCGATCGAATTCGCGCGTCTCCGGCGCGGCATCGGCAGCAGCGTGGGCGGACAGCGGCAGGGCCATCCACAGGGCAACGGACAGGGCGGTCGGGCGGGTCATCGGCGGTGATCGATCAGGCAGGGGGAGCCCCCGGCCACCGGCACGCAGAACGTGCACGGACAGCCGAGGGGGAGAGAGCGGGAGCGGACGGGTCGCCCACCCTGCCAGCGTGGCCGGCAGGAGGGAGGGCGGCGGGCGACCAGACCGCGTTACTTGGTCAGGATCAGCTTGTCGTTGCTGGTGTGGCGCAGCCGGTAGAAACGGTCGCCGTGCTGGATCAGGATTTCGCGGCGGCCCTTCAGCAGGGCTTCGCTGTCGATCACTTCTTCCGGCGGGACGACACGCACCGGGCGGTCGCGCAGGGTCAGCGTTTCGGGGCGCAGCAGTACAGGTTGAGCATTCATGAGCATCTGGACTCGTGCGAGGGACGATTCAGATGATAATGATTCTCAGTTAACAATCAACAACCATTCTCAATTCCATTGATGGGATTTATGATCGAAATCGCAATTTCGATAGATCGCATCAATCGAAAGCGGTGGCGTCGAACCCTGCTCGACTGCTTTGGCCCTTGTAGAGTCGAGCCTTGCTCGACTGCTTTTCGATGCCAGACAAGCGGCATCCGCGCTTCGCGCGGCGTCGAGCAGAGCTCGACACTACCAAGAGCAGGCGCGGTCAGATGAAGGCTGCTTCCACCTTCGCCCAGCCGGCGTCGTCCACCTGCTGCAGGACCTCCAGCGCCTGCAGGTTCTGCAGCAGCTGGCTGACCCGGCTGGCGCCAAGGATCACGCTGGAAACATTGGGATTGCGCAGGCACCAGGCGATCGCCAAGCTGGCCGGGGCATGGCCGAGCTCAGCGGCCACCTCGCTGAAGCGGCGCACCTGGGCAAGGCGCACGGCGGCGTTCTGGCCCAGCACCAGGTCCTGCAGCCAGCCCATGCCCTCGCGGCCCAGACGCGCGTCAGCCGGAATGCCCTGGTCGTACTTGCCACTGAGCAGGCCCGAGGCCAGCGGCGAGAAGATGGTCGTGCCCAGCCCGGCACTGGCATACAACGGGGCGTATTCCACTTCCACCCGCTCACGATGCAGCAGGTTGTACTGCGGCTGCTCCATCGAGGGCGCCTGCCAGTTGTGGCGCGCGGCGATGTCCACCGCCTCTTCGATCTGCGTGGCCGACCATTCCGAGGTCCCCCAGTAGAGCACCTTGCCCTGCCGCACCAGCGTGTCCATGGCATGCACGGTCTCGGCGATGGGCGCGTCCGGATCCGGGCGGTGGCAGTAATAAAGGTCCAGGTAATCCACCCGCAGGCGCTTGAGCGCGGCGTGGCAGGCGTCGGTGACGTGCTTGCGCGACAGGCCGCGCTGGGTGGGGCGCGGGTCCTTGGCGCTGCCGAAGAACACCTTGCTGGACACGCAGTAGCCATCACGCGGCAACCGCAGGTCGGCGATCACATCGCCCATTACCTGCTCGGCGCGGCCGTTGGCGTAGCCCTCGGCGTTGTCGAAGAAGTTGATGCCGTGATCCCAGGCGGCGGCCACCAGGTTACGGGCCTCGTCACGCGGCACCTGGTCGCCGAAGGTCACCCAGGCGCCAAAGGACAGGGCCGACACCGGCAGGCCGGTGGAACCAAGGCGACGGTAGAGCATGCGATTCTCCTGTTGCAGGCCCGCATACGGGCCGGGATCGAGCACCATTCTACCCGCGCCCCGCGGCGGCAACCCCTTGCCGTTGCTGGCTTGTTCGATGCCGATGCCCCCCCGCACGCCGCTTTTCCTTGCCCCAGCCCCGGCCCTGCACTAGGCTTCCCGTTTTTCGCGCGCCCCCGGGGGAGCTCTCATGGTCGAAGGTTTGGGCAGGATCGGCTTCGGCCTTTTCGGGTTGGCGGTGCTGATCGGCATCACCTGGCTGTTTTCCAACAACAAGCGTGCGGTGGACTGGAAGCTGGTCATCACCGGTATCACCCTGCAGATCGCGTTCGCGGCGCTGGTGATCCTGGTCCCCGGCGGGCGCGACGTGTTCGATGCCCTGGGCAAGGGCTTCGTCAAGATCCTCAGCTTCGTCAATGAAGGCTCGGGCTTCATCTTCGGCTCGTTGATGGACACCCAGAACTACGGCTTCATCTTCGCCTTCCAGGTGCTGCCGACCATCATCTTCTTCTCGGCGCTGATGGGCGTGATGTACCACCTGAACGTCATGCAGGCCATCGTCCGCGTGATGGCGTGGTCGATCACCAAGGTGATGCGCGTGTCCGGTGCGGAAACCACCAGCGTCTGCGCCAGCGTCTTCATCGGCCAGACCGAGGCGCCGCTGACCGTACGCCCGTACATCGCGAAGATGACCCAGTCCGAGCTGCTGACCATGATGATCGGCGGCATGGCCCACATCGCCGGCGGCGTGCTGGCGGCCTACGTGGGCATGCTCGGCGGCGGCGATCCGGCGCAGCAGGCCTTCTACGCCAAGCATCTGCTGGCAGCCAGCATCATGGCGGCCCCGGCCACCCTGGTCGTGGCCAAGCTGCTGATTCCGGAAACCGGCACCCCGCTGACCCGCGGCACGGTGAAGATGGAAGTGGAAAAGACCTCCAGCAACATCATCGACGCGGCTGCCGCCGGCGCCGCTGATGGCCTGAAGCTGGCGCTGAACATCGGCGCGATGCTGCTGGCCTTCATCGCCCTGATCGCCCTGCTCAACGCCCCGCTGACCTGGATCGGTGATGTCACCGGCCTGGCCGCTGCGATCGGCAAGCCGACCAACCTGTCGACCATCTTCGGTTACGTGCTGGCCCCGATCGCCTGGGTCATCGGCACCCCGTGGGCCGACGCCACCACCGTCGGCTCGCTGATCGGCCAGAAGGTCGTCATCAACGAGTTCGTGGCCTACACCGAGCTGTCGCAGATCGTGAACGGCCAGATCGCGGGCGTGTCGCTGTCCGACGAAGGCCGCCTGATCGCAACCTACGCCCTGTGCGGCTTCGCCAACTTCAGCTCGATCGCCATCCAGATCGGCGGCATCGGCGGCCTGGCCCCGGAACGTCGCCACGACCTGGCCAAGTTCGGCCTGCGCGCCGTGCTGGGCGGTACCATCGCCACGTTCATGACCGCGACCATCGCCGGCGTGCTGACGCACTTCAGTTGAACCCTTGTTTGAGAAGAAATCCCCTATGAGCAGCAGTGTCGTTGTCGTCGGTTCCTTCAATGTCGATCACGTGTGGCGGTGCGAAGCGCTGCCGGCGCCGGGTGCGACCATTGCCGGCCGCTACAGCACCGGCCCGGGTGGCAAGGGCTTCAACCAGGCCGTGGCGGCCTGCCGTGCCGGCGCCGACACCACGTTCGTGTGTGCGCTGGGCGATGACGTCGGTGGCGCCACGGCGCGTGCGCTGGCCGCGCAGGATGGCTTCGCACTGATCGCCGAGGCCAGCAGCGAGCCCACCGGCACCGCAGGCATCTACGTCGATGCCCGTGGCCGCAACACCATCGTCATCGGCCCCGGCGCCAATGCCGCGCTGAGCACCGGGTTCCTGGAGCAGCAGCAGGCCCTGCTGGCCGGCGCCAAGGTGGTGCTGGTGCAGCTGGAATCGCCGGTGCAGACGATTGAAGCAGCCCTGGCGGCAGCGCGCGAAGCCGGTGTCACCACCGTGCTGAACGCCGCGCCGGCAGATGCCCCGTCCAGCATCGGCCTGCTGAAGCTGGCCGATGTGCTGACCCCGAACGAGACCGAGTTCGCTTCGCTGCTGGGCCGTCATGTCGGTGAGCGCGTGGATGCCGACGACGTGGCCGCACTGGATGGCGCCAGCCTGCACGCGCTGTGCCGCAAGCTGGTCGGCAACGGCACCGTGGTGGTGACCCTGGGCGCGGTGGGCGTGTTCGTTTCGCATGCCGACGAGAACCTGCGTGGCGATACCCAGCCGTACTACCGCGTGGGTGCCGAGCAGGTACAGGCGATCGACACCACCGGGGCCGGCGATGCCTTCAACGGCGCGCTGGCGGCGTCCATCGCCCAGGTACCGGACGCGCCGTTCGCCCGCCATGTGCGTTTCGCCAACCAGTTCGCCGGCCGCTCCACCGAAAAGGAAGGCGCCGCCGCGGCGATGCCGCGCTTCACCCCGGCCGACGCTGAAGTGAAATAACGCTCCATTGCTGGAGTAGATCCACGCCATGCGTGGATGAGAAGCCCGGGCATGCAGATGCCCGGGCTTTTTCATTCAGCGGCGGGCAGCGCCGCGCCCACCTATTGCCAGCGTCGCAGCAGCAGGCCCCCCGCGATCACCAGCAGTGCCACGGCCGCCGCTGCCGCGCCCAGCGACACCAGGCCGCTGCGCTCGATCACCCCGCCGCCCAGCAGGGCACCCAGGCCGATGCCGGCATTGGCGGCCGACACGTTCAGGGTGCCGGCCAATGCCTGGGCCTGCGGTGCGGCACGCATCACCCGCACCTGGCACAGCGGGAACAATGCGGTGTGTGCCACGCCCCACACCGCCAGCGCAAGGACTGCCAGGGCGCGATGTTCTGCCAGCGCGGTGCTGCCCAGCATGCCCAGGGCGAGCACGGCACAGAAAACCAGCGTCGCACCCAGCGGCGCGCGGTCCACCCAGCGCCCGCCCAGGAAGTTGCCCAGCAGGCCGACGGCACCGAAGCCCATCAACCACCAGCCGACCTGTGCGGTGGGGATGCCCAGCAGGCGTTCGAGGACATCGGCCAGATAGGTGTAGGCCGCGAACATCGCGGTGAACACCAGCACGGACAGCAGCACATTGCCGAGCAACGCAGGCCCACGCACGGCCTTGAGCTGATCGCCCAGTCGGCGCGACGGCGCGGCCGCTGTCGACGGCAGCCAGATCCACAGCGCCGCCGCCATCAGCAGCGGCAGCGCTGCGAGCAGCCAGAAACTGCCGCGCCAGCCGACGCTGTCGGCGGCCAGTGTGCCCAGCGGGATGCCAAACACCATCGCGGCGGCGATGCCCATGTAGACGCGTGCGACTGCCCGCCCCTGCTGCCCGGCAGGCGCCAACTGTGCCGCCGTTTCACTGGCAGTGCCCCAGAACACAGGCAGGGCCAGCGCAGGCAGTACCCGTGCCACGGCGAGTGCCCACGGCTGTTGGGCCAGGGCGGCCAGGGCGTTGGAGACCGCAAACAGCACGAGGATGGCAATGAACAGCCGCCGCCTGTCGATGTGGGAAAGCAGCGCGGTCAGCGGTGGGCCGGCCAGCATCACCGTGAAGGCGAACAGCGTGACCAGCCGCCCTGCCGATGCAATGCTCAGCCCCAGATCACGGGCCAGTGCCGGCAGCAGACCGACGATCAGGAATTCGGTGGTGACAATGAGAAAGGCGGAAACCGCCAGCAGGACCGTTGCAAGGGTGCGGTGCCCGCTGTCGATGGGCGTGGTGGGTGACGGAGGGGACATGCGCAGCCGAGGTGAAGGGGCTGCCCAGCGTATTCACTCCCTGGATTCCGAATACTGCTATTTTTTCCAGAGATTCCGGAATCCAGCTCTCCAATGCTCCCGAACGAACGGTTGCGCGGCATCGAGGCGTTCGTCGCCACCGCTGATGCGGGCAGCTTCACCGCCGCCGCGGAACGCCTGCACCTCACAGCTTCGGCCGTGGGCAAGACCGTGGCCCGGCTGGAAGCACGCCTGGGCGCGAAACTGTTCGAGCGCAGTACCCGGCGCCTGCGCCTGACCGAGTCCGGTGAGGGCTTCTACCGCACCTGCGTGAGGGTGCTGGGCGAACTGGCCGATGCCGAATCGGTGCTGGCAGCCCACGCAGGCGCACCCGTGGGTGGGTTGCGGGTGGATGCGCCCGCTACCTTCGGGCGCCTCAAGGTCTGGCCGGTGCTGCTGGCGCTGGCCGAGGCCCATCCCCGGCTGCAGCCGCGGGTCACGCTGAGCGACCGCTTCGTGGACCTGCACGAGGACGGCATTGATCTGGCCGTGCGCATTGGCGGGCCCGAGCCACTGCCCTCCACGCTGGGAAGTCGCCTGCTCGGCTACGAGTGCCTGCGTTTCTGCGCCTCCCCCGCTTACCTGCAGCGGCAGGGCACGCCTGTATCTGCGGCCAGCCTGTCCGATCACGATGGCGTGCTGTTCGGCCGCGCCGACGGCAGCGTCGGGCCATGGCAGGTGGCCGAGGGTGGCCAGCACACGCTTCCCATGCAGGCACGTGCACGGCTGGTGGTAGGCAGCGCCGAGGCCCAGGTGGCCGCCGTCGAAGCAGGATTCGGCATCGCCCAGCTCGCCACCTGGCTGACCGACGATGCGCTGGCACGCGGCACGCTGGTACCGATCCTGCCTGCCCTCGACTGCCGCGGCCTTCCCCTGCGGCTGCTCTGGCCGCAGGGCCGGCAGCTGCTACCGCGCGTGGACGTCGCTCTGCAGCGGCTGGCGGCATCGCTGCACATCGCGCCGGTGCCGGCCGCCTCTGCCGCCGGTCCGCGCAGCGCGTCCACACCCAGCCGCCCACCATGATCCTGCCGTGGGGGCGGTGGAAGCGACGATCAAGCATCTGCTGATGCCCGTGTGGCATGAGGTCGGTCCGGATTGGCCTGAACAGGCGCGGCGCTGACGGCGCGGCGGGGAGCCCTGCGGCCTACAATGGGTGCATGCAGATCGGCCCGTACACCATTGCCCCCAACGTCGTGCTGGCCCCCATGGCCGGCGTCACCGACAAGCCCTTCCGCCTGCTGTGCAAACGGCTGGGTGCGGGTCTGGCCGCTTCGGAAATGACCATCAGCGACCCACGCTTCTGGAACACGCGCAAGTCGATCCACCGCATGGACCACGAGGGCGAGCCGGCCCCGATCAGCGTGCAGATTGCCGGTACCGAGCCGCAGCAGCTGGCCGATGCGGCGCGCTACAACGTCGACCACGGCGCGCAGATCATCGACATCAACATGGGCTGCCCGGCCAAGAAGGTGTGCAACGCCTGGGCCGGATCGGCGCTGATGCGCGACGAACTGCTGGTGGCGCGCATTCTCGAAGCCGTGGTCAACGCGGTGGACGTGCCGGTCACCCTGAAGATCCGCACCGGCTGGGACTGCGACCACCGCAACGGGCCGGTGATTGCCCGCATCGCCGAAGACAGCGGCATCGCTGCACTGGCCGTGCACGGGCGCACCCGCGACCAGCATTACACCGGGCAGGCCGAGTACGGCACCATCGGCGAGATCAAGGCCGCGCTGCGCATTCCGGTCATCGCCAACGGCGATATCGATTCCCCGCAGAAGGCGGCGCATGTGCTGCAGCAGACCGGCGTGGATGCGGTGATGATCGGCCGTTCCGCGCAGGGCCGGCCGTGGATCTTCCGCGAGGTGGCGCACTACCTGGCCACCGGCAAGGAACTGCCGCCGCCGTCGCTGGCCGAAGTGCGCGACATCCTGCTGGGCCACCTGCATGCGCTGCATGCGTTCTATGGTGAGCCGCAGGGCGTGCGCATCGCCCGCAAGCACCTGGGCTGGTACGCCAAGGACCGTCCTGAAAACGCGGCCTTCCGCGCGGTGGTCAACCGTGCCGAAGATCCGGCCAGCCAGATCGCGCTGACCACCGAGTATTTCGACCGCCTGATTGCCGGAGAACCGGCGATGCCTTCCGCCGCCTGACCACCCGTCCACCGTAGAGTCGAGCCTGCTCGACTGGCCTCCCCGAACAGTCGAGCAAGCTCGACTCTACAAGAGCACCCCATGACCCCGCCGATCTCTTCCCCGACCTACCTGCACGGTTTTTCCGGTACCGAACAGCAACGCTTGATGACCCAGGCTCGCCTGCTGGAATCGAGCATCTTCAGCCAGATCGACTACACCGGCGCACGCCACCTGCTGGAAGTCGGCAGCGGTGTCGGTGCGCAGACGGAAATCCTGCTGCGCCGTTTCCCGGAACTGCATGTGACCGGCGTGGACCTGAGCGAAGCACAGCTGGCCACCGCGCGTGAGAATCTGGCGCGCACGCCTTGGTGCAGCGACCGCTATACCCTGCAGCAGGCCGATGCCGGCGAACTGCCGTTCGAGGCCCGCAGTTTCGACTCCGCCTTCCTGTGCTGGGTGCTGGAACACGTGCCCTCCCCCGCCCGCGTGCTGAGTGAAGTGCGCCGCGTGCTGGCCCCGGGTTCGCCGGTCTACATCACTGAAGTGATGAACGCCTCGTTCCTGCTGGATCCGTACTCGCCGCACATCTGGCGCTACTGGATGGCCTTCAACGATTTCCAGCACGACCACGGCGGCGATCCGTTCGTCGGCGCCAAGCTGGGCAACCTGTTGCTGGCCGGCGGCTTCCGCGATGTGCACACCGAGATCAAGACCATCCACCTGGACAACCGCGAACCGGCACGTCGCAAGACGATGATCGCCTTCTGGGAGCAGCTGCTGCTGTCGGCCGCTGACCAGCTGCTGCAGGCCGGTGCCGTGGATGAAGAGACCGTGGAAGGCATGCGCCGCGAGTTCCGCCTGGTACAGAACGACCCGAACGCGGTGTTCTTCTATTCCTTCGTGCAGGGCCGCGCGACGGTGTATTGAGGAAGCCATCCACGCATGGCGTGGATCTACTGCTGGGCCCTGCTGATGCTGGCCCTTGCGGCCATCCACGCATGGCGTGGATCTACCGGGCCGCGCGGCACGGGTCAGGGATCGATGCGTGGGGTCGCCGCCGCTGGCGCATGCCAGATCCGCTGCCACATCGCCGCCAGCCGGCGGCCAACATCGGCGCGCGCGGCAGGGCTGCTGTAATCCGCGCGCCGCTGCTGCGGCACGATCCCACGCCACTGGCCATCCACCTGCTCGGCCACGGCGAAGTTGAACGTGTAGTCCGGTTCCAGGCCCATGCGCAGATCGCTCAGCACCAGCTGTCCATCCACCACCTGCGCACGCATGAATCCGCGGTTGAACCACTGCAGCCGCTGCACCGCCGGAAGGGCGGAGGCCTCGCGCAGCGCCTGCACGTTGGACGGATAGCCTTCAAACCGCATCGGCCCGTGGTCGGCCACCAGCGAACGGTCGCCTACCACGTAGCCGTTGGGGGTCATGGCCACCACCCGCCACAGCAGCGTATTGAACGGCATCGGCACGGAGAGGCGCGGCGCATCACCCAGGCCCATCGCGGCCAGGCTCTGCTGCGCGGCGCGGTCGACCTGCGCTTTGGCCACCAGGCCCCAGCCCAGGTAGGCCGTGCTGACCAGCAGCGACGCCGCCAGCACCTTGCCAGCCCACGGCCGTGCACGGGCAAACCAGGCCACCACGCAGCCCAGCAGCAGCCACACGGTATAGGCCGGGTCGATGATGAAAACGCTGGACCCCATCGTCGGATGCGGCTGCAGTGGCCACCACAGCTGGGTGCCATAGACAGTGAATGCGTCCAACAGCGGATGGGTGACCAGCGCCAGTTGGATCGCCCAGAACCAGCGCTGCGGTGACTGCGCGACCCGACCGTTGCCGAAGCGCTTGAACAGCCACCAGATCAGGGCTGCCACCCACGGCAGCACCAGCAGCGAATGGCTGAAGCTGCGGTGGTCGACCATGTTGGCGACCGGATCGGCAGCGGCGAAACCCAACCACAGCGCATCGAGGTCGGGCAGCGTGCCCAGGGCCGCACCGGCAAGCAGCGCGGCACGCCGGTGGCCAGGCGGAGCAACGGCAGCGGCGACGGCGCCACCAAGAACGATCTGGGTCAAAGAGTCCATTCGCCGATGCTAGCGCGATGGCGCGCGCAACGTCGATGTGTGATGGGCCGAGCGGCGGAACGGCGGAACGGCGGTAGAGTCGACTGTCAGTCGACTATCGCGCGAAGCGCGGGATTTTCGCGGGGTGACGGAAGAGCAGTCGACTGACAGTCGACTCTACCCCCCGCCCTCATCACGCAGCCTGCCGGATACGGGCGCCGGGCAGTTCCACCAGCGTCTGCCCATGGTGGTCCAGCAACCGCAGCGCGCCGTCGTGGTCTTCAGCCAGCGTCGATGTGTGATGGGCGGAACGGCGGTAGAGTCGACTGTCAGTCGACTATCGCGCGAAGCGCGGGATTTTCGCGGGGTGACGGGAGGGCAGTCGACTGACAGTCGACTCTACCCCCCGCCCTCATCACGCAGCCTGCCGGATACGGGCGCCGGGCAGTTCCACCAGCGTCTGCCCATGGTGGTCCAGCAACCGCAGCGCGCCGTCGTGGTCTTCAGCCAGCGCGGTCAGGCTTTCCACCCAATCGCCATCATTGGCGTACACCAGGCCATCTCGCTCGACCAGTGCGGCGCGGTGGATGTGTCCGCAGATGATGCCGTCCAGCCCACGCCGTCGCACATCATCCAGCCCCGCCTGGACGAAACGCGCGATGTAGCGTTCGGCCGCTCCACTGCGCTTCTTCAGGAATTCGGACAGCGACCAGTAGCGCATGCCCAGCCGACGCCGCACCGTGTTCAAAGCCTGGTTGCCCGTCAGGATGCGGTAGTACAGCCAGTCGCCGAAGCGTTCCTGCAGGCCACCGAAGTGGGTCACGCCGTCGTAGTCGTCGCCGTGCGCCACCAGCAGCCGGCGTCCGTCAGCAGTCACGTGGATGGCACGGCGGCGCACCTGCATCGCCGGCAGCATCAGCCCGCACACATGGCGCAGCGAGGCATCATGGTTGCCGGGGATGTAGATGATCTCGGTACCGGCACGGCGGAGCGCGTGCAGCGCCTGGATGACATCGCTGTGCGAAGCGCGCCAGTGTGCGCGCCGATGTGCCATCCACCACAGATCGATGATGTCGCCGACCAGGTACAGCCGCTCGCAGCGCAGCTGGCCGAGGAAGGCGGCCAGTTCGGCCGCGTGGCAATGGCGCGACCCGAGGTGCACATCGGAGACGAACACTGCGCGCCGATGCGGCGACAGGTTCGCCAGCGCGCTCATGCCGGCATTCCCGCATCACGCAGGTAGCGTTTGCGCTTGTTCGGGCGGATTGCCTGCAGGTCCACTTCGATCAGGCCATCGATCGAGTTGCTGAAATCCGGATCGACACCGAAGGCGAGGAAGCGCGCGCCACCGGGCTCACACAGATCGGTGTACTGCCGGTACAGCGTCGGCACGCCGGTGCCCAGCGTGGCCAGGTTGGCCTTGAGCACATCGAAGGCCGCACCGGCATCGAGGTCACCAAAGCTGGGCGGTGCAGCGAAGTACTGGAACGGCTGGTTCGATTCGACCAGACCGCTGCGGCCACCGTAGTAGCGCTGGTAGTAGGCCACCAGTTGCTCGCGCGCCTCACGCGGCAGCGCGGCGCTGATCGACACCGCACCGAACAGATAACGAATGCCCGGCTGGCACTGCAGATAGGCGCCAATGCCCTGCCACAGGTAATCCAGGCTGCGGCTACCCCAGTAGTCGGGCACCACGAAGCTGCGGCCCAGTTCCAGGCCTTCGGCAATGCGCGGGATCGCGTCGTCGGAATAGCGGAACAGTGAGGCGCTGTAGAGCCCGCCCAGGCCGCGGCGGGCCAGGGCCTGGGCACCCCGCATGATGCGGTAGGCACCGGCAATGCGCTGGGCGCTGCCATCCCAGATCACGATGTGCTGGTACTGCAGGTCGAAGTCGTCCAGGTCGCGGCTGCGGCCAGTGCCCTCGCCCACCTCGCGGAACGTCAGTTCGCGCAGACGGCCCAGTTCGCGCAGCAGGGCCGAATCGGCCGTGCCGCTGGCCAGCAGGATCTGCTTGCCGTCGCCGGTCTTGCCCAGCACGGTGGCTCTGGCGATATCGGCGGCCACCTGGGCCGGTGGCTCCGGCGCGGCCAGCGGCTCGGGTCCGGTCGGCGTGCTGCCGGCGCGGCTGCCAGCGGGGCCCAGCGCGTACAGCGCCCGGCGCACGGCCAGCAGCTGCGCGCCGGGGTCACCCTGGCCCAGCTGCATCGGATGGCCGATGCGCAGGCGCAGCGGGCGGCCGCGGTGGGCGAACATCTCGCGCGCCAGCAGGGCGGTTCCGGCCGGCTTGAACAGGGTCGAAGCGCCGTAGAACAGCGCCGAGTTGCGCGCTTCCACCCGCACCGGCAGCACCGGCGCAGCGGCCGCACGGGCGAAACGCACGAAGCCGCGCTGCCAGCGCCCGTCGCGGATGCCCTGCAGCGACAGCCGGGACACCTCGCCCGCCGGGAACACGATCACGCACTGCTCGGCATCCAGCGCCTGTTCCACCGCGTGCAGGCTGCCGCGCTGGGCTTTGCCGCCGAGGATGCGCACCGGCAACAGCAGGTCCTGCAGGGGGACGATGGCGCCCAGCAGATCGTTGGCGACGATGCGTACGTCGCGCCGTACCCGCCCGACCGCATCCAGCAGGGCCAGCGCGTCCAGCGCACCGGAGGGGTGGTTGGCGACGATCAGCAGCCGGCCCGTGGCTGGAATCCGGGCCAGGTCCTGCGGGTCGACCTGGTAGCCGCTTTCGAGGAACGCCAGCCCGGCGGACACGAAATCGAAGCCGCGCAGATGGGCGCTGCGCTGCAGGAAGGCCTCCACCCGGTCCAGACGGGACCAGCGGCCCACGGTGCGCAGCAGGGGCCGCGCCAGCCGCCCCCGCGGGCCGTGGAACCACTCGGGGAAACGTTGCTGCAAGCGCTGCTGGAGTTCCTGCATGGCGTGGTCACTGATGCCCGGCGGCCGGATTGGCCGAGAGCCTGCGCCCGCCACGCGGCAGGCAGATGGCGGTTTGGCGGCAGAACGATGACGGCCCTGGCCCGGCGCCGGTTCAGGCCGGAGGGCCGCCGGACGCCCCTGCCAATGGTCACGCCAGTGGAACACTGCCTGCGCACCATGGGCCCCTGCCGCCCGCCAGGCCTTGTCGCGACGGGCACAACACCTTAACCACCGCCAACCCGTACGGGTTCACAATGCACAGGCGGCGCACCACGTGTATCATGCGCGCCCATCTTTCCATCCGAATCAAGGGATATACCGCCTGATGTCCAGCTATCTCTTCACCTCCGAGTCGGTCTCCGAAGGCCATCCGGACAAGGTTGCCGACCAGATCTCCGATGCGGTGCTGGACGCGATCCTGACCCAGGACCAGCGCGCCCGCGTGGCCTGCGAGACCATGGTCAAGACCGGTGTTGCCATCGTGGCCGGTGAAATCACCACCAGCGCCTGGATCGACCTGGAAGCGCTGACCCGCAAGGTCATCACGGACATCGGCTACGACAGCTCCGACGTCGGCTTCGACGGCGCCACCTGCGGCGTGCTGAACCTGATCGGCAAGCAGTCGCCGCACATCGCCCAGGGCGTGGACCGCAAGAAGCCGGAAGAAATGGGCGCGGGCGACCAGGGCCTGATGTTCGGCTACGCCACCAATGAAACCGACAGCTTCATGCCGGCGGCGATCCACCTGTCGCACCGCCTGGTCGAGCAGCAGGCCAAGATCCGCAAGAAGCGCAATTCGCCGCTGTCCTGGCTGCGCCCGGACGCCAAGAGCCAGGTCACCCTGCGCTATGAAAACGGCGTGGTCTCGGCCATCGACGCCGTCGTCCTGTCCACCCAGCATGCCCCGGGCATCAAGCAGAAGGACCTCATCGAGGCCGTCCGCGAAGAGATCATCAAGCCGGTGCTGCCGGCCAAGTGGCTGCACAAGGGTACCAAGTTCCACATCAACCCGACCGGCAAGTTCGAGATCGGCGGCCCGGTGGGCGACTGCGGCCTGACCGGCCGCAAGATCATCGTCGACACCTACGGCGGCTGGGCCCGTCACGGTGGTGGCGCCTTCTCCGGCAAGGACCCGTCCAAGGTCGACCGTTCGGCTGCCTACGCTGCCCGCTACGTCGCCAAGAACGTGGTTGCCGCCGGCCTGGCCGACCGTTGCGAAGTGCAGGTTTCCTACGCCATCGGCGTGGCTGAGCCGACCTCGATCTCGGTCACCACCTTCGGCACCGGCAAGATCAGCGACGACAAGATCGAGAAGCTGATCCGCAAGCACTTCGACCTGCGCCCGTACGGCATCATCAAGATGCTGGACCTGGTGCACCCGATGTACCAGCAGACCGCCGCCTACGGCCACTTCGGCCGCAAGCCGAAGGAATTCAGCTACATCAACGGCGAAGGCGAGACCGTCAACGCCACGGCCTTCTCCTGGGAGAAGACCGACCGCGCCGCCGCCCTGCGCGCCGACGCAAAGCTGAAGTAAAGTCGGCTGATAAAGCCGACGGGTAGAGCCGACTGTTAGTCGGCTTACCTCCCAGAAGGGCCGCGAAAGCGGCCCTTCTGCTTTCTGGTAGAGCCGGCCGCTGGCCGGCTTTTTAATGGCCGATGGCGATCGCCGCGTGGTTGCCGGCCAGCGGCCGGCACTACCGGTTCCGATACAATCGGCGCATGTCGACTGAACTGAAAACCCACCAGCTGTCCATGACCGTGCTGATGTCGCCGGATATGGCCAATTTCTCCGGCAAGGTCCATGGTGGCGCCATCCTGCGCCTGCTCGACCAGGTCGCCTACGCCTGCGCCAGCCGCTATGCGGGCAGTTACGTGGTCACCCTGTCGGTGGACCAGGTGATGTTCCGCCAGCCGATCGCGGTGGGCGAGCTGGTCACTTTCCTGGCCTCGGTGAACCATACCGGCACCTCGTCGATGGAGATCGGCATCAAGGTCGTGGCCGAGGACATCCTCAAGCGCAGCGTGCGCCATGCCAACAGCTGCTTCTTCACCATGGTCGCCGTGGATGAAGACGGCCGGCCGACGCCGGTACCGCCGCTGCAGCCGGCCAGTTCAGATGAAAAGCGCCGCCAGGCCGCCGCGCAGATCCGCCGCCAGCTGCGGCAGGAAATGGAACAGCGGCACCTGGAACTGCTGGCCTCCAATCCACCTTCACCGGAGGATTGACCGCGAACCCGGTAGTGCCGGCCGCTAGCCGGCAATCACGGGGTACCCACGATTCATGAGGTTGCCGGCCAGCGGCCGGCACTACCGTTGCATGGCGGTCAACCGGTGTTCTGCACGCCCTGCGAAACGCCATTCACGCACGCCACCAGCGCGCGCAGCAGTTCGTCATCCTCGCGCCCGCTGGCCCGCCAGCGCTGCAGCAGATCCACCTGCAGCACACTGATCGGATCCACATAGGGATTGCGCAGCCGGATCGACAGCGCCAGCCGCGCATCGTGGTCGAGCAGGGTCTGCTGGCCCATCAACGCCAGCAGCCAGTGCCGGGTGAGTTCAAGCTCACGCTGCACCTGCGGGAAGAACCGCCCGTGCAGATCGCCGGACAACTGCGAGAACTGTTCGGCAATGGTGATATCGCCCTTGGACAGCACCATCGCGATGTCGTCGAGGAAGGTGCGGAAGAACGGCCAGTCGCGTGCCATCCCGCGCAGCGTCTGTTCGTGGCCGGCATCGACTGCCGCCTGCAGGCCGCTGCCCACGCCGTACCAGCCGGGGATGACCGCACGCGCCTGGCTCCAGGCGAACACCCACGGAATCGCGCGCAGGTTGCCCAGCGCCGCGTCCTGGCCCAGCCGGCGCGACGGTCGCGACCCCAGCGTCGTCCGTTCGATAACGTCGATCGGCGTAGCCGTGCGGAAGTAATCCATGAAGCCCGTCTGGCCGACAAAGGCGCGATACACCTCGCTGCTGGCCGCTGACACGGCGTCCATGACCGGCCGCCAGTCGTCCTCGCGCGGCTCGGCCGCACGTGGGCGCAGGCTGGCACGCAGCACCGCACCGGTGGCCTGTTCCAGTGAGCGCAACGCCAGCGCGCGGATGCCGTACTTGCGGTGGATCACTTCCCCCTGCTCGGTCACCCGCAGGCGGCCATCGATGCTGCCGCGCGGCGACGCATCCACGGCGTGGGTAGTCTTGCCACCGCCACGGCTGATGGAACCCCCACGACCATGGAAGAAGGTCAGGCGGATGCCGGCCTCGGCCGCCACCTCCAGCAGCTCCACCTGCGCACGCTGCAGGCCCCAGCGCGAGGCGGCAATGCCGCCGTCCTTGCTGCTGTCCGAATAACCCAGCATCACCATCTGCACGTCGTCACGCGCACGCAGGTGCGCGCGGTACACCGGGTCCTCCAGCAGGTCGCGCAGGGTGGCGGTGCCGCGCTTGAGGTCATCCACGGTTTCAAACAGCGGCGCGATGTCGAGCGGCACACCGCCATCGGCAGCGACCAGGCCACCGCGACGTGCCAGCGCCAGCACGGCCAGCACGTCGCCGCGATCGTGTGCCATGGAAATGATGTAGCTGCCCAGTGCATCCCCGCCATGGCGCGCACGCGCATCGGCCAAGGCTGCGAACACGGCATCCAGGCGCTGGTTGCCCTCGTCATCGCCCCTGGGCAGCAGCGCTTCGCCGCTGGCATGCGGTCCAAGCAGGCGCGCACGACCCAGCGCGTCCAGCGCATGCCAGGCGTCTTCGCCACCCAGTACCGCAGCGAGCGCGCGTGCATGCACGCTCGATTCCTGGCGCACATCCAGCCGCGCCAGATGGAAACCAAAGGTCTTCACCCGCCACAGCAGCCGCTGCACGGCAAAGCCGCCGGCATGTTCGCCACGGTTGGCACGCAGGCTGTCGAGGATCAGCTGCAGGTCGTCAATCAGTTCATCCGGGCCGGCGTACGCCCCTTCGCCATCATCCAGCGTGGCCTGCAGGCGCGCACGCATGCGGTCGTTGAGCAGGCGGTACGGCATATCGGCATGACGCGGCCGCGACTGCACCTGCGGCAGCAGCTGCTGGTAATGCGCCACGCGCGACTGCAGTGCATCACTCACCCCCACCCGCTCGGTGGATTGGCTGAGCAGACTGGCCAGCTGCAGCAGTTCTTTCTGGTAACGGCCGAGCACGGCCCGCCGCTGCGCATCGAGCGTGTTGCGGATGGTGCTGGCATCCACGTTCGGATTGCCATCCATGTCCCCGCCCACCCAGGTGCCGAAACGCAGCAGGCGCGGCAACGGCAGTTCTTCGCCATAGGTATCGCGCAGCGCCTGCTGCAGCGATTCGTACAGCACCGGAATCACCCGGTACAGCACCTGCACCAGGTAGAAGCCAACGTGTTCGCGTTCGTCATCGACCGTCGGCCGCACTGGCGAGGAATCGGTGGTCTGCCACGAAGCCGTCAGCGCCATGCGGAAGCGCGCGGCATCGGCCGCCGCCTCACCCGGCGTGCGCTGGCCATCCAGGTTGTCCACCAGGCTGGCCACCATCAACTGTTCTTTTTCCAGCAGCGCGCGGCGCACCGCCTCGGTCGGGTGTGCGGTGAATACCGGTTCGATGTCGATGCGCGGCAGCCACTGCGCCAGCTCGTCCAGGCCGACGCCCTGCGCCTTCAGGTGCTGCAGCGCGTCCTGCAGGCCATCGGGCTGCGCGCCTGCGGTTCCGGCGCGCTGGTAGTCGCGGCGGCGGCGGATGCGATGCACGCGCTCGGCGATGTTGACCACCTGGAAGTACGTGCTGAACGCACGCACCATGGTTTCGGCCTGCTGCGGGGTGCGTCCGGCCAGGCCATCGGCCAGTTCGGACAGCGGCGCCTGGTTCTCGCGCCGCGCGATCGCGCGGGTGCGCACGTCCTCGACGTCATCGAGGAAGGCTGCTGAGACCTGTTCGACCAACAGGTCGCCGACCAGTGCACCCAGCCGGCGCACATCATCGCGAAGCGGAAGATCGGGAGAAGCGAATTCGATGCTGCTGCGGTACTCGTTCATCGGCGACGCACGAACCTCGGGGCATGATCCGTCGCCAAGCCTACCCCAGTTGACCGCCGTTGCTGCGTCGCGGAAATGGTTTCATCTGCACGTATCGTCCGGCTACAGATACACATCGGGAAAATACCGACGGGGTAGAGTCGACCGTTGGTCGACTATTGCGCGTAGCGCGCGATTTCCAGCGTCTGACAGAACGGCAGTCGACCAACGGTCGCCTCTACCCCGTTGCAACCAGCGGCCCCCATTGCAGGAGCCGCCATCTTGGCGCGCGGATCAGCGCTTCTTCTTCGCTTTGCCCTGCTCTGCCGGGCCAATGGTCTGTTCCAGCCAGCGCTCGCTCTCGGCCAGCATGGTCATGATCGACTCGCGCGCACGGTAGGCGTGAGATTCGTTCGGCAGCATCACCAGCCGCGCCGTGCCACCCAGGCCCTTCACCGCAGCGAACATGCGCTCGCTCTGGATCGGGAACGTGCCGGAGTTGTTGTCGTCCACACCGTGGATGAAGAGGATCGGATCCTTGATCCTGTCGGCGTAATTGAACGGCGCCATCTTCTGGTAGACGTCCTGCGCCTGCCAGTAGTTGCGCTCCTCGGCCTGGAACCCGAACGGGGTAAGCGAGCGGTTGTAGGCACCGCTGCGGGCGATACCCGCCTTGAACAGGCGGCTGTGCGCCAGCAGGTTGGCGGTCATGAACGCACCATAGGAATGGCCACCGATGGCGATGTGCTCGCGGTCGGTCACGCCACGGCGCACCACTTCGTCCACCGCTGCCTGTGCATTGGCCACCAGCTGTTCGATGTAGGTGTCGTTGGGCTCCTTGTCACCCTCGCCGATGATCGGCATGGTCGGGCTGGCCAGCACCACGTAGCCCTTGGCCAGGAACGCCTGCGGGCCCCAGTAGCTGATCGCGTTGAAGCGGTACGGCGAGTCGGTCACCTGGCTGGCAGCCGCGGCGCTCTTGAACTCACCCGGGTAGGCCCACATCAGCAGCGGCCGCGGGCCATCGCGCTTGGGGTCATAGCCCGGCGGCAGCAGCAGCGTGGCGGTCAGGTCCACGCCATCGGCACGCTTGTAGCGGATCTGTTCCTTCTGCACGCCCTTCAGCTGCGGCAGCGGGTGGGCAAAGTGGGTCAGCGCGCGCGGCGCGGCATCGGCCTGGGCCAGCGACTGCACGTAGAAGTTGGTCGGCTCGTCCGGGCTTTCGCGGGTCAGCAGCAGCGAGGTGCCTTCCTGGTCCAGCAGCGCGACCGGCGCCGAATACGCCGGTGCCTGCGAATGGAACAGGCGGGTAGCCGTGCGGCTTTCGATGTCGAAGCGGTCGATGAAGGGACGGTCGCCTTCCGGCGATGCACCCTGGCCGTACAGGAAGATGCTGCGGCCATCGGCGGTGGTCTGCAGGCGGCTGCGGCCGTTGACGTCGCGCACCACGCCGGCACGGCCCGGGTCGTTGTAACGGTCCTGTGCGTCACGGTCCCACAGCAGCTGCGGCGACTGCGTCGCATCGTCCGGGGCAATGCGCCAGGTCTTGGTCCTGCGCGTCTTCCACCACGATTCGCTGAGCAGCGCCAGATCACCCCGGCCCCAGGTGATGCCACCAAAGCGGCTGCCCAGCTGGGCCAAGGTCACCGGCGGCGTCTCGAACGGCGCGGCCTGCATGAACACGGCGTCGCGCACCTTGGCCTCGCGGTTCGGGTCACCACCGTCCTGCGCTTCGGCCCAGACCAGGGTGGCCGGTGCATCGGCACGCCAGCTGATATCACGCACGCCGGTCACCTCGGCATCGTTGCCGGTCGGCAGCCCTTCCACCAGCGGGCGCGATGCCACGCTGTGGGCGAGCTGGCCATTGCGGTCCAGTACGTCGATGCGGCGCGGGAAGCTGCCCACCGGCACCACGTAGGAATACGGGCGCTGCACGGTCTGGCTGAGCAGGTAGTTGCCGTCCGGCGAGGCGGACAGGCCGAGGTAGATGCCGGCCATGCCGATGGCGCGGGACTGCCCGTCGAGGCCGACCTGCACCGGCTGCGCACGCGCGTAGTAGTCGAACAGGCGCGCGTCGGCTTCGTTCTTCAGCAGGTCCTGGTAGGTGCGGATGGACACCACGCCACTGCTCTTGCCGGTCTGCTGCACGGCCGGGCCGATAGGAATGCCATCGGCCGGCGGCGGATCACCCGCGTTGGCCACACGGGTCATCACGATCAGGCCGCGGCTGTCGGGCAGCCACTGGTAGCCGTCACCGAACACGGTGTTGAGGCCGGTCCGCAGGCGGCGCGCACTGGCATTGGCCACGTCCACCAGCCACAGCTCATTGGCGCCGCTGGCGGCGTCCACCTGGTTGAAGGCCAGCCACTTCTGGTCGGGCGACCAGGCCAGGCCGGCGATCGACAACTGCGGCGGCAGGCCGCTGATCTGCCGTTCCTTGCCGTCGGCCACGTTCATCAGCCACAGCTTCTGGCCGAAGCTGAAGCGGCTGTCGGAGAACGTGCGCGGATTGATGCGGATGCCAGCCAGCTTCAGTTCCGGCTGCGCCACCACCTGGATGGACGGCAGCGGCGGCATCTGCATCAGGGCGGCCACATCGCGGCGCGGCGACAGGAACAGGCCAGGCGCACGCGGCGCATCGACCACCGCCTGCAGCGCGGCCGACGGCAGTTCGTAGCCGGTCTCGCCCTTGGCCGCGGCCACCTGCGGGGAGTCGGCCGACCAGGCCTGCGGAACCACCGCCAGCAGGGCCATGGACAGCACCAGGCCGGTCCAGCGCCGGCTGCGGCGCGCGTGCTTGCTCATCGTTCGTCCTGTTTTTGGATGCGTGAAGACCTTCGACCTTAACAGGCACCGACCCGCACCCCATCTGCCGATGGTTGGGTCGCTCCGGTTCCCCCCCCGGGGCCGCGATATACTGGGCGTTCTCCCCTGCCGAGGGGCGCTGCGACCGGAACCCATGAGGCCCGGCCAGGCTCGGTAAGGTGGCTTTGTAACAACGGCGCCCGGCTAGATGCGAGTACCCGCTCGCCCACAACCGGAGCTACTGCATGAACGCTGTTGCCAAGACCTTCTCCACCGAAGGTGACTACAAGATCCGCGACATCACCCTGGCCGACTGGGGCCGCAAGGAACTGGACATCGCCGAGCACGAGATGCCGGGCCTGATGTCGATCCGCCGCAAGCACGCCACCAGCCTGCCGCTGAAGGGCGTGCGCGTGACCGGCTCGCTGCACATGACCATCCAGACCGCGGTGCTGATCGAGACCCTGAAGGATATCGGCGCCGACGTGCGCTGGGCCTCCTGCAACATCTTCTCGACCCAGGACCACGCCGCTGCGGCCATCGCCGCCACCGGCACCCCGGTGTTCGCCTGGAAGGGCGAAACCCTGGAAGAGTACTGGGACTGCACCCTGGACGCGCTGACCTTCACCCTGGCCGACGGCACCCTGACCGGCCCGGAGCTGGTGGTGGACGACGGCGGTGACGTCACCCTGCTGATCCACAAGGGCTACGAACTGGAAAACGGCAGCGACTGGGTCAACACCGCGTCTTCCTCGCACGAAGAACAGGTCATCAAGAACCTGCTCAAGCGCGTGGCCGTCGAGCGCCCGGGTTACTGGGGCCGCGTGGTGAAGGACTGGAAGGGCGTCTCCGAAGAGACCACCACCGGCGTGCACCGCCTGTACCAGCTGGCCCAGGCCGGCACCCTGCTGATCCCGGCGATCAACGTCAACGACTCGGTCACCAAGAGCAAGTTCGACAACCTGTACGGCTGCCGCGAATCGCTGGCCGATGGCCTGAAGCGCGCGATGGACGTGATGCTTGCCGGCAAGGTGGCGGTGGTCTGCGGCTACGGCGACGTCGGCAAGGGCTGCGCAGCCTCGCTGCGTGCCTACGGTGCGCGCGTCATCGTCACCGAGATCGACCCGATCTGCGCCCTGCAGGCGGCGATGGAAGGCTATGAAGTCAACACCATCGAATCGACCCTGGGCCGTGCCGACCTGTACGT
The DNA here is from genome assembly GCF_003086895.1 of Stenotrophomonas sp. ESTM1D_MKCIP4_1. Taxonomy (NCBI): domain Bacteria; kingdom Pseudomonadati; phylum Pseudomonadota; class Gammaproteobacteria; order Lysobacterales; family Lysobacteraceae; genus Stenotrophomonas; species Stenotrophomonas sp. ESTM1D_MKCIP4_1. The sequence goes on along the minus strand of NZ_CP026004.1, from coordinate 749,873 downwards.
CACCACCACCGGCAACAAGGACATCATCCGCATCGAACACCTGAGCGCGATGAAGGACCAGGCCATCGTCTGCAACATCGGCCACTTCGACAACGAGATCCAGGTCGATGCACTGGTGGCGTTCCCGGGCGTGCAGCACGTGAACATCAAGCCGCAGGTGGACAAGTACATCTTCCCGAACGGCAACGCGATCTTCCTGCTGGCCGAGGGCCGCCTGGTGAACCTGGGCTGCGCCACCGGCCACCCGAGCTTCGTGATGTCCAACTCGTTCGCCAACCAGACCCTGGCCCAGATCGACCTGTGGGCCAACAAGGACAGCTACGAGAAGAAGGTCTACCTGCTGCCCAAGCACCTGGACGAAGAAGTCGCCCGCCTGCACCTGGAAAAGATCGGCGTGAAGCTGACCACTCTGACCCAGGAACAGGCCGACTACATCGGCGTGCCGGTGGAAGGCCCGTTCAAGCCGGACCACTACCGCTACTGATGCCTGCGGGGTGCCGGCCAGCGGCCGGCACTACCGGTGCATGCGACACACGGAACGGGCGCCTTCGGGCGCCCGTTCTGCGTTTGCCGCACCCCGTTCCGGGGTCGGATCCCTTTCCACAGGAAAGGGCTCTGCCCCCTGCCCGCACAGTGCCGCGAGTGCTCGCGGATGAGCCGCACCGCGCGTGCTCAGAAATCGAAGTTGATCGGAATCCTGACCAGGCTGACCTCCGGCGGATCGCTGCGCTTGCTGGTGAACGTCCAGCTCGAAACTGCGTTGAGGGCCGCCTGGTCCAGCACGGCATGGCCACTGGACCCGGCAATCATCTTCCCGGTAACCCGACCCTCGCGGTTGATCACCATCAGGATGACGGTTGTGCCCTTCATGCCCTGGCTGAAGGCTTCCTGCGGATATCTGGGCGGAGGCGACGACAGCGGCCACCAATCCACCGGTGGCGCATCCTTCGCATCGGTGTCGACCAGGCAGCGCTCCGGCACGCGGATGCCCAAGCGGGTGTGCTGCCTGGGATCCACGTCCATCGCGATACCGCGACAGTTGCCTGCCAGCGCAGAGAGGAACAAAGCCTGCCGCCAGGTTGCCTGGATATCCGACCCCACCCCGGTGAAACGGCACTGGTCACCCTTGCGGTGCGAGGCCATTGACACCATGCCGGCATCGATGAGATCGCGCACGGCTTTTCCACGCGTGCAACGACCTTCATCGGCCAGCGCTGGCCCGGCAGCCACCATCATGCCGGCAAGCACACCTGCCGCGATCATCCTCTGATATGCCACGCCACTCCCCTGTGCGGTGTCCTGTTGCGCCCAGTCTGCCACGTACGCGCCAATGCGGGCAGCGGCCGCTGGCGTAGGTCCACGCCATGCGTGGAGGCAGGGGATAGATCCACGCCATGCGTGGATGCCGGGGTAGTAGATCCACGCCATGCGTGGATGCCGGGGTAGTAGATCCACGCCATGCGTGGATGCTTTTCGGCAATAGCCTCAGTCAAGGCAAGCCATGCACCACGCGCTACGATGCCTCCATGACGCCCGCCATCAACCTGCTCAAGCGCGAGAAGATCGCCCACACCGTGCGCAGCTACGTGCACGACGCACACGCCGAGTCCTACGGTGGCGAAGCCGTGGAGAAACTCGGCCTGGACCCGGCGCAGGTATTCAAGACCCTGCTGGCCAGCACCGAAACCCACGAATTGCTGGTGGCGATCGTGCCGGTGGCCGGCCAGCTGGACCTGAAGGCACTGGCCGAAGCCGCCGGCTGCAAGAAGTGCGAGATGGCTGCGGCCGATGCCGCCCAGCGCGCCACCGGCTACCTGGTCGGTGGCATCAGTCCGCTCGGCCAGAAGAAGCGCCTGCGCAGCTTCCTCGATGCCAGCGCGCAGGCGCTGCCAACGCTGCACGTCAGCGCAGGCCGCCGCGGCCTGGAAGTGGAACTGGCACCGGCCGACCTGCTGCGCCTGACCGCAGGCCACTACGCGTCCATCGGCAAGCCACGCTGATGGATGAGCCCGACGCTCTGCTGCAGGACCTGCTGAGTGGCGATGCCACACGCATCCATGCCTCGGCGTGCCGGGTGGCGGTGACGTTCGACCACACACTGCTGAACGCACTGGCGCCGCACGCCGATCGTATCGAACGGGCCTGCGCCGGGGTGACGCTCGGCGGCGCCCTGCTGGCCAACCAAGTGCATCTGCAGGCGGCGCTGCAACGCCTGCGCTACTGGCAGGCACGGACCGGCTGCCTGTGCGCGCTTGCGCCGACGTATCTGTTCTTCGATCCCCGCAAGCTGATCGCACAGGGGCATATGCAGCTGCTTTCGGTAGGCGACGCTGAGGACGGCTGGGGCGAATGCCACTACGTCGCCTGCACGCAGTGCGGCCAACGCTGGGAAGCGACCGACCGCGAATACCATTACCCGTGGTGGGAGTGGAAGACCGCCTGACGGAAGATCATCCACGCATGGCGTGGATCTACTGGGGCCAATGGTTCACGGCCGCCAGTTGGCGTTGTTTTCCCAGAACTGCACCGCGCGCTGGTAAGCCTCCCTGTCCAGCGGGACGCCGGAACCGCCCTCCTCCACACCCAGCGCATTGCGCATCATGGTGATGGGCGCCATCGGCACCTCTTCCGGTTCGGCGGTGTAGATGCAGCCGACGATGCCCCAGTCCGCGTCGATCGGCGAGCCTTCCTTCGCCAGCTGCTCGGCGCTGTACAGGATCACAACAAGATAGTTCGCGCGCGGCGATTCCACGCCCTCGAACCAGCGCACCAGCACCGGCAGCTCCTCGCGGTTGCGCGCTTCGTAGCCGCTGCGCAGCAGGTGGCGGTTGGCCTCGGTCACCGGCACGGTCAGGCAGCGCGTGCTGGTCCAGTTGTCGTACACGAACAGCTTGCAGAACGGCGCGTAACCATCGAGTACCTTCAGCGGCGCATGCGCGTTGAGGTGCGCCTGGAACTGCTCGGCGCTGACGTCCTGGATGGTGTTGGCGCGCGGCACGCGCGGGAACAGGCGGGGGCGGGCGAAATCGGTGAGGACGATGGACATGGCGTGTGGTTGGAGTATCTGGCGCACAGGGTAACCGCTGCGGTCAGCTACAGCGCCATCCGCTCACGCAGCTCACGTGCCTGCCGGCGTGAGACTTCCACCTCGCTGCCGTCATCCAGCGTCAGGTCGTAACCATCTCCCACGCTGGGGCTGACCGCGCGGATCCGCCGCAGGTTCACCAGCGTATTGCGGTTGGCCCGTAAGAACAGCTCCGCGGGCAGGCGTGCTTCCAGTGCGCTCAGACTGCGTGCCAGCAACGCGTTCTGGTCGCGGAACCACAGGCGGGTGTAGTTGCCATCCACCACCAGCCGGCGGATCTCTCCCACGGCCACGAACCAGCAGCGTTCACCGTCGCGCACGAATACCTGGTCCTGCACCGCCAGCGCACTGCGTGTTGCGGTGATCCCACCCTCTTCCGCCTGCGGAGGGCGGGCGCGCTGCAGTGCTTCCAGCAACCGCGGCGCTTCCACCGGCTTCACCAGGTAATCCAGCGCGTTGGCCTGGAAGGCACGCACGGCATAGGCGTCATAGGCGGTAACGAACACCACCGCCGGTACGGCATCCAGTCCCTCCAGCACGTCGAAACCGCTGCCGGACGGCATCTGCACATCCAGCAGCACCAGGTCCGGTTTCAGCTGGTCGATGGCCTGGCGCGCCGCCGCCACGTCATCGGCTTCGCCCACGCACTCCACCCACGGCAGCGCTGCCAGCAGCGTCTGCAGTTCCTGCCGCGCCAGCCGCGCATCGTCAACGATCAGTACCCGCAACAGCGCACTCATTGCATGATCTCCAGCAGGGCCCGCATCCGCTCGCCGTCAGGCTGCAGGGTAAACCGCCCGCGTGTGCCCAGCTGTGCCCGCAGATACGCCAGCCCCACGCCATGCCCATCGGTCGGTTCGCTGGTGCTGCCCAGCGGGTTGTCCACCTGCAGCCGCAGCACGTCGCCCTGCAGACTCGCGGCGATATGCACCTCGCCGCCTCCGGCACGGCAGGCGATGCCATGCTTGATCGCATTCTCCACCAGCAGCTGCAACGCCATCGCCGGCAGCCGCGCCTGCATCGCGTCGGCATCGATGTGCTGGCGCACCTGCAACCGCTGCTCGAAGTGGATCGCCTCGATGGCCAGGTAGTCGTCGACCACGGCCAGCTCGTCGGCAAGGCTCACCGGTTCGCGGCGGTTGTGTGCCAGCGCCTGCCGCAACGTGCGCGACAAGCGGGTCACCATGTCGCGTGCACGCTCGGGGTCTTCCAGGATCAGCGCGCGCAGGTTGTTCAGCGCATTGAACATGAAGTGGGGGTTCAAGCGCGCCCGCAGCGCATCGCGTTCCAGCGCACTGCGCTCTGCTTCCGCACGCAGGCGCGCCAGTTCGGCCTGGCGCGCACTGCGCAGGCCGTGCAGACCGGCCCACAGCGCGGTCCACAGCCCCAGTATCACCACGGTGTTGAGCCAGTAGAGCAGGCGCGCGACCAGGCGGAAATCACCTGATCGGCCGCCGAAATCCACCCATCCCATCGCCAGCGCCGGCTGCAGCACGGCGGTCAGCAACAGCTGGGCCAGCGCCGCGCCCAGCAGCACCGCCAGCGCCAGCCGCAGCACCAGCGCGCCCAGGTCCAGCCGCCACCAGTGCCAGCGCAGCGCCAGCGCGCGCACGCCGCCGCTGATGCCATACAGCAGCACGGCCAGGCCGACGCTGATCAGCGTGCCACCACTGCCGGCACCGCCCGCGAACGCGCCGGTCGTGGCCAGGCTGAGCACGCAGAACAACGCCCAGCCGAAAGTGTTGACCAACCAGAAGCGCAGAGTGGATGTGGATGCGTGCATGGCAGTGGCGGCCAATGAAGGAAGGATCAGCGGTGGCTGTCCAGGAACGCCTGCACCTGCCCACGCAGCCACTGCGGATCATCCCACATCAGGAAGTGGTGGCCGGTCGCGCTCAGTTCGATGCGCACGCCGGGCAGCGCGGCGTACTGCGACTGGAAGATCGCGCGCGCCGACGCCTCGGTCGCACCGAACGCCTGGTAGGACGCCCACGCGCCCAGCACCAGGGTGGGCGCGCGGATGGCGGCCACCTCGCCGCGCAGGTCAGTCACCATCACCGAGTACATCGCATCGGCGGTGGTGGCGCGATCACTGTCGCGGCCCCAGCGCTTCAGTTCGGGCAGGCGCGCGGGGGTGGCGGTCATCGGGCCCAGTGCGGCATCGGCCTGTGCCTGGTAGCTGGCCGGATCTGCGGCCAGCATCGACGCACGCAGCTGCTCCGCCATGGGCCGCACGCTCTGCGCGGTGGCCTGCGGGTTCTGCATGCCCGCGTAGAACGGCACCGCGTCGACGATGACCAGCGGCCCCAGTGCCTGCGGCTCCTTCACTGCCATCTGCAGCGCCAGCACACCGCCCAGACTGTGGCCAATCACCGCTGGATGATCGATCGCGTGGTCGTGCACATAGGCCAGCAGCTGGTCACGCATCGACGACAGGAAGTCCGCCGGGCGCGGATCGGCCGCACGGGCGCCGGCAAAGCCGGGCAACTGCACCAGATGGCACTGCACGTCCTTCAGCGCCAGGCAGGTCTCGCGCCAGACGTCGGCGCTGCTGTTCAGGCCGGGAATCATCAGCAGCGCGCGACCACGGCCGACCACCTCCACCTGCACCGTGCCGCTGCCGGCAGGCGTCGCGGCATGGGCCGGGCCCGAACCGAGGACAGCCATCGCCATGCCCAGCATGGCCATCCGGGCCAGGGCCTTCATCGCGTAATACAGCGCCAGCATCATCTTCATCGCGTGGTTCCTCCAGGGACGGGTGCGTGGGGTATGACGCCAGCGTGGCGGCCCTGCGCGCCGGCCGGGTGCACTTCCGGAGCAACGGCCGCTGCAGCGGGTGAACGGTCGCTGCGCTGGGCCACCTCTTCACGTCGCAACGCTTCACATCCATCTTGATGGAGCGATATACTCGAATACACCCGCCGTCACCGCCCGTGCCATGACCGCCATCAGCTTCGAGTTCTACCCGCCCAAGACCGATGAGCAGCGTGGCCAGCTGGACCGTGCTGCTGCCCGGTTGAAGACCTACGCGCCCGAATACGTGTCCTGTACCTTCGGTGCGGGCGGCTCGACCCTGAGCTACACCTCCGAAACCGTGCGCCACCTCAAGCAGCACCACGGCTTCGAGGCGGCACCGCACCTGTCGTGCGTGGGTGGCACCCGGCAGGAGATCCGCGAACTGCTCAAGCTGTACCGTGCCATCGGCTGCCGCCGGATCGTCGCCCTGCGCGGCGACCTGCCTTCGGGCATGGGGTTTCCCGGCGACATGCGCTATGCCGCCGAATTGATCGAATTCATCCGCGCCGAGCATGGCGATGCCTTCCACATCGAAGTCGGCGCCTACCCGGAAACCCATCCGCAGGCGCCGGATGCGTTGACCGACCTGAAGCACTTCAAGGCGAAGATCGATGCCGGCGCCGATGCCGCCATCACCCAGTACTTCTACAACGCCGATGCTTACTTCCACTTCGTCGATGAAGTGCGGGCGCTGGGCGTGCAGGTGCCGATCACCCCGGGCATCATGCCGATCGCCAACTTCAGCCAGCTGCGCCGCTTTTCCGAACAGTGCGGCGCCGAGATCCCGCGCTGGATCAGCCGGAAGATGCTGGCCTATGGCGATGACAGTGCGTCGGTACGCGCCTTCGGTGCCGAAGTGGTGGCCAGGTTGTGCCAGCGCCTGGTGGAGGGCGGCGCGCCGGGCCTGCACTTCTACACGCTGAATCTGGCCAAGCCGACCGTGTCGGTGCTGGCGCTGCTGGATGCCTGAAAGCACGCCGCGTCATCACGTTCGACGCTACCCTGTCGGGCATGAAAGCTGTCCTGTCCCTGCTGCTGGTGCTGCTGTCCGCCACGAGCGTCGATGCCCACGCCCAATCCACCCGCTTGAACCGCTGCACCGATGCGCAGGGCCAGAGCGTCTACACCGACCGCCCCTGTGACAGCCTGGGCGCGCAGTCGCGGCGCCCGCCGCCGCCACCGGCCGGCAGCACCCTGCAGCGCGACAGCCTGGGCGCCAGCTGCCCGCGCCGCCTGAGCGAGCTGGTGCAGGCCCTGCACGACGCGGTCAACACCCAGGACGTCAACCGGCTGTCCACGCTGTACCTGTGGAGCGCGGTCTCCGACGCCGGGGCACAGCGCATCCTGGGCCAGCTGGAATCGGTGGTGCGGCGGCCGCTGGTGGACGTGGTGCCGGTGTATCCGCAGCAGGACGTCGAGATGCCGGTGGTCGAGGGTCAGAGCGCTGCTGCGCAGGGAACCGCCCCTGAGACGACTGCACCACGGCATCCGGTGGGCCTGCGCCTGGAACAGACCCTGCCGGGCAGTGCGACGCGCGCGGCGACGGTGCTGGGGCTGCGGCGGCAGTACGGGTGTTTCTGGATCACCTTGTAAGGTCGCATCCACGCATGGCGTGGATCTACTGACGGGGCGTGCATCACGCCGGCCACAGGCCGCGGATCGCGGCGATGCCCTGGCCGCCGTGGCGGCGGGCCTGGCTGACCTGGCCGGCATCCAGCCCGCCCAGCGCGTAGATCGGCAGCGATACCTGGGCGCGCAGCGCGGCGAAGGCATCCCAGCCCAGCGGCGTAGCCTCGGGATGGCTGGCGGTGGCCTGCACCGGGCCCAGCACCGCGAAGTCGCAGCCCAGCTGCTGCGCGGCCTGCAGCTGCTGCAGGTCGTGGCAGGACGCGGCTACCAGTTGGCCTTCGGGCAGCGGCCGCTGCGACAGCTGCAGCAGCTGTTCGCTGCCCAGGTGCACGCCCACGCCCAGTGCACGGGCCAGGTCGATATCGCGGTTGAGCAGCCACTGCACGCCCTGCCGGTGCGCCTGCAGCGCCTGCTCGATCAGCACCTGCCGCTGCGGATGCGCGGCCGGCAGCCGCAGCTGGATGCGCTGCTGGCCCGCAGCCACTGCCCGCTGCAGCTGCTCCTGCCAGCGCTGTACGCCGGTTTCGCCCGCGTCAGGCGCGGGCGTGATCAGGTAGCGGTCGGGCTGGCGCAACGCGGCCACCACCGGCAGGTCGGCCGGCGGCATCGAATAGCGGCCCAGCTTGTCCGCGGCCACCCAGGTGATGGCCTGGCCCTCGCGCCCGCGCGGGGTGCCCTTCCAGCTGCGGATATGCCGCACTTCCAGGGTGAGGTGCTTGTCCGGGTAGTGCTGCGGCACGTCCATGATCCACTCGCCGATCTCGGCCTCGATGCCGAGCTCCTCGCGCAGTTCACGCACCAGCGCCTGTTCGGAACTCTCGCCCGCCTCGCGCTTGCCGCCGGGGAATTCCCACAGGCCGGCCATGTCGCGGTTTTCGGTACGGCGGTTGAGCAGCACACGGCCACGGACGTCAGTAATGACGCCGGCCACGACATGGATCGATCGTTTCGGGGAAGGCATGGGGGCAGAATGCCGAATCGACCGGGCCCGGCGCAATGCCGGCAGCGGGCCCGCGCCCTCGCCCACAACGAAGAAGCCCCGCTTTCGCGGGGCTTCCGGGGTCAGCTCAGCTGGCCGTGGCAGTGCTTGTACTTCTTGCCACTGCCGCAGGGGCACGGATCGTTGCGGCCGATCTTCGGCTCGTCACGCTGCAGCGGCGACACACCCTGCTGGGCGGCCTCCACCTGCGCGGCTTCCTCGTCGGCGCTGTAGCTGCCGGCATCCTGGTGCTGGAACTGCGACTGGCTCAGGCGGGCTTCCACCTGCTGCCGTTCGGCCGCTTCCAGCGCCTGCACTTCCTCATCGCTGCGGATGCGCACGCGGGCCAGCAGGGTCACTACTTCGCGCTTGACGTTCTCCAGCATGTCCGAGAACAGCTCGAAGGCTTCCTTCTTGTACTCCTGCTTGGGCTGCTTCTGCGCGTAACCGCGCAGGTAGATGCCCTGGCGCAGGTAGTCCATGCGGGCCAGGTGTTCCTTCCAGCTCTGGTCGAGCACGGTCAGCATCACGTGCTTTTCCAGCGCACGCATGGTTTCCTCGCCCACGCCGGCTTCCTTCTCGGCGAAGTGCTGGTTGATGCGTTCCTGCACCTTGGCAGCGATGCCTTCGGCGTCCAGTTCCTCGTGCGACTTGACCAGGTCCACCAGCGACATCTGCAGGCCGAAATCCGACTCCAGGGTCGCTTCCAGGCCACGCAGGTCCCACTGTTCGTCCACCGAGTTCGGCGGCACGAAGCGGGCGACGATGTCGAAGATCACGTCGTCGCGGATGCCATCGACGTTGTCCTTCACCGATTCGGCGTCCAGCAGTTCATCACGCTGGGCGTAGATCACCTTGCGCTGGTCGTTGTTGACGTCGTCGAAGTCCAGCAGGTTCTTGCGGATGTCGAAGTTGTGGGCCTCGACCTTGCGCTGCGCCTTTTCGATCTGGCGGCTGACCAGGCGGTCCTCGATGACGTCGTCTTCCTTCATGCCCATCATGCGCATGGCCTTCTGCACCCAGTCGGAGGCGAAGATGCGCATCAGGTTGTCTTCCAGCGACAGGTAGAAGCGGGACGAACCCGGATCACCCTGGCGGCCCGAACGGCCACGCAGCTGGTTGTCGATACGGCGCGATTCATGGCGCTCGGTACCCACGATGTGCAGGCCGCCGGCGGCCTTCACCGCGTCATGGCGCTTCTGCCATTCGGCCTTGACCGCAGCCTTCTGCTCGTCGGTCGCGTCCTCGCCCAGGGCGTGGATTTCCGCTTCCAGCGAACCGCCCAGCACGATGTCGGTACCACGGCCGGCCATGTTGGTGGCGATGGTCACGGCGGCCGGACGACCGGCGTTGGCGACGATGGTCGCTTCGCGGTCGTGCTGCTTGGCGTTGAGCACTTCGTGCTTCACGCCGGCCTTGCTCAGGTGCTCGGACAGCATTTCCGAGGTTTCGATCGAGGTGGTACCCACCAGCACCGGCTGGCCGCGCTTGGCGCACTCTTCGATGTCGGCCAGCACCGCATTGAACTTGCCCTTGCGGTTGAGGAACACCTGGTCCGGGCTGTCCTTGCGGATGGTCGGGCGATTGGTCGGGATGACCACCACTTCCAGGCCGTAGATGCTCTGGAACTCGAACGCTTCGGTATCAGCCGTACCGGTCATGCCGGACAGCTTCTTGTACATGCGGAACAGGTTCTGGAAGGTGATGCTGGCCAGCGTCTGGTTCTCGCGCTGGACCGGCACGCCTTCCTTCGCTTCCACCGCCTGGTGCAGGCCGTCGGACCAGCGGCGGCCGGCCAGGGTGCGGCCGGTGAACTCATCGACGATGACCACTTCGCCATCGCGCACGATGTAGTCCACGTCACGCTGGTAGATGGCGTGCGCGCGCAGGGCGGCGTTGAGGTGGTGGACCACGGTCAGGTTCTGCGGCGCGTACAGGCCCTCGGTCTCGCTGTCGAGGATGCCGGCGTCCACCAGCAGCTGCTCGGCATGCTCCATGCCCGCTTCGGACAGGTGCACCTGCTTGCCCTTCTCATCGACCCAGAAATCGCCCTCGCCGTCTTCCGCTTCCTGCTTGACCAGGTTCGGCACGACGCGGTTGACGCGGATGTACAGCTCCGGGGAATCGTCGGCCGGGCCGGAGATGATCAGCGGGGTACGCGCTTCGTCGATCAGGATGGAGTCGACTTCGTCGACGATGGCGTAGTGCAGGCCGCGCTGGTAGCGGTCGGCCTTGGACAGCGCCATGTTGTCGCGCAGGTAGTCGAAACCGAATTCGTTGTTGGTGCCGTAGGTGATGTCCGAGGCATAGGCTTCGCGCTTGTCGCTGTGCGGCATGCCCGGGTAGACCACGCCCACGCTCAGGCCCAGCCAGTTGTACAGCTTGCCCATCTGGGCGGCGTCGCGGCGGGCCAGGTAGTCGTTGACGGTGACCACATGCACGCCCTTGCCTTCCAGCGCGTTCAGGTACACCGGCAGGGTCGCCACCAGGGTCTTGCCTTCACCGGTGCGCATTTCTGCGATCTTGCCCAGGTGAAGCACCATGCCGCCGATCAGCTGCACGTCGTAGTGGCGCATGCCCAGCACGCGGCGGCCGGCTTCGCGGCAGACCGCGAAGGCTTCCGGCAGCACCTTGTCCAGGGCTTCACCACCGGCGATGCGCTGCTTGAACTCCGGCGTCTTGGCCTGCAGCTGCTCGTCGGAAAGCTTCTCGATCTCCGGCTCCAGCGCATTGATCTTGGCGACGATGCGGTTGAGCTGGCGCAGCTGTCGTTCGTTACGACTGCCAAATACGCGGGTAAGCAGGCTGTTGATCATTGAAGGAACCGGGTTGGATGGACACAGCGGCCCGGTCGTCCCCCTGGGGATCCGTCCGCCGCAAACGAAACAGGGCGCCTGGCGCCCTGTCGATGGCAACACCCATTGTAGCTTGGGACGGGCATGAGGGGTTTCAACCCTTCGGCGATGGGGTCAGAGCCCTTCCGCGTTGCGGAAGGGATCCGCCCCCGGGCGGGTCCGGCGGATCGGGGTCGGATCCCTTTCGCCACGGCGAAAGGGCTCTGACCCCGGCGCTGGGTTCAGCCGCGGCTGATGCGGCCGACCGGCGTGTTGCCGCCGTCACCCAGGAACTTGCGCGGGTTGACCACGTTGCCGTTTTCCCACACCTCGAAGTGCACGTGGGCACCGGTCGAGCGGCCGGTTGAACCGGCCTTGGCCACTTCCTGGCCGGCACGGACCAGGTCACCGACCTTCACCACCAGGCGCGAGTTGTGCGCATAGCGGGTGACATAGCCGTTGCCATGGTCGACGTCGACCACGTTGCCGTAGCCGCCCTTCACGCCGGCGAAGCTGACCACGCCATCGGCCACGGACATCACCGGGTCGCCGACGCGGGCGTGGAAGTCCATGCCCTTGTGGGTGGCGGCACCGCGACCGAACGGATCGGCACGGGTGCCGAAGCTGGACGTGATGTAGGTGTTGCGGATCGGCATGCGCGAGGGCACGGCGTTCTGCTGCAGCTGGTGGTCGAACATCAGCGATTCCATCACCGACAACTGGCGGCCTGAAGCAGCAAAGCGCTGCTCCAGCACCTGTAAGTCGGCGTTGACGTCCTTCACCGGGATGTCCGCGGTCGGGCCGCCGGCATCGCCGTCACCCAGGCCGGGGGTCTCGTTGAAGTCGAACTCGCCGTCTTCCAGCTTGCCCATCTGGGTCAGGCGCTCGCCGAGGGCGTTCAGGCGGGTGGCCTGTGCCTGCAGCTCGCCCAGCCGGGCGGCCAGTGCGTTGACCTGGGTCTGCGCATCGCGCTGGACCTTGGCCAGTTCCGCTTCCTGGCGGTCGACCTTGGCCTGCAGGCGCGAGTCGTTCAGCGCGCTGGCGCCAAAGCCACCGGCAAGGCCGATAATGCAGCCTACCCCGAGCACGCTGCCCAGCAGGGCGCGGGGGCGGTCCTCGAAATAGAACCGCAAACGCGCGATCGGCGATTTGGCCTGCCCTTCACGCGTTTTGATTACGATCTTTTTGAATGCCATCAGTGAGTTTTCATGTCTGAGCCGAAATCCAGCGTTCGTCCCGCGACCAGGCCGAAACCGGCGCTGGATGCAGTGATGGCGGACAAAAGCGGGAACCCTCTGCGTCGTGCCTTGTGGCTCGACGCGCTGGACCGTCAGTTGCGCCCCCAGTTACCGCCCGCGTTGCGCAACCGTTGCCGGCTGGCCAATGTGGACGGGGAACACCTCGTTTTTCTCGTCGAATCCCCGGTCTGGCATGCCAAGGTGCGGCTTGCCGAAGCCCAGTTGCTCGACGCGGCCCGGTCCATCGGGCTGAAGGCCACCAAGGTGACCATCAAGACTGCGTCTCCCACTCCCACGCGCTCCCCAGCGCACGACAACCGGAATGGCCCCCACGCAGTTTCAGCCGCCACGCACAAAGGGCTACGCGACGCCTTGGCGGCCCTGCAGGATGCCCCGGTCAAACCGAAGCACGGGTCCTGAGAACAACGGAGCATCCAGCTCCGATCCCCGTCGCGCGTGTCACCGCAGCGTGAAACATTTTCGGGGGCCGGGTCGCATCCTAGCCGCCCGGAGTGGTCGAGTCGTTAGATTGTTGTTAAATAATCGTTATGTTCAGGCTTTCCCGCGCTCTGGTTCACAAAACCGTGATCCGGAACCGACAGTCGCGTCACGCGCTGCGCCATTCAGCCCGCCGCGCCCGGAAACGACAACGCCGCCCTGGAAGGCGGCGTTTTCTGTTTTTATTTCAACAACCTGCGGCGGTCAGGCGTAAGCGGGAACCGCGTACACCACCGGATCCTCGGCCGTCGGCGACTCGTAGGTCACCCACTCCCACGCGGTGGCGTCGGCCATCAGCGCGCGGACCAGCTTGTTGTTGAGCGCATGGCCGGACTTGAAGCCTTCGTAGGCGCCCAGCACCTGGCCGCCGGCCAGATACAGATCGCCGATCGCATCGAGGATCTTGTGGCGCACGAATTCGTCGGCGTAGCGCAGGCCGTCTTCGTTGAGCACGCGGAACTCGTCCAGCACGATGGCGTTGTCCATCGAACCGCCCAGGCCCAGGTTGCGCTCGCGCATGTACTCCAGGTCACGCATGAAACCGAAGGTACGCGCGCGGGAGATTTCCTTGGTGTAGGCCATCGTGGAGAACTCGATTTCCTGGCGCGACTGCTTGGCCGGGATCATCGGGTGGTCGAACTGGATGGTGAAGCCCAGCTTGTACCCTTCGTACGGGGTGAAGCGGGCCACCTTGTCGCCCTCGGTCACTTCCACGGTCTTCAGCACGCGGATGAAGCGCTTGGGCGCATCTTGTTCCACGATGCCTGCCGACTGCAGCAGGAACACGAACGGGCCGGACGAACCGTCCATGATCGGCAGCTCGGCCGAGGACAGTTCGACGATGATGTTGTCCACACCCAGGCCGGCCAGCGCCGACATCAGGTGTTCGACGGTCTGGATCTTGGCGTCGTTGCAGGTCAGGCCGGTGCACAGGGTCACTTCGGTGACCAGCTCGGCCTTGGCCGGCACTTCCACCACCGGGTCCAGATCCACGCGCCGGAACACGATGCCATGGTTGACCGGTGCCGGGCGCAGGGTCATGTAGACCTTGTCACCGCTGTGCAGGCCAACGCCGGTGGCGCGGATCGTGTTCTTGAGGGTGCGTTGCTGGATCATGGGGGTAGACCGGAAGTGACACGCTAGATTAACACGCAGGGTCCCATACCCCGGCTGAAACGCCTTTGAAGGCTGCCGGTGGGACACACGTCAAGCAGGGCCGCCGGGCCCATCCTGGCCCGGCGCCCGCATTTTCAGGACATGGTGGCGCTACCCGGGGGGGACAAGCCCCGGGAGGCTCCGCTCAGTCCGCCTGGCGGCGCAGGAAGGCCGGGATGTCCAGGTAATCGTTGGGCAGCTCGGCCGATGCCGGCGCCGAGGAAGCCGGCGCCGACGGGGTCGAAGCGGCCACGCTGTCACTGCTGGCACGACGCAGGCCCAGGCCCATGCCGCCCACTGCCTTGGACACCGCGTCGCCGCCGTTGTCGAAGTCGCCGAACTCCGGCTGGCCGGTGGTGGCGTTGCGGACCAGCTTGATCGGCGCGCGTTCGCCCGGGCGCTGGCTCTTGCTGGCCGACACGCGGTTCAGGCCGGTGGCCACCACGGTCACGCGCACTTCGTCCTGCATGTCCGGGTCGAGCACAGTACCCACCACCACGGTGGCGTCTTCGGAAGCGAAGCCGTCGATGGTGCGGCCGATCTCGTCGAACTCGGCCATGGTGAAGTCGGCACCGGCGGTGATGTTGACCAGGATGCCGTTGGCACCGGCCAGGTTCACGTCGTCCAGCAGCGGGTTCTGGATGGCGGCTTCGGCGGCGGCCTGGGCACGGTCATCGCCACGGGCGGTGCCGGTACCCATCATCGCCAGGCCCATTTCAGACATGACGGTGCGCACGTCGGCAAAGTCGACGTTGATCAGGCCCGGACGCACGATCAGATCGGCGATGCCCTGCACGGCGCCCTGCAGCACGTCGTTGGCGGCACGGAAGGCCTGGATCATGGTCGCGTTGCGGCCCAGCACGGTGATCAGCTTTTCGTTCGGAATGGTGATCAGCGAGTCGCAGTGCTGGCTCAGTTCCTCGATGCCCTTCAGCGCCACCTGCATGCGGCGACGGCCTTCAAACGGGAACGGCTTGGTGACCACGGCCACGGTCAGGATGCCCATTTCCTTGGCCAGCTGCGCCACCACCGGTGCAGCGCCGGTGCCGGTGCCGCCGCCCATGCCGGCGGTGATGAACACCATGTCCGCGCCCTGCAGGGCGTCCATGATGCGCTCACGGTCTTCCAGCGCGGCCTGGCGGCCGACTTCCGGGTTCGCGCCTGCGCCCAGGCCCTTGGTCACGTTGGTACCCAGCTGCAGCTGCAGCTTGGCACCGCAATTCTTGATGGCCTGCGAGTCGGTGTTGGCGGTGATGAATTCCACACCATCCACTGCCGAGTTGACCATGTGCGCCACGGCATTGCCGCCGCCGCCGCCCACGCCAACCACCTTGATCACCGCATTGGGTGCCATCTTTTCGATCAGTTCAAAATGCGCCATGTCCGTGTCCTCGTTGTATCCGCTTGTCGGTGGCATGGGCGTTCAGGCCTCCTGCCTTTGCGCGTCATGTTGCCGATGCGGCTGTGTGGGTTGTGTGTTGCGTTGTTGCGTCTTGTTGCCGGTAATGCAACCGGGCAGGCCCGGGTATTGCAGGTTCCGCGTCAGAATTCGCCGCGGAACCAGGTCTTCAATTTCTTGAACATGCTGCCTGCGCGTCCGGTCGGCAGCGACGGCCGGCGCGGATGCTCGTTCTGGCTGCCCATCAGCAGCAGGCCCACGCCGGTGGCATGCACCGGGTTGCCCACCACTTCGCCAAGGCCGGTGACGTGCTGCGGAATGCCCACGCGTACCGGCATCTGCAGCATTTCCTCGGCCAGTTCGACCACGCCTTCCATCTTCGAGGCGCCACCGGTCAGCACCAGGCCGGCACGCACCAGTTCCTCGAAGCCGGAGCGGCGCAGTTCGGCCTGCACCATCTCGAAGATTTCCTCGTAGCGGCCCTGTACGGCCTGAGCCAGCGAATGGCGCGGCATGCGGCGCGGCGGGCGGTCACCCACCGACGGCACCTGGATGCTTTCCTCGGCGGTGGCCAGCTGGGCCAGGGCGCAGGCATAGCGCACCTTGATCTGCTCGGCTTCCGGGGTCGGCGTGCGCAGCATGTGCGCGATGTCGTTGGTCACGTGGTCGCCGGCGATCGGCAGCGAGGCGGTGTGGCAGATCGCACCCTGCACGAACACCGCGATATCGGTGGTGCCCGCGCCCATGTCGACCAGCACCACGCCCAGTTCCTTTTCGTCGGCGGTCAGCACCGCCACGCTGGAAGCCAGCGAGGACAGCACCAGGTCGTCCACCTGCAGGCCGCAGCGCTGCACGCACTTGCTGATGTTGGCGGCAGCGGACTGCGCGCAGACCACCAGGTGGGCGTGCACTTCCAGGCGCACGCCGGTCATGCCGACCGGGTTGCGGATGCCTTCCTGCGAATCATCCAGCACGTACTCGCGCGGGATGGCGTGCAGGATCTTCTGGTCGGCCGGAATGGCCACCGCCTTCGCTGCGTCGAGCACGCGATCCAGGTCGCCCCAGGTCACTTCCCCGTCGCGGATCGGCACGATGCCCGGCGAGTTCTTGCACTGCACGTGGTTGCCGGAAATGGAGGCATACACCGAGCGGATCTCGCAGCCGGCCATCAGCTCGGCCTCTTCCACCGCGCGCTGGATGGACTGCACCGTCGATTCGATGTCCACCACCACGCCGCGCTTGAGGCCACGCGACTCGTGCGAGCCGATGCCGATCACTTCGATCGGGTTGCCCGGCGAATACTCGCCCACCAGCGCCACCACCTTGGAGGTGCCGATATCCAGGCCGACGATCAGCGATTTATCACCCTTGCGATTCATGTCCTTTCCTGCGTTCTTCTGGCCGGGGTCGCGGGTGCGCCGGCCGGCGTGGCCGGCGTTCCCCAGCTCAGGGTGAAACCATTGGTGTATCGGAGGTCGGCGCGCTCGATCGGCGCGGCCTGGTTGGCCAGCTGCGGCAGCACGCGCACGAAGCGCTGCAGGCGCGAGCGGGCATCGTCACGGCCGACCACCACTTCGGTGCCATTGCTCAGCAGCAGCGACCAGCTGCCGCGCGCGTCCATGGTCAGGCGGCGCACGTCCACGCCGGCCGGTGCGAACAGCGCGCGCGCATCGTTGTACAGCTTCACCACTTCTTCGGTCTGGCTGTCCGGGCCATCCAGCTCGGGAAGCTGCAGGTCGGCCAGCTTCTTCGGCGTGGGGAACAGCTTGCCCTGCTCGGAAAGCAGGCGGTCTTCGCCCCAGCGCGCGAACGGCTTGTGCTCGACCAGCGTCACTTCCAGCACGTCCGGCCACTGCTTGCGCACCTGCGCGCTTTCCACCCACGGCAGCTTTTCCAGGGCGTCCTGCGCGTCCTGCAGCTTGACCGCGAAGAAACCGGCATGCGCATACGGCAGCAGCACCTGCTGCAGCTGTTCCGCCGGCACCCGCTTGAATTCACCGTGCACGCGCAGCTTCGCCAGCGGCCAGCGCTCAGCGCCAACCCAGCCATTGACCACGGCCACCACCGGTAGTGCCACCACCGACAGGGCCAACAGCCAGACGAAGATGCGCAGCAGCGCGTTCATGCGTGCGATGCCTCCAGGGTCTGTTCAAGCACGCGCCACACCAGCTCCTCGAAACCGATGCCGGCCTGCGCCGCGGCCTTGGGCACCAGCGAGTGGCTGGTCATGCCCGGGGCGGTGTTCACTTCCAGCAGGAAGAAGCGGCCGCTGGCGCGATCGCGCATCACGTCCACGCGGCCCCAGCCAAGGCAGCCGGCGGCGCGGAACGCGGCCAGGGCGATGCGGCGGATCTCTTCCTCGTCAGCGCCGTCCAGGCCCGGGCACAGGTACTGGGTGTCCTCGGCGATGTACTTGGCGTTGTAGTCGTACCACTGGCCCTTGGGCACGATGCGGATGGAGGGCAGCGCGACATCACCGAGGATGGCCACGGTCAGCTCATCGCCCACCACCATCTGTTCCATCAGCAGCTGGCCGTCGTAGCGCGCCGCCAGGGCCACCGCTTCGTCCAGGCCGGCCTCATCGGTCACCCGGCTGATGCCCACGCTGGAACCTTCATTGGCCGGCTTGACCACCACCGGCAGGCCGAGTTCGGCGGCCAGCGCATGGACCGTGGAGGCTTCCACTTTCCTGTACTGCGGGGTCGGCAGGCCCAGCGACAGCCACACCTGCTTGGTGCGGATCTTGTCCATGCTCAGCGCCGAACCCAGCACGTCCGAACCCGTGTACGGCACGCCGAAGGCGTCCATCAGGCCCTGCACGATGCCGTCCTCACCGCCACCGTTGTGGCCATGCAGGATGTTGAACACGCGGTCGACGCCACCGGCCGCCAGTGCCCTGGCCAGCGCCGGGATGCCGTCCACGGCGAACGCATCAACGCCGCGCGACTGCAGCGCCTGCAGCACGTTGCGGCCCGAATCCAGCGACACCTCGCGTTCGCTGGAGCTGCCGCCCAGCAGCACCGCGACGCGACCGAACACGGCCGGGTCGGTGCTGCGCAGCGGCGGGAAGGTCAGCGCGCTCATGCCTGGCCCTCCACCTTGAAACCTTCCACGGCGATCTGGCTGGCCACGGCGCCGATGTCACCGGCCCCCATCATCAGCAGCAGGTCACCATCCTGCAGCACGTCCGGCAGCACGCTGGCCAGTTCGGCAGCCTTGCCAACCACGACCGGCTCGCTGCGGCCGCGCGCACGGATGGCGCGGGCCAGCGCATGCGAATCGGCACCGGCAATCGGCTCCTCGCCGGCCGGGTAGACCTCGCTCAGCACTAGTGCATCAACACTGGACAGCACCGCAGCGAACTTGTCGAACTGGTCGCGGGTACGGCTGTAACGGTGCGGCTGGAAGGCCACCACCAGGCGCTTGTCGGTCCAGCCGCCGCGGGCAGCGGCAAACACCGCTTCCAGCTCGCTGGGATGGTGGCCGTAGTCGTCGATGATGCGCACCTTGGCGCCGCTGGCGGTGGTCACTTCGCCCAGATCGTTGAAGCGACGGCCCACGCCGGCAAAGCTTTCCAATGCACGTGCGATGGCATCCGGGGCGACGCCCAGCTGCCAGCCCACCGCGGCTGCGGCCAGCGCGTTCAGCACGTTGTGCTTGCCCGGCAGGGCCAGCACCACTTCCTGGCTGGTGCCCTGCGGCAGACGCAGGGTGAAGCGCATGCGCGAGCCTTCCTGCACCACGTTCTCGGCGCGCACATCGGCCTGCGGGCTCATGCCGTAGCTCATCACATGGCGCGGAGTCTTCGCTGCCAGCGCGGCCACTTCCGGGTCGTCGATGCACAGCACGGCCAGGCCGTAGAACGGCAGGCGCTGCAGGAATTCGGCGAAGGCCGCCTGCACGCGGGCGAAGTCGTTGCCGTAGTTTTCCAGATGGTCGGCATCAATGTTGGTGATGATCGACATCAGCGGATTCAGGCGCAGGAAGCTGCCATCGCTTTCGTCGGCCTCAGCCACCAGCCACTGGCCACCGCCCAGCTTGGCGTTGGCACCGGCGGCCAGCAGCTGGCCACCGATGACGAAGGTCGGGTCCAGGCCACCTTCGCTCAGCACCGCGGCAGTCAAGCTGGTGGTGGTGGTCTTGCCGTGCGTGCCGGCCACGGCGATGCCGCGGCGGAAGCGCATCAGCTCGGCCAGCATGGCCGCGCGCGGCATGATCGGAATGCGCTGGCTGCGCGCTTCCATCAGTTCCGGGTTGTCTTCGCGGATGGCGCTGGACACCACCACGCAGTCAGTGCCCAGCACGTTGGCGGCCGAGTGGCCGCGCATGATGCGCGCACCCAGGCCGGCCAGGCGGCGGGTGGCCGCGTTGTCGGCGTTGTCCGAACCGGAGACTTCATAGCCCAGCGTCAGCATCACTTCGGCGATGCCACTCATGCCGGTGCCGCCGATGCCGACGAAATGCACGCGCGGGAACGCGCGCACCAGGTCGTTGGTGTCATGCAGGCGGCGGATCATGCGCGGCCTCGCGCGTGGCAGGCGCTATGGCAGGCCTTCTTCATACTGCTTCCTCAAGAATGATATCGGCGATGCGCTCGGCGGCATCGACCTTGGCCAGCGCACGCGCGGCTTTCGCCATCTGCATGCGGCGGGCGGGATTTTCGGACAGTTCGCGCAGCAGTGCGGCAATGCCGTCGGCCAGCGTTCCATCCTGCTTCAGCAACACGGCCGCGCCACGCTCGACCAGGTACTCCGCATTGCGGGTCTGGTGATCGTCGACGGCAGCAGGGAACGGCACCAGCACGCTGCCCACACCCACCGCGCACAGCTCGGCCAGGGTGGACGCGCCGGCGCGGCACACCACCAGGTCGGCCCAGGCGAAGGCATCGGCCATGTCGGCAATGAACGGCGTGATCTCAGCCTGCACGCCCGCTTCGGCATACGCCTGCACGGCTTCACCATGCAGCTTTTCACCGCTCTGGTGGCGCACCTGCACCTGCACGCTGCCCGCCAGCGCGGCGATGGCCTGCGGCACACCGGTATTGAGTGCACGCGCGCCCTGGCTGCCGCCCACCACCAGCAGCCGCAGCGGGCCCTGGCGATCGGCGAAGCGCTGTTCCGGCGGCGCAATGGCGGCGATTTCCGCGCGCACCGGGTTGCCCACGAACTCCTCGCCCTTGGCGAAGGTGCCCGGGAAGCCGGTCAGCAGGCGCCGCGCGTAGCGGGACAGGATGCGGTTGGTCATGCCCGGCGCACGGTTCTGCTCGTGCACCAGCAACGGCAGGCCATGCAGGCGCGTGGCCATTCCGCCCGGGCCGGAGGCGAAGCCACCGAAGGCGACCACGGCACGCGGCTGGCGCTTGCGGATGATCATGCCGGCCGCGCGCAGCGCGCGCATCAGCCGCCACGGTGCACCCAGCAGGGCCAGCTTGCCCTTGCCGCGCAGGCCGGTGATGGCCAGGGTGTCGATCGGAATGTCGTGCTGCGGTACCAGGCGGGTTTCCATCGCACCGTCAGCCCCCATCCAGGTGACGGGCACGCCACGCTGGCGCAGCACGCGGGCCACGGCCAGGCCGGGGAAGATGTGGCCACCGGTACCCCCTGCCAGGATCATTACCGGGCGGGCGCTGGAGGTCGGGCGGGGGGCGCTGCTCATGACAGCCTCCCGAAGGTCGGTTCAATGCGCGACTGCAGACGGCTGGTGCCACGTGCAGCGGTAGGTGCAGCGGCCGCCACCGGCTCGGCCCCCATCGGCGCGCTGCTCGCAGCGGGCGCGGACGGTTCGGTCACAGGCGCAGCCATGGCGTCTTCGCCACCGCCGATACGCACGGCCTGGCGGCGCTCGGCGCGCTTGAGTTCATAGGACACGCGCAGCAGCAGGCCCATCGCCACGCAGGTCATCAGCACCGACGAACCGCCCGACGAAATCAGCGGCAGGGTCAGGCCCTTGGTCGGCAGGATGCCCAGGTTCACGCCGATCGAGACGAAGGTCTGCATGCTGATCCACAGGCCGATGCCGAACGCGATGTAACCGGAGAAGTGGCGCTTCATTTCAACGCAGCGCATGCCCAGCCAGAAGGTGCGGCCGACCAGCAGCGCGTACAGGGCCACGATCACGCAGGTGCCCAGGAAGCCGAATTCCTCGGCGGTGACCGAGAAGATGAAGTCGGTATGCGCTTCGGGCAGGTAGTACAGCTTCTGCACCGAATTGCCCAGGCCCACGCCGGTCCACTCGCCACGGCCCACGGCCATCAGCGCGTTGGACAGCTGGTAGCCGTCACCCTGCTGGTCGGCCCACGGGTCCAGGAAAGAGGTGATGCGGCGCATGCGGTACGGCTCGATGATCGCCAGCGCGCTCATGCCGACCAGGCCGATGATCACCGGCATCGACATGCGCGGCATGTTCACCCCGCCCAGCACCAGCATGCCGGCGGTGATCGCCAGCAGCAGGGTGGACGAACCGAAGTCAGGCTGCAGCAGCAGCAGCACGACCAGCGCACCGGCCACGCCCAGCGGCTTGAGCATGGCCGGCCAGGTTGCATTGACCTCGTCGCGGAAACGCACCAGGTAGCTGGACAGCCAGACGATGTAGAGCACCTTCACCGCTTCAACCGTCTGGAACTTGGAGATGCCCAGGTTGATCCAGCGGCGCGCGCCGTTGACGGTGCTGCCCAGGCCGGGCGTGAACACCGCCAGCAGCAGCACGAAGCAGCCCAGCAGCAGGATCTGGTTGTACTGCTCGATCGACTTCAGCTCGGTGCGGGCGGCCACCACTGCCAGCACGATGCCCACCGCCAGGAAGATCAGGTGGCGGTTGAGGTAGTAGAACGGGCTGCTCATCAGCGCGATCGAGCTGGACGCCACCATCACCACGCCAATGCCCGTGAGCGCGATGATCGCGCCCAGCAGCCACTTGTCGTAGCTGCCTTCGATGGCTTCGAGGCGTGTTGCCTGGCGGGACAGGTCGTTCATTCTCAGCGCACCTTCAGGGTGGCAAGGCCGATCAGCACGAGCACGACCGAGATGATCCAGAAGCGCACGATCACGCGCGGCTCCGGCCAGCCCTTCAGCTCGAAGTGGTGGTGGATCGGCGCCATGCGGAACACCCGCTTGCCGGTCAGCTTGAACGAGGCCACCTGGATCATCACCGACAGGGTTTCGATGACGAACACGCCCCCCATGATCACCAGCACCAGTTCCTGGCGGGTAATCACCGCAATCGTGCCCAGCACCGCGCCCAGCGCCAGCGCGCCGATATCGCCCATGAAGACCATGGCCGGGTAGGTGTTGAACCAGAGGAAGCCCAGGCCCGCACCGGCAATGGCCGCGCAGATGATGACCAGTTCACCGGCACCGGGAATCTGCGGAATCTGCAGGTAGTTGGCGAACACCACGTTGCCCGACGCGTAGGCGAACACGCCCAGGCCACAGGCCACCAGCACGGTGGGCATGATCGCCAGGCCGTCCAGGCCATCGGTCAGGTTGACGGCGTTGGAGAAGCCGACGATCCAGAAGTAAGCGATGGCCACGAAGCTGATGCCGGCCAGCGGCAGCGCGATCGACTTGAACATCGGGATGTAGAAGGTCAGCGCGGCGGGCACGTCGGCGGTCTGCAGCAGGAAGATGCCTGCCGCCAGGCCGAAAATCGACTGCAGCAGGTATTTCCAGCGCGAAGCCAGGCCGTTCGGGTCACGGCGCACGATCTTGATCCAATCGTCGTACCAGCCGATGGCGCCGAAGCACAGCATCACCGCCAGCACCAGCCACACGTAGCGGTTGCGCAGGTCGGCCCACATCAGCACCGACAGGGTGACGGTCAGCAGGATCAGCGAACCGCCCATGGTGGGCGTGCCGGCCTTGACGAAGTGCGTCTGCGGGCCGTCGGTACGGATCGGCTGGCCCCCCTTGAACTGGGCCAGCCGGCGGATGACCGCCGGGCCAAGCCACAACGACAGGAACAGCGCCGTCAGCGCTGCCAGGATCGCGCGGAAGGTCTGGTAGTTGAACAGCCCGAACAGGCTCTCCAACTGCTGCAACCATCGGGCCAGTTCATACAACATGCGGGGATTCCTCTCCTTGCGCCAGCAGCGCTTTGACGATCAGGTCCATGGCACTGCCACGGGAACCCTTGACCAGGCAGCGCACACCAGCGTGCAACTCATCCTGCAGCGCCTGTGACAGCGCATCATGGGTGGCGAAATGACGGCCGCCTTCGCCGAACGCGGCGGCAGCGGCAGCACTGAGCGGGCCCAGCGTGTACAGGCGCTTGAGGCCCGCCGCGCGCGAGCGCAGGCCGGCCTGTGCGTGCAGGGCCTCGGCATCCGGACCCAGCTCGCGCATGTCGCCCAGCACCAGCCAGCCCTCTTCCGGAGCGGCCGCCAGGGCATCGATGGCAGCCGCCAGCGAACCGGGGTTGGCGTTGTAGCTGTCGTCCACCAGCACCGCACCGTTGTGCAGCTGGTGGGCGATCTGGCGGCCCGGCACCGGCTGTGCGGCTGCCAGGCCCGAAGCCACCTGCGCCAGATCGATGCCAGCGGCCAGCGCCAGGCTGGCGGCGGCCAGCGCATTGCTGATGTTGTGGCGGCCCGGCAGGCCCAGCGCAATGCGCGCCTCGCCCTGCGGCGACACCAGGGTGAACTGGCTGCCCTGCGCACCCGTGCGGATGTCGCGCGCGGTGACATCGGCCGTGTGGTCCAGGCCGTAGCGCAGCACCGTGCAGCGCGCGGAGGTACCGACGAAATGCTGCTCGAACCAACGGCCGTAGGCATCATCGACATTGATGACGGCCACACCATCGGCCGGCAGGGCGGCGTAGATCGCGCCCTTGGTCACCGCCACGCCAAGCAGGCTGCCCATGCGTTCCAGGTGGGCCGGCGCAATGTTGTTGACCAGCGCGTAGCGCGGGCGGGCGATGTCGGTCAGGTAGGCGATGTCGCCCGGCTTGCCGGCGCCCATCTCGTAGACGGCGTAGTCGGCATCTTCCGGCGCATCGATCACCGCCAGCGGCAGGCCGATCTCGTTGTTGCGGTTGCCCGGATTGGCGTAGACCACCTTGTGGGCATGCGCGGCTTCCTGCTGCAGGATCGCCAGCAGCAGGCTCTTCACGCTGGTCTTGCCGTTGCTGCCGGTGATCGCGAACACCGCGGTGTCGCGGTCGCGCTGCATGCCGGCGGCGATCTTCGCCAGGGCCAGTTCGCTGTCGGCCACCAGCACCTGCGGCACGTCCAGCGGCAGCAGGCGCTCGACCAGCAGCGCGCTGGCGCCACGCGCCTGCGCGTCGGCGGCGAAATCATGGCCGTCGAACCGCTCGCCGCGCAGCGCCACGTACAGGCTGCCGTTGGCAAGGCTGCGGGTGTCATTGCTGACCGCATCGATGGCCACGTCATCGCCGTGGATCTCGCCACCGGCCCAGTGCGCGATCAGCGAAAGCAGGGTGCGCTTCATGCGATGCCCTCCCCGGCCTGCGTCGCGAGTACACCGGCCTTGGCAGCCAGCGCAGCGGCCGATACTTCGGTGTCGTCGAAGTCGTGGCGCACGCCCTTGACCTCCTGGTAGGGCTCGTGGCCCTTGCCGGCGATCAGAATGATGTCGCCCGCACCGGCGCGCTTCACCGCCAGGCCGATCGCCCGCGCGCGGCTGCGCTGCACGGTCACGGCCGAGGCATCAGTGAATCCGGCCAGGATGTCGGCCACGATCACATCGCCATCCTCGCCGCGCGGATTGTCGTCGGTGACGATGACCTGGTTGGCCAGGCGCTCGGCAATGGCGGCCATCTGCGGGCGCTTGCCGGTATCACGCTCGCCGCCGCAGCCGAACACGCAGTACAGCGTGCCCTGCAGGTGGCCGTGCAGGCTTTCCAGCGCCTGTTCCAGCGCATCGGGGGTGTGGGCGTAGTCGACCACCACGGTCGGCAGGCCGTGCTCGCCACCCAGGCGGTTCATGCGGCCGCGGATCGGCTGCAGCGCCGACAGCACCCCGGCAATCCGCTCGAGCGTCTCGCCCAGTGCATGCAGGCTGCCGGCCACGGCCAGCAGGTTGTCCACGTTGAAGCGGCCCAGCAGCGGCGACTGCACCGAGGCATGCGCACCGTCGATGACCAGCTCGAAGCCGATGCCACGCCCATCCAACTGCAGGCCTTCGGCACGCACGCGGGCATCGGCGGCGCCACGCGAGCTCAGGCCGATGGCCTGCACACCGGCCGGCAGGCCGGCAAACAGCTGGCGACCGAACGCATCATCCAGGTTCACCACCGCGGCCTTCAGGCCCGGGCGATGGAACAGTCGCGCCTTGGCTGCGCCGTAGCTGGCCATGTCACCGTGGTAATCCAGATGGTCGCGGGTGAGATTGGTGAACACCGCCACGTCGTAGTGCACAGCGTCCACGCGGCCCTGGTCCAGCGCGTGCGAGCTGACTTCCATCGCCACCGCGCGTGCACCGTCATCGCGCAGCTGCGCCAGCAGCGCATGCATCTGCAGCACCAGCGGGGTGGTGAAGCCGGTCGGTTCGACAGCGCCATAAAGTCCGGCACCCAACGTGCCGATACTTCCACTGGGCGTGCCAAGCAGGTGCCAGGCCTGGGCCAGCAGCTGCACGGTGGACGTTTTGCCGTTGGTGCCGGTCACGCCCACCATGGTCATGGCACGCGAAGGTGCGCCATGGAACTGGTCGGCCATCGCGCCCATGCGCGCGCGCAGGCCGGGCACGGCGATGGCATCGGCCGGCGCCGGCAGCTCGGCCGGGGCCGGCGGCTCGAACAGGATGGCGCTGGCACCGGCCGCGCGCGCCTGCTCGACAAAGCCCAGGCCATGCGCGCCGAAACCGGCGATGGCGACGAAGGCATTGCCGGGGCGCACGGCACGGCTGTCCAACACCAGGCCGGTCACCACGGGGTCGTGCCCTGCCAGGGCAACGTCGGGGAGCAACTGCGAAAGCAACATCGAAGGACTCATTGCGTGCCTCCCGCGGGCGGGGCCGGCACATGGTTCTGCGCGCTGGGCAGCGCGGCATCGAATTCGGCGGCAGCGTCGGCCGGCAGCGCGGTCTCGGCCGGTGGCGCCGGCAGGATGGAGGCCGAATGCCCCATCTTTCCGGACTGCTGGGCGGCCAGCCACGACTGCAGGTCGTCCAGCGGGACGTCCATCAGGCGCAGCGTGCCTTCCATTACGTTGTGGTACACCGGGGCCGATACCAGGCCACCGTAGAACTTGCCACCCTGCGGGTCGTTGATGACGATGACCGTGGCAAAGCGCGGGTTGGTGGCCGGCACCACGCCAGCGAACAGCGAGTTGTAGTGGCCACGCTCATAGCCGCCCGGGCCGGCCTTGCGCGCCGTACCCGTCTTGCCAGCCACGTGGTAACCGAGCACGGCCGCCTGCTTGGCGCCGCCCTGGGTCACCACGGTTTCCATCATGGCCACCACTTCCTTGGCCACCGCCGGGTCGATGATCTGCTTGCCTTCGTTGCGCTGACCTTTCACGAAGGTCGGCGCGATCAGCTTGCCGCCGTTGGCCAGCGCCGAATAGGCAGTGGCGATCTGCAGCGGCGTCACATTCAGGCCGTAGCCGTAGGACATGGTGGTCTTGGTGGCGCCATCCCAGTTGCCGGGGCGACGCACCACGCCACCGGATTCACCGGGGAAACCGCTGTGTGGCACCGAGCCATAGCCGAAGCGGCGCACACCGTCATAGAACGTCTGGTCGGTCATCTTGGCGGCGATCTTGGCCGCGCCGATGTTCGAGCTGCGGGTGATCACGCCGGTAACGTTCAGCACGCCGTTGTTGCGCGGCACGTCGCGGATGGTGAAGCGGGCCACCTGCATGTAGCCCGGGTTGGTATCGATGATGGTGTCCTTCGTCACCGCGCCGGACTGCAGCGCGGTGGCGATGGTCAGCGGCTTCATCGTCGAACCCGGCTCGACCAGATCGGTCACGGCGCGGTTGCGGCGCGTATCCGGCACCGCACCGTTGAGCGAATTCGGGTTGTAGGTCGGCAGGTTGACCATGGCCAGGATTTCGCCCGTGGCCACGTCCATGATCACCATCGAACCACCGGCCGCCTTGTTGGCCACCAGCGCGTTGCGCAGCTCCTTGAAGGCCAGGTACTGGATGCGGCGGTCGATGCTGAGGGTCAGGTCCTTGCCCGGCTCGGCGGCGCGCAGCAGATCGCTTTCGACCGTCTCACCCTTGCGGTTGCGGATGACGCGCTTGGCGCCGGCCTTGCCGCGCAGCCATTCGTCAAAGGCCAGTTCCAGCCCTTCCTGGCCGCGGTCGTCGATGTTGGTGAAGCCCAGCACGTGCGCCATCGCCTCACCCTGCGGGTAGAAGCGGCGGAATTCGCGCTGCGCGGCCACGCCCGGAATCTTCAGCGCGACCACTTTCTCTGCCTCGTCCGGATTGATCCGGCGGCGCAGGTACATGAATTCCTTGTCCGACTTCTGCGACAGGCGGCTGCTCAGTTCGTCCACCGACATGCCGACCGCCTGGGCCAGCTCGGGGATGCGATCCGGCGCGCGCAGCAGATCCTGCGGGTTCACCCAGATCGAAGCGACCGGCGTGGACACCGCCAGCGGCTCGCCATTGCGGTCGGTGATCATGCCGCGCGAGGTCTTGATCGGCAGCTCGCGCAGGTAACGCGCCTCGCCCTGCCGCTGGTAGAAATCGCTGTTGATGATCTGCACGTAGGCCGCACGGCCGACCAGCGACACCGAGCACAGGCCAAGCGCCAGCGCGACCCAGCGCAGGCGCTGGCGCAGGTTGAAGGCGTTGCGCGGGCGGTTGCGGCCGGCCTTGCTCATGGGCGCACCACCACCACATCGGCGGCTTCGGGGAACTTCATGCCCAGCTTCTCGCGGGCCACGCGGTCAACGCGGTTGGCTTCGGCAAGCGTGGCCTGTTCCAGCTGCAGGCGGCCGAATTCCAGGTTGATGTCATCGCGCGTGCGCTCGGCACGCGACAGCTCGATGAACGTCTGCCGATGACGGTGACGCACGAACACGACGCCGATCGCCGAGGCCACGGTGCAGGCCAACAGGATGATCAGCAGCAGCCGGCTCATGCATCGGCCTCCCGCTTCTGGGCCACGCGCAGCACAGCGCTGCGGGCACGCGGGTTGGCGGCCAGTTCTTCATCGGTGGCCTTGATGGCACCGCCGATCAGATCCAGGGTCGGCACGAAGGCGACGGCCTCGGGCAGGCGGCGGTTGGCCGGCGGCGCCTTGGCCAGGCGGTTCATGTACTGCTTGACGATGCGGTCTTCCAGCGAATGGAAGCTGATGACCGCCAGGCGGCCACCGGGCTTGAGCCGTTCCACGGCCGAATCAAGCCCGGCTTCCAGATCGGCCAGCTCGCGGTTGATGTGGATGCGGATGGCCTGGAAGCTGCGCGTGGCCGGGTGGATCTTGTCCTTGCCACGCGGCATCACCGAGGCAATGAGCTCGGCCAGTTCGGCGGTGCGGGTGAACGGCTGCTTCTCGCGGCGGGCGACGATGGCACGGGCGATGCGGCGGCTCTGCCGCTCTTCGCCGTAGGTCCACAGCACATCGGCAATCTCGCGGTCTTCGACGCGGTTGATCCACTGCGCCGCGCTTTCGCCGCTGTCCGGGTCCATGCGCATGTCCAGCGGGCCGTCCTTGCCGAAGCTGAAACCACGCTCGGCCACATCCAGCTGCGGCGAGGACACGCCGAGGTCGAACAGCACGCCATCCAGCCCTTCGGCGGTCGCATCCCACTGCAGCAGCTGGGCGAAGCTGCCACGGAAAATGGACACGCGCGGGTCCGGCGCGAAATCGCGCTCGGCCACGGCGATGGCTTCCGGATCCTTGTCCATGACCAGCAGGCGCCCCTCCGGGCCCAACTGGGTGAGCACGCCACGTGCATGACCGCCACGACCGAACGTGCCATCCAGATAACGTCCGTTTTCGATCACCCTCAGGCCGTCAATGACCTGGGTGTACAGGACCGGCAGGTGCACCGCCGGCGACTGCGACACCGGAAGGTGACCGGTCTGCGCTTCTGGGCGCATCCGGGCACCCCGGCTCACAACTTCAGGTCGAGCAACCCATCACCCAGATCCTCGTCAGACAATGTCTGCTGGATCAGGGCCCGATGCGCCTGCTCGCTCCACAATTCAAACTTGTCGCCCATACCGAGCAATACCGCCTTCTTTTCAATGCCCACCGCACCGCGGTGGCTGGCGGGAATGCTGATACGACCGTTGCCGTCCAGCTCCAGATGGGCGGCCGAGCCGACCAGCTTCTGCTGCAACAGGCGCACGACGCGCTGGGTGTTGGGCTTGGACATGACGTCGTCGCGGACCCGTTCCCATTCCGACTCGGCATACAGCCACAGGCAGCCGGCCTCGAACGGGTTGTAGGTAAGAACCAGGCGGTTGTTGCTGGCACGAGCGACGAGGTCGCGGTAAGCGGTGGGAACCGCCATGCGTCCTTTATCGTCAACTGTGATGGCCGTCTCGCCCTGGAACACGACGCGTGCACCCTTCCTTCGCCCGGTGAAACATTGAACCACGAAAACCCACAAAACACCCGGATTTCCCTCTGATGCCCACCTTAGCAGCGGCCCTAGGGTTGTCAACAACTTTTCAGCGGGGAAATCGCCAGCCACATCAATGGCTTGCAGCAATGTTTAGAGAATTGTTCAAGGCTTATCCACAAGTTGCTGATCCGTCTCAATTTTTGAGATTGAACAGAAGTTCAGGGGTGTGGAGAGCGCGTGAAACATGCGCTGCGCATTCATCCAGAACGCGGTGAAACCGGCGTCGGACTGCGCAAACCGGGCACAATGAGGCCATGTGCCTGCTTGCTCTTGGCTGGTTGCACCACCCGCGTTGGCGGCTGGTGATGGCTGGCAACCGTGATGAGTTCCACGCCCGCCCCACGGCGGCCCTGGCCCCCTGGCAGGACGAGCCGTCCATCATCGGTGGCCGCGACCTGCGCTCGGGTGGCGGCTGGGCCGGCGCCGGCCCGGCCGGCCGCATGGCCGTGGTGACCAACGTGCGCGATCCGCTGGCGGCGCAAGCCGGGCCTTCGCGCGGTGCACTGGTGGCCGATTTCCTGCGCGGCCGCGAAGCGGCGGCCGTGCACATGGACCGGCTGGCCGGCATCGCCGCCGCCTATGCCCCGTTCAACCTGTTGTTGGCCGATAACGACAGCCTGGAGTATCTGGGCAACCATCCGGCCGAGCGCCAGACCCTGGCCGCGGGCGTGCACGGCATGTCCAACGGCGCACTGGATGCGCCCTGGCCGAAGACCCGGCGGCTGATGGCCGCGCTCTCGGCGTGGCTGGAGGAAGACGGGGCCGCCGACGGGGTCGGATCCCTTTCGCAAAGCGAAAGAGCTCTGACCCCCTTATGGAATGCCCTCGCCGACGAACACCGCCCCGCCGACAGCGACCTGCCCGACACCGGCATCGGCCTGGAACGCGAGCGCTGGCTGAGCCCGGCCTTCATCCGCGGCGACGACTACGGCACCCGTGCCAGCACGGTACTGCTGATCGATGGACACGGCCACGGGCAGATGCACGAACGCCGCTTCGGCGCGCAGGGTGTATTCCTGGGCGAAAGCCGCGTCGATTTCTGACGTGACCGCACTTGCCGGCCGGCGGCCGGCACTACCAGGGGATTCCAGGCGCGTACCCGGTAGATCCACGCCATGCGTGGATGGCATCGCCGATGTAAGAAATGGAGGCGGAGCCGGCCGATAAGCCGGGTTCTGTCGTGGACAGTCATTCCTCTAGGCGTTACGTCACCGCAACGCTCAAGCAACCTACCCGGATCCAACGCGGGCCGCGCCAAAGGATCCCTATTTGGTCTTGCTCCAGGTGGGGTTTGCCGTGCCGGTCTGTTACCAGACTCGCGGTGCGCTCTTACCGCACCATTTCACCCTTACCGGCCTTCCGAAGAAGACGTAGGCGGTATCTTTCTGTTGCACTTTCCGTCGGCTTTCGCCGCCCAGGCGTTACCTGGCACCTTGCCCTATGGAGCCCGGACTTTCCTCGGCACCCCCGAAGGGATGACGCGACTGTCTGGCCGGCTCCGCCAGCGCATATTCTAGCGCAGTAGCGCCACGCCATGCGTGGCTGTGGAAACTTCGCCATCCACGCATGGCGTGGATCTACCGCCCGCGCATGACCGACAGCGCCACCAGCGGCACATCGAAGGTCAGCTCCCGCTCGAACACCTGCGAAGCGGCGCCTTCAGTCAGCCCGCCCTCGAAACGGCGGACCGTCACCGCCACGCGGTCTTCCGGCTCGTATTTCCTCAGTACCCGGCCGATGGCCAGCACCGTCGTCACCGGCGTGCCATCCACCGCCAGTACCCGGTCATGACTGCGCAGGCCAGCACGGTGGGCCGGTGAATCGACCACCACTTCTTCAATCAGGGTGCCCGCCTCCATGGTCACCCCCAGCATCGCGCGCATGCCTTCCGGACGGTCATCCGGTGCAGCCGCAGCCGCCAGAGCGATATCCGCCTGCGCGACCAGCAGCGTATCCAGGTAGGCATCAAAGCCGTTTGCCAGTGACACCAGACGAGCACAATCGGTGCGCGTGCGTGCGGGCGGCGCATCCCCGTTGGCCTCGACCGCTGCCGCCAGCGCCTGCCATTGCCGGGCCGCCACGTGCTTCACCTGGGTGGTGCTGAGCTGCCGGTACGCCCGTTCAATGCGCTCGCGCAGATCCGGCGCGCCCTGCAGGCAGGCGTCGCGGGTGTCGATCACGTCACGCGCGGCGTAATAGCGCATGCGCGCGGGTACGCCCAGTTCCGGCACGCCATCGGGAATCGCGCTGCGCTGCGGGTCGATGATCTCGTAGCCAACCAGCCCTTCGCCGCGCGCGCCGTCCTGCGCTGGGGCCGCCTGCGCGGCCAGCAATCCCACCAGCACTGCAAGCAGGCGCTGCAGTCGTATCGGTTGCGGAATCCATTGCCTTGCCATCGTTACCTCCCTGTTGTGCAGGAACGGCTGAACCTGCGTTCCAGAACGTCGGTACTTCTTTCCTTTCAACAGACAGCATGGAACACCTGCGCCAGGGCTTATCCGTGCAATGGCCCAGGCTTTGCGGGTCGAAGCCCCTGCGGGGATCCGACCCCACCCTAGTAGAGCCACGCCATGCGTGGCTGCATGGATTACGTCATCCACGCATGGCGTGGATCTACTGGGGTGCGACTCATCCACGCATGGCGTGGATCTACTGGGGTGCGACTCATCCACGCATGGCGTGGATCTACTGGGGTGCGACTCATCCACGCATGGCGTGGATCTACCGTTCGCCGGGCATGGCCCGGCGCTGCCGGTCAGCTGCCGTACAACGCCTTGCGCGGGGCGCCGGTCAGTTCGGCGGCCAGCTTGGCGGCGGTCGACGGCGGCAGGTGCTCGCTCAGCTTGGCGTAGACGTGGCGGCCATGCGCCAGCTGCGCTTCGGCATCATCGCCGGCACCCTGCACCATCACCACGAACTCGCCCTTGCGCTGGTTCTCGTCGGCCTCGACCCTGGCCAGCAGGCCGGCCAGATCACCATCCAGCACGGTCTCGAACAGTTTGGTCAGCTCGCGCGCCAGCACGGCCGGGCGCTCGCCGCCGAAGATCGCGGCCATGTCAGCCAGCGATTCGGCGATGCGGTGCGAGGATTCGTAGAACACCATCGTGCGCACTTCGCCGGCCAACGCCTGCAGGCGGTCACGGCGGCCGCTGGCCTTGGCCGGCAGGAAGCCCTCGAAGCTGAAGCGGTCGCTGGGCAGGCCGGCCACGCTGAGCGCGGCGATGGCGGCGCAGGCACCGGGAATGGGGCTGACCTTGATGCCCGCCGCGCGCGCGGCGCGGACCAGGCGGAACCCGGGGTCACTGACCAGCGGCGTGCCGGCATCACTGACCAGGGCCAGCGACTCGCCGGCCTGCAGGCGCGTCACCAGGCGCTGCGACAGGGCCTCTTCGTTGTGCTCGTGCAGGGCCACCAGCGGCTGCTGGATGCCGAAGTGGGACAGCAGCTGGCCGCTGCGGCGGGTGTCTTCGGCACAGATGGCCGCCACCGAGCGCAGCACCTCCTGCGCGCGCGGGCTCAGATCGGCCAGGTTGCCGATCGGCGTGGCGACGACATACAGGGTTGGCACACTCATTTCAGCGGTACTCACGGGGCAAGGGTAGAATCCTAGCGTGTACCTGGCCAAGGCCGCTGCCCTCATCGCATGGACCCGATCATGAACAAGCCCGCCGCACGCATCTCCGCCCTGTCGTTGTCGCTGATGCTTCTGGCCGGTTGTGCCACCACCAGCCTTGTCAGCGCCCCCGAATCGCCGGCCCAGAGCCAGGCGCTGGCGCTGATCGAACAAGGCAAGCCGCGCGACGCTGCCCTGCAGCTGGAAGCGCAGGCCGCCACCCTGCGCGGCGGTGCCCGCAGCAATACCCTGGCCGATGCGGCCTGGGCCTGGCACCTGGCCGGTGACAGCGCCCGCGCGCGCAGCCTGCTGGGCCAGCTGACCGCCCGCCAGCTGTCCGGCGCCAGCCTGCAGCGCTTCCAGCTGGCCAGCGCCGAGCTGGCACTGGCCGACAAGCAGCCGGCGCAGGCCCTGGCCCTGCTGAAGGAGCACGGCGACAGCGTGCACCCCAGCCTGCGTACCCGTTGGTACCTGGCCCGCGCCAGCGCCCTGCAGGCCAGCGGTGACAGCTTCGCCGCAGCGACCGAGCGTGCCCGCGCCCATGCCGGCCTGACCGGCACCGCCCGCAACGAGAACCAAGCCGCGATCGCCGGGCTGCTGGGCACCCTGGACGATGCCACCCTGCGCAGCCGCGCCGCGGCGCTGCCGGCCAACGACCCGCTTTACAACTTCGCCGGCCGCGCGTTGATCGCCCGCGGCCTGCCGCTGCCGCGCCCGTTCGATCGCGACGGTGCCGCCCAGTTCGATACCAGCAAGCGCCCGCCGGCCATGAGTGATGGCTACCGCCCGCCGGCGAAGATGGCCGTGCTGCTGCCGCTGAGCGGCCGCCTGGCCACCGCCGCACAGCCGGTGCGCGATGGCCTGCTGGCCGCCTATTACGGTGAAAGCCGCCGCCGCCCGGACATCAACTTCTTCGATACCGCCGGTACCCCGGCCGGTGCGCTGGCCGCGTATGACAAGGCCGTGGCCTCCGGTGCCGACTTCGTGGTCGGCCCGCTGGGCCGCGACGAAGTGGATGCGGTCTACGGCCGCCAGCCGCTGCAGGTGCCGGTGCTGGCCCTGAACCGCGGCAAGGACGCGCCGCCGGCCGGCAGCGCCGGCTTCTCGCTGGCGCCGGAAGACGACGGCATCGTTGCCGCCGAGTACCTGCGTGGCCGCGAGCGCAACCGCGCCCTGGTCATCAGCAGCAACGACGACACCGGCCGCCGTGCCGCCGCCGCCTTCGCCCAGCGCTTCGCCCAGCGCGGTGGCCAGGTGGCCGCCACGGTCTCCGTTGCCGAAGCGGTGGGTGATGTCAGCGCGCAGGTGCGCAATGCCGGCCAGATCGATGCCGTGTTCCTGGCCGTGCGTGCGCCGCAGGCGCGCCTGCTGGCGCCGCAGCTGGCCCTGGCCGGTGCCGGTGGCGCAACGCGCGTCGGTACCAGCCAGCTGACCACCGGCAGCGGCAAGGCCGAGGAAGACGTGGCGCTGGACGGCATCATCTACCCGAACGAAGCCTGGAACGTGCGCAGCGTCTCCGGCGTGCCGTCGGCCGCGCAGGTGGCCCAGACCCTGCCCAGCGCACGCGGCGCCGCCAGCCGCCTGTTCGCCTTCGGTGCCGATGCGTGGAAGATCAGCGCTTACCTGGACAAGCTGTCGAACGAGGGCGGCCTGGATGGCGCCACCGGCACGCTGTACCTGGACAGCAACGGCAACATCCTGCGTCAGCCGGCGTGGTCCACTTTCAGCGGTGGCCGCCCGATGCCGATCGTCGGTGGTCGCTGAGCATCTGCAACGGGGCTCGGCGGTGGAAGCCGCCGCCGAGCAGCACCTGCAGCAGGCCGGGTTGCAGCCGCGCGCACGCAACGTGCGCTATCGCGGCGGTGAACTGGACCTGGTGATGGACGACGCGGGCACCGTGGTGTTCGTGGAAGTGCGTTACCGCGCGAGTGCGGATTTCGGTGGCGGCGCGGCCTCGGTGGATGTGCGCAAATGCCGGCGCCTGGCCCATGCCGCGCTGTTGTACCTGCAGGCGCATCCCGCGCTGGCCGATGCGCCCTGCCGTTTCGATGTGGTGGAAGCCAGTGGCGATCCGCCGCAGCTGCGGTGGCTGCGCGATGCGTTCCGGCTGGATGACTGCTGATGCCTACCCTTGCTCTGGTAGCGGCCGAACTTGGTCGGCGCCCGCCCGCTCTGGTAGAGGCCGACCTTGGTCGGCGCTTCTGTGCCAACCAAGGTTGGCACCTACCAGAGCGCAGCCTGGCCAGCACTACCCTGGTTTGTGACTGATGCCGTCGATCATCACCCATGCCGCCGTGCCGCTGGCGCTGTGGTGCGCCGCTGACCGCGGCCGCATTCCGCCGCGCCTGCTGGCCGCCGGCGTGATTGCAGCCATGCTGCCCGATGCCGACGTACTGGCGTTCGCGCTGCACATTCCCTACGCCGATGCGTTCGGCCACCGTGGCGCCAGCCATTCGCTGCTGTTCGCCTGCGTGCTGGCGGCATTGGCCGCAGTGTTGGCGTTCTTTGCTGGCGGCCGATCCTGGTCGCCGCCACACAGCTCCGGTAGTCGCCGACCTTGGTCGGCGGTTCTGTGCCAACCAAGGTTGGCACCTACCAAGGCAGGGCCAACGGTGGCATCGCCCCTGCAGGCTGCCGCATTCGTCTTCGTCTGCGCGGCCAGCCACCCATTGCTGGATGCGATGACCTCCGGCGGGCTGGGCGTCGCCCTGGCCTGGCCGTGGAGCGAACACCGCTTCTTCGCGCCGTGGCGGCCGATCCGCGTTTCACCGTTTGCCCCGCAGTTCTTCAGCACACGTGGCCTGGCCACGTTGTTGTCGGAACTGCGCTGGGTGTGGCTGCCGCTGGCCGGCGCCGTCGTTGCCTGGAAACTGATCAACCCCACCCCTGCTGCCCCACGAGATACACCATGAGTACTGCCCTGCCCGCCGCGCTCGTTGCCGAACTGTCCACCCTGCTGGGCACGGAGGGCTGGCGCGTGGATGACGGTGCGCTGGACGCCAACGCGCAGGACAACTCCTGGCGCCGCCAGCGCCCGGAGGCCGTGGCGCTGCCGGCCGACATCGAACAGGTGCAGGCCCTGGTGCGCACCTGCCGCGCGCATGGCGTGGCCCTGGTGGCGCGTGGCGCAGGCACCGGCACCACGGGCGCCGCTGTACCGCAGCCGGGCAGTGTCGTGCTGTCGTTCACCCGCATGGACGCGATCCTCGACATCCGCGCGGGCGACCGCTGCGCCGTGGTGCAGCCGGGCGTGCTGAACGGCACGCTGCAGCAGGCGCTGGCCCCGCACGGCCTGTTCTGGGCACCCGACCCGTCCAGCGCGGAGATCTGCAGCATCGGCGGCAACCTGGCCTGCAATGCCGGCGGCCCGCGCGCGGTGAAGTACGGCACCAGCCGCGACAACGTGCTCGGCCTGGTGGCCGTCACCGGTACCGGCGAGGTGATCCGCTGCGGTGGCGCCTACACCAAGGATGCCACCGGCTATGACCTCACCCACCTGCTGGTGGGCAGCGAGGGCACGCTGGCACTCATCGTGGAAGCCACCTTGAAGCTGACCCCGCTGCCCGTCAGCCAGGCCGGCCTGCGCGTGCTGTACCGCGATGCCGATGCGGCTGCGGCCGCCGTCTCGAGACTGATGTCGCAGCCGGTCGTGCCCACCCGGCTGGAATTCATGGATGCACGCAGCCTGCAGCTGCTGCGCTTGAATGGTGCCGAGGTGCCCGAAGCCGGCGCGATGCTGCTGGTCGAGGCCGACGGCGACCACGACACCCTGCCCTACCTGCTGCAGGCGCTGGCCAGTGCCGCCGAAGGGGACGGCGTGCTCGAACTCGATGTGGCGATGGAAGGCCGCGCGCGCGACCAGCTGTGGGCTGCGCGCAAGGCGTTGTCACCCGCGCTGCGCAGCGTTGCGCCGGGCAAGATCAATGAAGACGTAGTGGTGCCGGTCTCGCGCATTCCCGATCTGGTGGCCGGCGTGCAGGCGCTGGCGCGCGAGTACACGCTGACCATCGTCACCTTCGGCCATGCCGGCAACGGAAACCTGCACGTCAACATCCTCTACCACCCGGAGGATGCCGACGAAAACGCACGCGCACATGCGGCGCTGCCGAAGATCTTCGCACTGACGCTGGCACTGGGCGGCACCTTGTCCGGCGAGCACGGCATCGGCCTGGCCAAGCGCGATTTCATGGCGCAGGCATTCACCCCGGCCACCTTGGCAACGATGCGGGCGATCAAGGCGGCGCTGGATCCGGATGGGATCCTCAACCCCGGCAAGGTGCTGCCGCCAGCGTGAGGTTTCGCCGTACGGCGACTTTGCTCGGCTTTTGTAGAGCCGAGCCCGTGCTCGGCTGCTCTTCGCCTTTGTAGAGTCGAGCCATGCTCGACTGCTCCTCGCAACAGCCGAGCATGGGCTCTGCTCTACAGGTCTGTCGCAATCGGCACGCACAGCCGGTGTGTCATCGCTTTGCGAGTTTTTCGAGCTTTCCAACTTTCCTCATTGGCAGCACAAACGCTGCGTGCAAATCATGTGGGGCCACCGACAACGGGTGGCACGGGCTTCCAATCCCGTTTGGTAACACTGTTGTTTACGCTTGTCTGCCGGCGTCGCGCATCCCCTGTGCGTGACGTCGGCAGGCAATCCGTCCGCGTGCTTCATGGCGGGCGGTGCGTGGGGGCCTCGTGCCCGCCGGCGTTTCGCAGTGTTACCACCGGTATTGGAACCACGCACCGTCCGCCACCCTCGCTGCCAAGCGGGGTGGCTCCCTTTGCCACACGCATGAGGACGCCGCCATGAGCGCCAGTCACTATCCCTTTCTGTTTGCCACCCTCGGCGAGGCCGCCGCGCGCCTGCCCGATGACCTGGCCCGCACGCTCGAAACCACGCTGTCCAGCCTGCAGGCGGGCGCCGCCAACGGCGTCACGCTGTTGGGTTGCCTGCGCACCATCCACGACGTGGATGCTGCCGATGGTCAACCATTGCCTGCCGCCGGGCGCACCCAGAGCCAACGCTGGGCCCTGTCCCGTATCGACCGCGCCAATGCTGGCCTGACCTTCCTGGTGGAACTGCTGCAGGCCAGCGAACGCGTGCGCGTGGATGGCGATGAAAGCCAGCAACTGGGGGATGGCGCGCGCGAAGCGCTGCTGCTGGCGTGTCGAGGGCTGTGCGAGTACGTGGGGTTGCAGGTGCACGCGGCCTGACAGGCTCGGTCTTCGGTTGCCGCCGGGCATGGCCCGGCGCTACCGGTGCATTGCGCGTTTGCCGCCGGGCGTGGCCCGGGGTACCGCGCCAGGGTGGGGATACTGGCGGCTGCGTTGCGCCTGCCGCAGGCGTTGCGCTTAGTCGTAATCCGCCGTCACCGTGATTTCGGTCTGCACCGCACCCGCCGTAACCGCACCCAGCGTTGGCAGGTAATACCCGGCGCGCAACGCGAAGGTCGCGGTGGCACCGGTCACCGGCACGTCAATGCCGGTATCGCCGTTTTTCAGGTAGGTCGTGCCAGTGGCGCCCTGCAGCAGCGCAACTGATACGCCGTCGGCCGCGTCGGTGGCGGCGGTGTTCTTCCAGCGCTCGGCATCGCCGTCGGCGGCGGTACCGGCGAAGGACAGCGTGGCCTTGGTCACGCCTACGCAGCCAGTGAAATCCAGCGTGCCGGCTTTGAGCTGGTTATCCCCCTGGGTGAGTTCGTTGGCTTTGACCGGGTCCAGCGTGATGGCCGGCGCGTTCAAGGTGCAGGTCCCGGGCAGCACGCGGCCGCTGATGGTGAGCGTGGCGGAATCCGCCAGTGCGGCAGGCGCGGTGGCCATCAATGCGAGGAACAAGGCGTTACGCAGGACAAGGGCAGTCATGAGAATCTCCTGTGGAAGGGAATGGCGGATCAGTACGTTTCGGGCGCGGCGGCCTGCAGGCCCCGCACGGGGGCAGCCAGGGGCACGCACAATGCCTGGCTCCACGACAGGCCGTAGCCATCGGGTGCATCGGGCATGCGGTAATCCAAGCGGCAGCGCTTCGGGCCTTCCGGGTCGACGATCAGCGTGCCGGCATCCTGCGCGCCACGCAGCTGGATGACGCCGCCCTGCCCGACGGCGCCCCTGGGCACACCGTGCTCGTCTTCCACCCGCGCAGCGAACGGCAATGGCTGGCCCAGTGCGTCGGTGGCATCGATGAACAGCGTGCGCTCGCGCGCTGCACTGAAGGCCACGCGCACGATGCTGCCGGCCGTGGGTGCCACGCGCTGCGAGGTCTGCAGCAGTTCCACCTCGATCGGCAGGCCGGACGGGTCGAGGTCGATCTGGTTCCACCGGTACGGGCTGATGTGCGGCAGCAGCGCATAGCCATTGCCCGCCACGCGCACCTGGCCGCCATAGCCCACCTGCGCCCCCTCCGCCCCTTCGGCATGGATGAGTGCGAAGCCCTCACCCACCGGCGGCCCCAGATTCATGCCACCGCGGTGCAGCGCGACGCTGCCGCTGGCCCCCAGCGACAGGTTGCTATAACTGCCGCTGCGGCTGTAGCCGGCATTGGCGTTGCC
This sequence comes from Stenotrophomonas sp. ESTM1D_MKCIP4_1, assembly GCF_003086895.1. Lineage (NCBI taxonomy): Bacteria > Pseudomonadati > Pseudomonadota > Gammaproteobacteria > Lysobacterales > Lysobacteraceae > Stenotrophomonas > Stenotrophomonas sp. ESTM1D_MKCIP4_1. Next base: position 709,570 of record NZ_CP026004.1, on the reverse strand, counting down.
GCGGCTGCCCTGGTAGGCGGCATAGGCACTGGCGCTGCCCTGGCTGCCGCCACCGTCGCTGGCCGACAGGCTGTAACTGAGGGCACGCCTTTCGCCCAACACACCGTTGATGCCCAGCTGTGCCTGCGTACCGTTGGCGGCGTGGCTGAGCTGGCTGTTGAAGCGCGGCGTGCTGGGGCGACGGCCCAATGGCACGCTGACGGTGAGCCCGTAGCGGGTATCCGCATGCCCTGCACTGAGCTGGTAGCGCAACGCGGAAACGCCGATGTTGGCCACACCCACCACCGTCTGCACACCCAGCTGCACATCGCTGCGGCGCCGTGTATCACCCCAGTAGCGGGTATGGCCGCCGCTGAGGTACAGCGTGCTGCGCTGGCCCAGCTTCTGCGAGAAATTGACCTGGTAGCGCTGGCGGGCACGGCTGGCATGGCCCCAGTCGTCGCTGCGCACGCGGGCGAAATCGCCCAGCGACAGGTAGCCGCGCGTGCTGTAGCGGTAGGCGGCCAGACCGAAATTGGTGCCGCTGCGTGCGACATAGCGCTGGTAATTGATGCGGACGCTGTTGCCGCTGACCGGCCCGGCATGCAGCGGTTGCGCACGTGAATGGGTGACGTCTGCACCAAAGGCACCCACCGGCGTGTTCACTGCTGCACCGGCCAACAGCGACCGGTAATCCTCACCCAGCTGCGCACCCCCCAGCAGGGTCAAGCGGTTGCTGATGCCGCGTGCGTAGGTGGCCTCGGCAAAGCGCAGTTCGTCCCAGCGGTCGCTGGTGTCGCGCAGCTGGCCGACCGTAGCGCTGAATCGGCTGGCGCCCGGACGCAACGCCTGTGGCACAGCGGAGAAGTTGACGGTGAAGCGCTGCTCGCGGCCATCCGGCTCGGTAACGGTGACTTCAAGATCGCCCCCGAAGTGGGTGGGGTAGAGATCGTCGATGACGAACGGGCCCGGCGCCACCGTGGTCTCGTGGATGATGGTGCCGTTCTGGCGGATGCGTACCACCGCGTTGCCCTCGGCGATGCCACGCACTACCGGCGCAAAGCCGCGCAGCGAATCGGGCAGCATGCGCTCATCGGTGGCCAGCCGCAGGCCGGTGAAGGCGACACTCTCGAACAGTTCGCCGCCGGTATTGCCCTGCCCCAGCAGCAGCTGGCTGTCCCAGCCGGGCAGGTCGCGCTGCAGCGAACTGGCGATCACATCGTGATGGCGGCCTTCCGAGCCCTGGCTGACGGCCGAGCGATGGCGCAGCCGCCACGCGCCCAGGTTCAACCCGGCGTTGACGCCCAGGTAAGTGCTGTCGCGGCCACTGCTGCGGTTGTGGTTGAGGCTGTAATCGATGAAGCCAGCGGTGATGCCGCGATCGCGCTGGTCCGGTGCCACGTACCCGCGAGCACTGCGTGCCTGCGCCGCCTGTGGCACCCCCAGGCGCAGTTGCAATGCACTGCTGTCCAGTTCAACGGTGGCACCCTCGATAAGGCCAGGCAGATCCACACAGGTGTCCGGATCGTCATCCAGCCGGGCAAGGATGTCGTGCTTCAACTCCAGCTGCCGCACCGCTGCTGTCGGCAGGCACAGCGCGCCACCACGCACGGCAACATCCACGTTGCCCTGGAAACCCTCATTGACCAGCAGTTCCAGCGGATGTTCGCCATCGGGCAATGAATTGCCCTGCGCATAGCGCTGCATGTCGATGGCCTGACCGCCAATGAGGAAGCCACTGCTGAACTCAAGGTCGTCGGCCACGGCCGCAGGGCTCGCGCCGCACAGCGCGAAGGCAATGGCGGCAGGCAGCGCACTGCACGGCGGGACCGGTCGGGGCGGGAGGAAACGCAGAGTCATGAGAAGTGCCAGGTTGCAGCCCGCACACGCGCGGGCATCGCGGCGAAAACTGGGCATGCATGTCGTGGATGCCTATCGAATTTATTGCGACTGGAGCAATGGAGCTGAAAGCGACATCAGCGGTAATCCGCGGTGAGCACCGCCTCACCCTTGATGTCACCCGGCACAACGTCCGGACCGGTACGCAGGTAACGTGCAGTGAACTCCAGGTCTTCGGTGCCGCCGATGGACTGCCCGTGGCCCCAGCGCTGCCCGAACTGCACGGGCTGCCCGCCGCGCAGCAGCTCGATCCGGACCCCTGAGGCATCCGAATCCGCCGTGGGCCGCAGCGCACTGCCGGTAGCTGCAGGATCATTGGCATCGGCCAATGACAGGTCGACTGTGACGCCGGGGCCCGGGCAGCGCATGACCACCACGACCGGCTTCTCACCGGCGGTACCGCCGGCCCCGGCCAGCGCGTCCGCACTGATCACGTCGAGCACCGCACTGGTATCGGACAGCGTGCATGCCGGGGCCATCATGTCCACGCCAAGGCTGATCGGCACCGTGCGCCTGATGGCGGGAAAATTCTGCGGCCAGGTCGTGGCACTACCGATGAGCGTGTAGGGAACGGACGTCATCACGCCGCCGCGTGAAACGACGTAGACCGTCACCAGGGATCGATAAGCGTCCGCCGTGGGCCGTGTGCCGTTGGGATCCACGTTGCGTCCCAAGCTGAGCGGTATGGTGTTGACGTCTCCGCCCGCGTAGCCCGACGTGTGCTGGAACACGAACAACGGCGAGGTCGGCCCCATTGCATACGCAGCATAGGTCCGCCCGCTCATCTGAACGTCCTGGACATAGGTCAGGCCGGTTACCGCCAGGTCGATTTCGATGGGCTGGCGCCCCGAACAGCCGCCGAAAGGAAATGCGCTGCCCTGCCAGGGAATGGAGGCGAGGCGTTTTCCGGTGGGATCCGCATTGGCCACCGTGACGGTCCCGTCGATGGTCTGAGACGCGATCACGGATGTGCAGGCCAACGCAGGGCATGGCATCAGCAGTACAACGCTGAATACGGAAATGGATGAGCGAGAGCACAGGCGCATGTCGAGCCACACAGGAACCAGAGAGCGCGCAGTCTAGGAACACCGCATCTCCAATCCCATCCGATTAGTTGCAATCGCCGGGCCATGAACGCAATTTGCAACTAGTTTCATTGGCACCCTCTTCGTGGGCAGGGAGACTGCGCGCTGCTGACCGGGCGCAAGGCGTTCGTCGGCGTTTCCTTTCCGCTCCACCGAGAGAATCCCATGACGAACTTCATACGCGCCCTGGGCGCCTGCCTGCTGGTCGCTGTCGCGCCGGCCGCCTCTGCTGAAAAGCTGGAAATCACCGGCGAAATCATGCCCACCACCTGCGCCGTGCAGGCCGCCGCCGGCACCATCACCGTGGCGATGGGCAAGGTCGAGTTGACCTCGATCAACGCCAACACCCGCGCTGGCCAGAAGAACTTCAGCATCCTGCTGGACTGTTCCGGCTCGGGCGCCGATCAGGACGTGGGCGTGCGTTTTGGCGGTGCGCCGGATGGCGCCACCGGCAACCTCGCGCTCAACACCGGTTCCAGCGCCACCAACGTGGGCGTGGCCCTGTATGACGTCGCCGGCAATCACCAGAAGATCGGCGAAGACCCGCTGCAGTGGGTGACCATCCCCGCTGCCGGCAGCGGCCAGCTTGACTACAGCGCCTGGTATGCCTCGCCGGCCCAGAATGCCACTGCCGGCACGGCCAATGCGTCGGGCGACTTCGTGGTTGTCTACAAGTAAGACCCTGCCCGTTGCCGGCCCTGACACGGCCGGCAACGGCATGCACAAGAATCAAGCCATGAACTTTCGAGCAATCGCATGCGTCGCCGCACTGGCGGGCGCACTACCGCTGCCCGCGCACGCCGCCGTGACCCTCCAAGGCACGCGCATCGTGCACGATGCCGGCAAGGGCCGCGACGTGACCGTGCAGGCCAGCAACCGCGGCGAACAGGCGGCGATGGTGCAGGTCTGGATCGACAACGGCGACAGCGCGGCCCGGCCGGAACACGTGCGCACCCCGTTCCGGCTGACCCCGGCCGAGCCGCGCCTGCTGCAGGCGCACCAGGGGCAGGCATTCCGCATCACGTACGCGCCGCGTCCTGGTGAAGCACCGCTACCCGCTGATCGCGAATCGGTGTTCTATTTCAATCTGCTGGATATCCCGCCAAAGCCCAGGGACGCGGCGGACAAGAACCTGCTGCAGTTCGCCGTGCGCACGCGGGTGAAGCTGTTCCATCGACCGGCCGGCCTGCCAGGCAGTGCCCGCGATGCGGCTGGCCAACTGCAGTGGCGGGCGCGGGCGGGCAGCTTGCAGGTGAGCAACCCCAGCGCCTATCACGTGACGCTGAGCACGCTGTCGCTCCCCGACGGCAGCAAGGTGGACGTGGACATGATTGCCCCCGGTGCGCAGGTGAACCTGCCGCTGCCTGCCGGTACAGCGCTGCCGGCGACGCTGAAATTCCAGTGGCTGGATGACTACGGCTCGCCGCGCGATGCCGACGCGACCGTCGATCGCTGACTCCAGACGCGACGCATTGAGTCGTTCAAGAAGAACTACCCAGCATGAAAAAGATGATTACGCCCCTTACCCGCTACGCACAGTTCAGCGGGCGCGCGAGCCGCAGCGAATTCTGGTGGTTCCAGCTGTTCATCCTGATCGTCTCGATCCCGTCGTACGTGCTGGGCTTCATTGCCGGTTACGCCGATTCGCAGGCATTGGCGCTGGCATCGACCGGCCTGAGCGTGCTGATCTGGCTGACCATTGCACTGCCAATGCTTGCCGCCACCGTGCGCCGCCTGCACGACACGGACCGATCGGGCTGGTGGCTGCTGCTGGGCGTCGTCCCCATCGTGAGCCTGGTGCTGTTGGTGTTCCTGGTACTGCCCAGCACCCCGGGCGGCAATCGTTTCGGTGTGTCCGCACCGCGCGATTGATCGCGGCCGGTTACGCCCCGAATGGATCATGCGTGCCAACCAAGGTTGGCATCTACCAGGGCAACACAAAAACGCCGGGCGATGCCCGGCGTTCTCTTTGGTCAGGCGAAGTGCTGGTAACCGCCGCTGGCGGATTCGCCATCCACCTGCACGCCCTGCCCTTCGGTGATGCGCCCTATGCGGGTCAGCGGCAGGTTCAACGAATCGGACAGATACAGCAGCGCATCGCGCTGGTCGGCCGCCGCGGTGAAGCACAGCTCGTAATCATCGCCGCCGCGCAGCGCGCAGTCGCGTGCGTCTTCGCGGCCCAGCAGGGTGCGCAGTTCCGGTGAGATCGGCAGGCTGTCGGTGTCCACTTGTGCGGCTACACCACTGCGTGCGGCGATGTGGCCCAGGTCGGCCAGCAGACCATCGGACACATCCACCGCGGCGTGGGCGAAGGCGCGAAGGCGCAGGCCCAGGGTGACGCGTGGCGTCGGCCGCAGCAGGCGCAGGCGCAGCGTCTCGTAGTCAGGCAGCAACGTGGCGGCGGACACCTTCAAGGCGCCCTTCTGCCACAGGCGCAGCGCACCGGCAGCATCGCCCAGCGTCCCGCTTACCCAGATGTCATCACCCACCTGCGCGCGGTCGCGGCGCAGGGCCTGGCCGCGCGAGACCTGGCCCATCGCGGTCACGGTCAGCGACAGCGGGCCACGCGTGGTGTCGCCGCCGATCAGCGCGATATCGTGCTGGTCAGCCAGGGCGAAGAAGCCATCGGCAAAGGCGTCAATCCAGTCTTCGCTGGTATCGGGCAGCGACAGCGCCAGCGTGCACCACGCCGGGCGTGCACCCATCGCGGCCAGGTCGGACAGGTTGACGGCCAGCGTCTTCCAGCCGATATCAAAGGCGGGCGTTTCCGCCGGGAAATGCACGCCGCTGTTGAGCGTATCGGCGGTGACGACCAGTTGTTCATTGGCGCGCGGCTGCAGCAGCGCGGCGTCGTCGCCGATGCCGAGCGGAATGTCATCGCGCTCGCTTGTGCGGGCGCGGATACGGTCGATGAGGGCGAATTCGGCCAGGGACATGAGGCGCTCCGGCGGGGTGCATGGATGGGCGGCGGGCGCGAATGCGGGCGGGTCGTGCCGATGAAATGAACTTGGCGGGGCCCAGCCGACTGGAACCGACTGGGTAGAGTCGACTGTTAGTCGACTGCTCTTCCGTCCGACGTCTTGATCGCTGATCGAAAGGCAGTCGACTAACAGTCGACTCTACCAAAGCGGGTTCCCGCATGTTTCGACGATCCCGGCGGGTTTCCCCCACGTTTCGACGACCAAAGCGGGTTTCCCCATATTTCGACGATCACGCGAGCATCCAGCCGTGCCAACCAAGGTTGGCATCCGCCAGACGCGGAACCGGGTCAGTGACCCGATTCGACCTTGCGCCATTCCACGGCGGCGCGATCCAGCACGCCGTTGACGTAGGTGTGGCCATGCTCGGAGCCGAAACGCTTGGCCGATTCGATGGCTTCATTGATGACCACGCGGTACGGCACGTCCAGGCGGTAGCGCAGTTCGTAGCCGGCCAGGCGCAGCACGGCGCGTTCAATGGCGTCCACTTCTTCGATGCCACGGTCCAGGTACGGGGCGAGGGCTTCGTCGATGTCGCGGCGGTTATCCAGCACGCCATGCACCAGCGCTTCGAAATACGCCAGATCGGCAATTTCGCGGGCCTGCTCGTGGGCGAACTGGGCGATCAGCGACTGGGCGTTGCCACCGGAGATCTGCCAGGCGTACAGAGCCTGCACGGCACGGCGACGGGCGCGCGAACGCAGCACCGGGTCGATGCCATCGCGGCGGACGGGTTTACCGGAGGGCTTGCCCTGGGTGTTCTTGTTCATGGCAGTTGCTCCAGCAGATTGACCATTTCCAGTGCGGCGAGTGCGACTTCCTCGCCCTTGTTGCCGTGGCTGCCGCCTGCGCGGGCCTCGGCGTCTTCAACGCGTTCGACCGCCAGCACGCCGTTCAGCACCGGCACGCCGAAATCCAGCTGCACGCGCATCAGGCCTTCGGCGCAGCGATCGGCCACGTGTTCGTAGTGGCGGGTGTCGCCACGGATGACGCAGCCCAGGGTGAGGATGGCGGCGTGTTCATGGGCGGCGGCCAGGCGCGCGGCAACCAGCGGCAGCTCCCAGGCACCCGGCACGCGGATCACGTCGATGTTGGCTTCGGTGATGCCGTTGCCAGCCAGGCTCTGGCGGGCGCCAGCAACCAGGGTATCGGTGATGCGGGCGTTCCAGCGGCTGGCCAGGATGGCAAAGCGCGCCGACTCGGGGGTGCGAAGATCGCCTTCGTAGTGGCTCATATGCGGCTTGGGGGGTTCGATAAGGGGGTGATTCTACCGCATGGTGTGCCGACCAACGGTCGGCACCTGCCAGGGGCCGCGGGATGTCCGCCGGGCATGGCCCGGCGCTACCAGGGTCGGAGCCCGCGGTGCGGGATCCGACCCCATCGGGAGACGATTACAGGGTCACCGTCTCCACCACTTCCAGGCCGTAGCCGGCCAGACCCACCTGGCGGCGGGGGGTGCCCAGCACGCGCAGCTTGCCCAGGCCCAGGTCGGACAGGATCTGCGAGCCGGCACCATTACGGCGCCACTGGCTCACGTCCTTGTCCTTGCCCGGCACCACCGGCGCCGGCTGCTGGCGCAGGCGGGCCAGCAGGGCCTCGCCGTCGCGCGGGGCCTGCAGCACCACCATCACGCCCGCCCCTTCGGCGGCAATCGCGCGCAGGGCATCGGTGGCGGCCACGCCGAAATCATCGCGACGCCAGTGCAGCAGGTCGGCCAGCGGGTTTTCCACCTGCACGCGCACCAGGGTCGGGGTGTCCGCCACCGGGGTGCCGCGCACGAGGGCGAAATGCAGGTCGTGGGCGATGCGGTCGCGGTAGGTCACCAGCTTGAACGGGCCGAACTCGGTGTCGATCTCGCGCTCGTCCACGCGCTCGACGGTCTTTTCGGTGGCCAGGCGGTAAGCGATCAGATCGGCGATGGAGCCCATCTTCAGGCCGTGCTCGCGCGCGAACACTTCCAGTTCCGGGCGGCGCGCCATGCTGCCATCGGGGTTGAGGATCTCCACCAGCACACCGGCCGGTTCCAGGCCGGCCAGCATGGCCAGATCGACGCCCGCTTCGGTGTGGCCGGCGCGGGTGAGCACGCCGCCCGGCTGGGCGATCAGCGGGAAGATGTGGCCCGGCTGGTGCAGGTCGGCCGGCTTGGCATTGGGCTTCACCGCAGTGCGGATGGTGTGGGCGCGGTCATGGGCGGAAATGCCGGTGGTCACGCCTTCGGCCGCTTCGATGCTGACGGTGAAGTTGGTCTGGAACTGCGCGGTATTGGCCTGCACCATCGGCGCCAGACCCAGATCGGCCGCACGGGTACGGGTGAGCGGCAGGCACACCAGGCCACGACCGTGGGTGACCATGAAGTTGATGTCCGACGGCTTGACCAGCTCGGCGGCCATGATCAGGTCGCCTTCGTTCTCGCGGTCCTCGTCATCGACGATGACGACCATGCGGCCCTGGCGGATGTCTTCCAGGATCTCCGGAATGGGGGCGAAATTCATGCGGCATCTCCCTGTGCGTGCTGACCGTTGCTCGGCACACCGATCAAACGCTCTACATAACGGGCCACCAGGTCGATCTCCAGGTTCACCGCGCTGCCCACGCCGGTTACAGAAAAGGCGGTGTTGGCCACGGTGTGCGGAATGAGGGCGACCTCGAAGCCTTCGCCGTCCACTTCGTTGACGGTCAGGCTGACACCGTCCACGCAGATCGAGCCCTTCTTGGCGATGTAGCGGCGCAGGGCGGCCGGGGCGGCAAAGCGCCAGCGCTGGGCGCGCGCGTCTTCATGGATGGACAGCACCTGGCCGAGGCCATCGACATGGCCGCTGACCAGATGGCCACCAAGGCGATCGGTCGGGCGCATGGCACGCTCCAGATTGATGACCGCGCCTTCGGCCAGCTGGCCCAGCGTGGTCAGCCCCAGCGTTTCGGTGGAGGTATCGGCCTGGAAGCTGGTCGCGTCGAACGCGATGACGGTGAGGCAGACGCCGTTGATGGCGATGCTCTCGCCCATCTGCACGTGGTCGAACGGCAGGCTGCCGACGTTGAAGGTGAAGCGGACATCGCCGCCGATGGCTTCGCGAGCGGCCAGACGGCCGACGCCTTCGATGATTCCAGTAAACAAGAAACGTTCTCCGCGGAAAGTGAGCGAAAAACGCCGCAAGGCAAACAGGCGGGCGCAGGGCCTCGAAGGCCCTGTAGCACCGTCTTCTTTCATCCGGACTATACCGTCGGCTCCGGCATTGGACCGGATCTGCTGACCCCCGACCGATGGCCGGGGCGCTCGCGGGCTCGTGCGTACGCACCTACCGCCGGTGGGGAATCGCACCCCGCCCTGAAGACGTTTGTGTACCGGCGAACCGGCCCGTGCAGTGTACCAGCCCGGGCTGAACGGGGTGATGCCTGGGGTCAGAGCCGTTTGCCTTGGGCAAACGGATCCGACCCCTCCTGCTGCCTGGGCCTGGGGTCGGATCCCTTTCCACAGGAAAGGGCTCTGACCCCGCCTGGCCGCTGCAGGGGGCAGACAGATCCGACCCCCAGCTGAACCGGCCGCCACCTGTGACGCCCGTCGCTCGCAATCTGTAAAAGTTTCATTAAACTCGGATCCCGGTCGACATGAGGTCGCCACGGACTGCCGAGAGGGTGGCCCGCCAATGGACTGAAATTCACAGGAATTCCCATGCGCAAGATCCTGATCGTGGCCGCACTGCTGGCCGCCGCTCCGTTCTCGGCCTTGGCCGACGGCCTCAGCTACACCTATGTGGAAGGTGGCTGGACCCAGTTCCAGACCGACGATGACCTTCTGGACGACCCCAAGCTGGACGGTGGCTACGTGCGCGGCTCGTTCGCCCTGGCCGAACAGGTCCACGTGTTCGGCGCCTGGAACTACGCCAGCAAGTCGTACAACTACGACTACGGCCGCTACAAGCTGGAACTGAACCAGCCGGAGCTGGGCATCGGCTACCACATGCCCTTCAGCGATCGCGTGGATTACACCGCCGATATCGCCTGGGTGCGCCAGCAGGCGGAAATCACCGTGGATTCGGACATCTACAACGTTCGCCTGCGCAACAAGGACCACACCAACCTGGTGCGCGCCACCATGGGCCTGCGTGGCAAGCCCTCGGCCATGACCGAAGCCTGGATCAAGGCCGGTTACATGGATGGCGGCAACAACTTTGAAGGCACCTGGGTCGGTACCCTCGGCGGCCAGATCAACTTCACCCGGACCTGGGGTCTGGTAGGCGAGATCTCCGGCTACCGCGATGTCACCCAGTTCTCGGCCGGCGTACGCGCCAGCTTCTGATTGCTCGATCCTCGTCGTGTAATCGAACGGGCCCCGCAAGGGGCCCGTTTTTTTTTCAGCAGCTGCGATTCCATGCGCATGCGGGAATGGGCTAGGCTTGCGCGGCTTTGCACCATCCCACTGGAAATGGAACACCGTCATGAAGACTCCTCTGCGCACCCTGCTCGCCAGCGCCCTGCTGTGTGCCCCCGTGTTCGCCACCGCCGCACCGGCGCTGACGCCCGAACAGACCCTGGACCTGTACGCACGCGTGCTGATTGAAGACGATGCCGCTGCCGCGCGCACGCTCAACGATGCCCTGCGCAGCGCCCACGATGGCAACGACGCGGTGACGCCCACGCCCGGCGCGCTGGCCAAGGCACTGGCCGAACCGTGGATGGCGCTGCAGGCCAGTGTGGGTGGCAAGGTCGACGCGGCCGCCACCGAAGCGCTGTACGCCAGGGTGCTGAAGGCATCTGCCTGCCGCGCCACCGGCAGCACCATCGAAGACAACGAGTACGTGGACGACCAGAAGATCGCCACGGTCGACTTCACATGCCAGGTGGCCAACCTGGACAGCGTGCGTCCGCTGTTCGCCGCCAGCATGACCAGTGACGAGCCGGCCAGCCGCACCCGTTTCATCGAGGCTTACACGCAGGCGCTGGAACGCGGCACGCAGCGCACGGTGAAGGGCAGCCAGACGCTGTACTCCGGTGCGGACCAGGCGTACTGGTTCAGCGGCAGCTTCGATGCGCTGGTGACCCCGGTGCTGGAAGCGCTCGCCCCGTTCCAGGTGTGGATGGAAGAGGCCGAAGCAGCCAGCGCCCCGAAGGTGACTGGCGTGCCGGGCTGCGACCTGTTGTTGCAGCAGCACCGCAGCTGCGTGGCGAAGATCGCCCCGGAACAGATCAGCGGCGTGGACGCGATGGCCGAGGAACTGAAGGCCAAGGCGCAGGTGCTGTCGGCCGATGAGATGACGCAGGAGTGCAAGGCCCTGCGCCCGATCGCGCAGATGATGTGGACCGAAGAGTGCGTGTAATGCCACGGCGCCAACCAAGGTTGGCGTCTACCAGAGCACGGTAGATCCATGCCATGCGTGGATGGCCTTCACCGCATCACGCGCGCAGCAGCAGGCGAAGGTCGTCACCCACTTGGCGCTGGTCGATCACGCGCAGGCGGCGCTGCTGGTCCATCGCTTCGATGCCGAGGCCGGCCAGCAGCGGGCGGCCGCGATCACCCAGCAGCGTGGGTGCCTGATAGAGCAGCAGCTCATCGGCCCAGCCACCACGCAGCAATGCGCCGGCCAGGGTGGCACCGGCTTCGGTATGCACTTCGTTGATGCCCCGCTCGGCCAGCAGTGCCAGCACCGCGCCCAGATCGAGCCGGCCGTCGACGCTCGGCACGCTGGCGAATTCGGCGTCGGCCGCATCCGGCGCGCTGACCGCTGCATCGTGCAGGTAAAGGGTGGGTGCCCCGCCCTCGCGCACGCGGCTGCATTCCAGCGAACGCAGGCGCGCATCCAGCACCACGCGCAGCGGTGGCAGCACCTCGGTGTTGTCCAGGCGCACGGTCAGCATCGGGTCATCGGCCAGCACGGTGCCCGCCCCGGTGAGGATGGCGCCGGCACGCGCGCGCCAGTGCTGCACGTCTTCGCGTGCGGCCGCGCCGGTAATCCACTTGGAACTGCCATCGGCCATCGCGGTGCGCCCGTCCAGGCTGGCGGCCAGCTTCACCCGCAGCCAGGGACGGTTACGCTCCACGCGCGACAGGAAGCCCTTGTTGAGCTCGCGCGCCTGCGCGGCCATCAGGCCTTCGGCCACTTCGATGCCAGCGTTGCGCAGCAGGTCGAAACCGCCGCCATCGACCTTCGGGAAGGGATCGCGCATCGCCGCGACCACGCGCGCTACACCGGCCTCGATCAACGCCAGCGCACACGGGGGCGTTCGCCCGTAATGTGCGCAGGGCTCAAGGGTGACGTAGGCGGTGGCGCCACGCGCTTCGCTGCCGGCGTCGCGCAGGGCGAAGACTTCGGCGTGGGGGCCCCCGGCACGCTGGTGCCAGCCCTGCCCGACCACGCGTTCGCCATGGGCGATCACGCAGCCGACCATGGGATTGGGGCGGGTGGTGTAGGCGGCACGTTCGGCCAGACGCAGTGCGTTGGCCATGTGCAGGTGGTCAAGGACGGTGAACGGAGTGCTCATGCGGCCATGTTAACGCCGCCATCAGTGCCAACCAACGGTTGGCATGCACCCGGGCAGCGGCGCCAACCAAGGTTGGCATTTACCGGGGCGAAGTAGATCCACGCCATGCGTGGATGGAGGCTGTCAGCCCTTCTTTTTCTTCGTCAGGGCGATGACATCGCCCAGCAGCTGCAGCTGTCCGTTGCTGGATGGCAGCTCGCGCTCGAGCTTCTCGATCTCCTCGCGGAAATCGGCGACGTCCTCGAAGCTGCGGTAGACCGATGCGAAGCGCACATAGCCGACGTGGTCGAGCTTGCGCAGTTCATTCATCACGAACTCACCGACCTTGATGGACGGCACTTCGCGTTCGCCGCTGATGCGCAGCTGGTGGACCACGGCGCGCACGGCCGCTTCGATCTTTTCCTCGGGCACCGCGCGCTTCTGCAGCGCGCGGTCGAAACCGGCGCGTACCTTGCGCTGGTCGAAAGCCTCGCGGGTGCCATCGCTCTTGACGATGGCCGGCAGCTTCAGTTCGACCGTTTCCAGGGTGCTGAAGCGCTCGTTGCAGGCCTCGCACTCACGCCGACGGCGGATCGTCGCGCCGTCTTCGGAAACGCGCGAGTCGATGACCCGGGTATCGGCATGTTGGCAGAAGGGGCAGTACATGGAACGCCTGGCTCAGGGGAAGACCGGCTGGCCATCGTCATGGCAGCGTCGCAACGGTACCTGAGAAGGGCTTTTCCAGCAAATGGGGCCGGTGCTCAGGCCGCTTGGGCAACGGGGTACCGCCAGCGCAGCCAGGCCAGATGCGCGGCCGGCAGCAGCAGTGGCGGGCCAAACAGCAGCAGGGCAAAACCTTCCGCGCGCTCGGTCAGCCCGACCACTACACCCAGTACAACGGCGGGCATGGCTGCCAGGGCCCCCAGCAGCAGCAGGATCCACCAGACCCAGCCGGCCATGTGCAGGCCGGCCCGGCCACGCAGCAGGACATCACTGCCGAGGCGCAACCAGGCAACGATGCCCAGTACCCCGGCGGTCCCCCAGCCCACCAGCAGGATCTGGTTCAACAGGCGGGTTTCCTTTGCCAGGCCCACGTGAACCGCCGCCAGTGCCACGGCGCCGCCCAGCAGCACGCCCGGCAGGCCGAACAGCAGGGCCTGCGCGAGGAGAAGGCGTTTGTGCAGGCGCTCATCCAAGGCCCGTTTCCTGCGCGGACCCAAGAGCGCGCAGCCGCAGCAACATCAGCATGCCGGCAGGTACCAGCACAGGCGGCCCAGCCAGAAGCCCGGTCAGGACGCTGATGCCCAGTTCGAGGAAGTAGTACAGCGCCATCGCGAGCATGGGCAGGCACGCCAGCATGCCCAAGCCCAGCAGCCACCACCAACGCGGTGAGGCGGCGCGCAGACCGCCACTGCCATCGCGCAGCCAGATGATGCTAAGGGCGACCCAGGCCAGCAGGCCGGCAAGGGCAAGCATTCCCCACGCGAACATGGCTGCGGCGAAGCCCAGCTTGTCAGGGTCCATGGAGGCCAGGCCCAGTACACCCATGACCACTGCCATGCAGGCACCCATGCCGCCGGTCAACAGGCCAGGCAGGCCGAATACCACGGCCAGCGCGGTGTAGAGATATTTGAGGCGGCGCTCATCCATGTGCGTCGTTTCCTGGTGTGTGGGTCAAAGCCCTTTCCTGTGGGAAAGGGATCCGACCCTGCGCGGTCCTGGGTGGGGGCAGATCCCTTTCCTTTCGGAAAGGGATCTGACCCTGCTTCAATCAGCCGTAGACCGGGTACTTGCGGCATTGCGCGCTGACGGCATCGCGCACGCGGGCGATGACGGCGTCATCGTTCGGTGCGTCCAGCACGTCGGCGATCCAGTTGGCCAGGTCGACACAGTCCTGTTCGACATAGCCGCGGGTGGTCACCGCCGGGGTACCCAGGCGCAGGCCCGAGGTCACGAACGGCGAACGCGGGTCGTTCGGCACCGAGTTCTTGTTGACGGTGATGTGGGCCTTGCCCAGCGCGGCCTCCGCGTCCTTGCCGGACACGTCCTTGCCGATCATGTCCACCAGCATCAGGTGGTTCTGGGTGCCACCGGAAACGATCTTGTAGCCGCGCGCGATCAGCGTGTTGGCCATCGCCTGGGCGTTCTTCACCACCTGCTGCTGGTAGGCGGTGAAGCCCGGCTCCAGCGCTTCCTTGAAGGCCACGGCCTTGGCGGCGATGACGTGCATCAGCGGGCCGCCCTGGATGCCCGGGAACACCACCGACTGCAGCTTCTTGACCAGGTCTTCGTCGGCGCCCTTGGCGACGATGATGCCGCCGCGCGGACCGCGCAGGGTCTTGTGGGTGGTCGAGGTGACCACGTGGGCGTGTTCCAGCGGGCTCGGGTAGACGCCAGCGGCCACCAGGCCGGCTACGTGGGCCATGTCCACGAACAGGTACGCACCGACCTTGTCGGCGATGGCGCGGAAGCGCGCCCAGTCGATGACCTGCGAGTAGGCGGAGAACCCGGCCACGACCATCTTCGGCTTGTGTTCCAGGGCCAGGCGCTCGACTTCGTCATAGTCGATCAGGCCCTGGTCGTTGACGCCGTACTGCACGGCGTTGAACAGCTTGCCCGACGCATTCACCTTGGCACCGTGGGTGAGGTGGCCGCCGTGGGCCAGGCTCATGCCGAGGATGGTGTCGCCCGGCTGCAGCAGGGCGAAGTACACGGCCTGGTTGGCCTGCGAGCCGCTGTGCGGCTGCACGTTGGCGTAATCGGCACCGAACAGCTGCTTCAGGCGGTCGATGGCCAGCTGCTCGGCGATGTCCACGTATTCGCAGCCGCCGTAGTAGCGCTTGCCCGGATAGCCTTCGGCGTACTTGTTGGTCAGCTGGCTGCCCTGGGCTTCCATCACCGCCGGGCTGGTGTAGTTCTCGCTGGCGATCAGCTCGACGTGGTCTTCCTGGCGCTGGGTTTCGGCAGCAATGGCCTTGGCCAGTTCGGGATCGTAGGTTTCGATGCGGACGTCACGCGGGAACATCGGTTACTCCAGGCTGGGTAAGAGGTACAGCAGGCCCGCCATTGTAAGCCCGACGGACGCCCGGGCGGGCGCCCCGACGGCCGGCACAGGGCGCTCCTGCCCCGTGCCGGCCTGCCCGCCAGGACCCAGCCTCAGGGCCGCACCTCCAGCACATACCGGGAGGTTTCGACCGGGATGCCGGGCCATTCCACCTTGCGCAGCTCGATGCTCAACCGGCCCGCCGGCAGGCCGGTGACCGGTATCGACCACCGCCCGTCGGAATCGGGCTGGGCGGACGGCGTGCGCCCGTCCGGCAGGGTCAGTACCACGGCACCGGTAATGCCACTGGGGTCGATGCCCTGCAGGGTGGTGGTCGGGGTCACGGTCAACGGCGACGTCAGCTCAGGGCCGGCGCGCAGCAGCGGCACGGCCACGGCATCGCCCAAACCGGAGCCCAGACTAGGCAACGTGAGCCAGGCGAGCTGGGCGTAGCGGTCACCATCCACCTCGCCACTGGCAAGGGCCATGTCCTGCGGCACGGCCCCCCGGTAGTCCCAGTTGCCGGCTTCGTCGATGGACGTCAGCGCCCTCCAGCTGCGGTCCTGCGCAAGGTACTGCACCTGCAGATCGGGGCTGTCCGGCGCGACCGTTCCGTCGGTGAACAACCGGGTCTGCCCCGGCAGCACATGCAGCACCAACCGCTCGGCGCGCAACGCCCCGAACGGCGCAACCTGGACGTTCTGGCGCACCTGCTCGCCGGTGCCGGGAAGCGAGGCCTGCAGCACCACCGTGCCATGCACCGGACTCTGCACGTAGGCGGTCCAGGCATGGTTGGAGGGATTCACCGTGGCTTCGACCACGGCCCCGCCGCCCACGCTGACCCGTACCGGCCCGCGCTCCGGGGTGGCGACGCCGCGCGCGACCAGCTTGCGATCAACCGGGAAACCCGGCGCCGGCGCGGTGATGGCCAGGGGCCGGAGAATGTCCCCCTCGGCCTGCACTTCGCGGGACACCCACGCCGACGCCGGGAAGGTGTTGAGGGTGTCGACCACGCGTGCGGTGGCCAGATGGGTGCCACCGGGTACCTCGCTGAAGGTGTGCGACCAGTCGCCGGTCGGCCCGCTGCTGGCGACCCGCTGCGACTGACCCGCCACGGTCAGTTCAACGTGCGCACCCGGCAGCGCGGTGCCATGCAGTGTGACGCTGCGCCGGCCACTGGTGGCCGAGGTGATGGCCGGCGCTGGCAGTTCGATGCGCTTGGCGTAGACCACCTTCGGGCTGGGAAGATGGGTGCCATCCTCGGACGGAGAGATGAAGAAATTCGGCTGCCCGTTACGCTCGATCGAATGCAGGCTCATCGTGAGCGGAAAGCGGAAGTCGCCCGGAGTGAAGCGCCCGGGTGAGACCTTCCAGCCGCCGATGGCACCGTGGCCCGGGTCCACGAACAGATTGACCGCAGACGGCGCATCGGCGTAGCCGCTGATCGTGCCTTGCAACGTGCCGTCCATCATCGAGAAACGCGTGGGGGTGATGGTGTCGATGCGGACGAAGGATTGCGCCAGCGCGGTGCCTGGCAGGGCAGAAGCGGCGCCGAGCAGCAGCGCGGCGAACGCGGACTTGCGGCGACGGGAAATTTGGAACAACACGGCAGAACTCCTGTGGAAAGGAGCCCTGACCGTAGCGGGCAGAAGGCGCGGGATACGCGCGGCCGAGGCGCCGGATGCAGATGCGGAACCGGCGATGCGGCGAATGCGTTGATGCGGCGGGGATTGCGACGGATTAGGAATCGTTGCAATCGTGAAGGCGGTGGCGTTGTGCCTGCGCCGATAAAGGGTGGTCGCGACAGGATGCCGGGTACTGCCTGGGGTCAGAGCCCTTTCCCATGGAAAGGGATCCGACCCCGGTGGTCGGCTGCGGATTGGGGTCAGAGCCCTTTCCCATGGAAAGGGATCCGATCCCGGTGGTCGGCTGCGGATTGGGGTCAGAGCCCTTTCCCATGGAAAGGGATCCGATCCCGGTGGTCGGCTGCGGATTGGGGTCAGAGCCCTTTCCCATGGAAAGGGATCCGACCCCGGTGGTCGGCTGCGGATTGGGGTCAGAGCCCTTTCCCATGGAAAGGGATCCGACCCCGGCCTTCAACGGCTGAGCACGTATTGGGCGATGACGCCGGTGGCGATGGCAACCAGCAGCATGTTGCCGCGGTCATCGCGGATCCACTGGTGACCGTACGGCGGGCGGCGCAGGTGGTAGCGCGGGTAGTCGTTCACCACGTAGACCGGCCCGCGGTAGTAGTCGCGATAGCGGTGGCCGACCTGCCAGCCGTAGCCCGGACCCGGGCCCGGACGATAGCCGGGGCGATAGACCACCCGCGGCGGCGGCGGTGCCGGGCGGTAGCCGTGGTCGTGGCGCCAGTCACGGCGGGCGTCGCGGCGGTCCCGTTCGTAGTCGCGACGGGCCTCGCGCACGTCATGCCGGTACTCGCGGCGGTCTTCGCGGCGGTCCTCCCGCCATTCGCGGCGGTCACGGTCGTTGTCGGCAAATGCCGGGGCGACAGCGCCCAGCGCCAGCACAGAGGCCATGGCCCCGGCCACGATAAGGTTGATGCGCATGACAGACCTCTGCTGCAGTGGATGGTGATGTCCATATTGCGCAGGCGATCTGAACCGTTTCCGGCTGGAAACGCTTCCCGCTGACGCATTCCGCTTTGTATTCAGCCTTCGGCCAGCCCCGCAGCGCCCCAGCAGGCGCGGCCGGGAACCGGTTCCGGCTATAATCGGGGGTATTCCATTCAGTCTGTGCCCGCTGTCGTCCGGGAGCTTCCCGCTGACGGACGGGTGCAGGGCCGCGCCCCTACGGAGACCTCATGTCCTCGCAATACATCTACACCATGAACCGCGTGTCCAAGGTGGTCCCGCCCAAGCGGCAGATCATCAAGGACATCTCGCTGTCCTTCTTCCCGGGCGCGAAGATCGGCCTGCTGGGCCTGAACGGCGCCGGCAAGTCCACCGTGCTGAAGATCATGGCCGGCGTGGACACCGATTTCGAGGGCGAAGCCCGCCCGCAGCCGGGCATCAAGGTCGGCTACCTGGCGCAGGAACCGGAGCTGGACCCGACCAAGACCGTGCGTGAAGCGGTCGAGGAAGGCGTGGGCGAAGTGCTGCAGGCGCAGGCCGCGCTGGACGCGGTGTACCTGGCCTATGCCGAGGAAGGCGCCGACTTCGACGCGCTGGCCAAGGAACAGGAACGCCTGGAAGCGATCCTCGCCGCCGGCGACGCGCACACCCTGGAAAACCAGCTGGACGTGGCCGCCGATGCGCTGCGCCTGCCGCCGTGGGATGCCGTGGTCGGCAAGCTGTCCGGTGGTGAAAAGCGCCGCGTGGCGCTGTGCCGCCTGCTGCTGCAGAAGCCGGACATGCTGCTGCTCGACGAACCGACCAACCACCTCGACGCCGAGTCGGTGGAATGGCTGGAACAGTTCCTGGCGCGCTACACCGGTACCGTGGTGGCCGTCACCCATGATCGCTACTTCCTGGACAACGCCGCTGAGTGGATCCTGGAACTCGACCGCGGCCGCGGCATTCCGTGGAAGGGCAACTACACCGAGTGGCTGACCCAGAAAGACGAGCGCCTGAAGCAGGAAGACAACCAGGAAAAGGCCCGCCAGAAGGCAATCCAGAAGGAACTGGAATGGTCGCGCCAGAACGCCAAGGGTGGCCGCACCAAGGGCAAGGCGCGTCTTGCCCGCCTGGAAGAGCTGCAGTCGGTCGATTACCAGAAGCGCAACGAGACCAATGAAATCTTCATCCCGCCGGGCGAGCGCCTGGGCAACGCGGTGATGGAGTTCAAGAATGTCTCGAAGAAGTTCGGCGACCGCCTGCTGTTCGACAACCTGAGCTTCCTGGTGCCGGCCGGCGCCATCGTCGGCATCATCGGTCCGAACGGTGCCGGTAAGTCGACCTTGTTCAAGATGATCACCGGCCAGGAAAAGCCGGATTCGGGCGAAATCGTGGTCGGCCCGACCGTGAAGCTGTCCTACGTCGACCAGAGCCGCGACAAGCTGGAGGGCAACCACAACGTCTTCCAGGAAATCGCCGGCGGCCTGGACATCCTCAACATCAACGGCATCGAGATCCAGTCGCGCGCCTACATCGGCCGCTTCAACTTCAAGGGCCAGGACCAGCAGAAGATGGTCGGTTCGCTGTCCGGTGGTGAGCGTGGCCGCCTGCACATGGCCAAGACCCTGCTGCAGGGTGGCAACGTGCTGCTGCTCGACGAACCGTCCAACGATCTGGACATCGAAACCCTGCGTGCGCTGGAAGATGCGCTGCTGGAATTCCCGGGCAACACCTTCGTCATCTCGCATGACCGCTGGTTCCTGGATCGCATCGCGACCCACATCCTGGCGTTTGAAGGTGATTCGCACGTGGAGTTCTTCCAGGGCAATTACCGCGAGTACGAAGAAGACAAGCGCCGCCGCATGGGCGACGACGCCGCGCCGAAGCGCCTGCGCTTCAAGGCGCTGAAGTAAGAAAGAAAGAACGGCCGCGCTCTGCGCGGCCGTTCTGCATTCTGGTAGGTCACCACCGTTGGTGGTGACGCCCAATTGTTGTGAGAGACCCCATGCCCCTGTTTGAACGCCTGTTCCAGCTGCAGCAGCACGGCACCACCGTGCGTACCGAGCTGCTGGCCGGTGTCACCACCTTCCTGACGATGTCCTACATCGTCTTCGTCAACCCGGAAATTCTGGGCACTACGGGGATGGATGCTGGTGCGGTGTTCGTGGCCACCTGCCTGGCTGCGGCGCTGGGTTCGGCGGTGATGGCGCTGGCGGCGAACTTCCCGGTGGGCATGGCGCCGGGCATGGGCTTGAACGCGTTCTTCGCTTTCACCGTGGTGGGTGCGGCGGGGCTGCCCTGGCAGCAGGCACTGGGCGCGGTGTTCATTTCCGGCCTGGTGTTCCTGGTGCTGTCGCTGACCGGCGTGCGCGCGTGGCTGGTGGCGGGCATACCTTCGTCGCTGCGCTCGGCCATCGTGGCGGGCATCGGCCTGTTCCTGGCGATCATCGCGCTGCAGAAATCCGGCGTGATCATCGGCAACGAAGACACGCTGGTGGCGCTGGGGCCGCTGAACACCGCGCCACCGCTGCTGGCGCTGGGCGGCTTCCTGCTGATTGCCGTGCTGGAAGCGCGCCGCGTGCGCGGGGCCATCCTCATCGGCATCCTGGCCGTGACCGCGGCAGGCTGGGCGCTGGGTGACGTGCAGTACCACGGCCTGGTCTCGCTGCCGCCGAGCCTGGCGCCGACCTTCCTGCAGCTGGACCTGCCCGGCCTGCTGCACCACGACGGCGGTGCACCGATCGCGGTGCTGCTGCAGGTGGTGCTGGTGTTCGTGCTGGTGGAAGTCTTCGATGCCACCGGCACGCTGTACGGCGTGGTAGGCCGTGCCGGCCTGCTGAAGCTGCCGGGCGCGCAGAAGCGCTTCGGCCGTGCACTGCTGGCCGACAGCACCGCCATCGTGGCCGGTTCACTGCTGGGAACCAGCAGCACCACCGCGTTCGCCGAAAGCGCCTCCGGCGTGCAGGTGGGCGGCCGTACCGGCCTGACCGCCCTGGTGGTTTGCGCCCTGTTCCTGGCGGCACTGCTGTTCTCGCCCCTGGCGGCGATGGTGCCTGCCTATGCAACCTCCCCTGCCCTGCTGTTCG
This sequence comes from Stenotrophomonas sp. ESTM1D_MKCIP4_1, assembly GCF_003086895.1. NCBI lineage: Bacteria > Pseudomonadati > Pseudomonadota > Gammaproteobacteria > Lysobacterales > Lysobacteraceae > Stenotrophomonas > Stenotrophomonas sp. ESTM1D_MKCIP4_1. The sequence goes on along the minus strand of NZ_CP026004.1, from coordinate 688,468 downwards.
TGGCCGGCTTGATGCTGCGCGAGCTGGTGGAGGTGGACTGGAGCGACCTGACCGAATCGGTACCGGCGGCGCTGTGTGCGCTGGCGATGCCCTTCACCTATTCCATTGCCAATGGCCTGGCTTTCGGCTTCATCGCCTACGCCGCATTGAAGGCCGGTACCGGCCGCTGGCGCGAGGTGCACCCGGCGGTGTGGCTGGTGGCGACGCTGTTCGTGCTGCGCTACGCGTTGGAATGAACGGACGGGGTTGCCGGCCAGCGGCCGGCACTACCAGAGATGGGTGGCGGGGTGGCCGAGGCACCGCCCGGGAACGGGTGGCGGGGTGGCCGAGGCACCGCCCGGGAACGGGTGGCGGGGTGGCCGAGGCGGCGCCCGGGTAGAGTCGACTGTCAGTCGACTAGCGCGCGCAGCGCGGGGATTTCGGGCGTTTCATTGGAAGCAGTCGACTGACAGTCGACTCTACCGCTACCGTTCAGTTGTAGGTGATCGTGAACGTGGCGGTGCCGTTGGCTTCGCCCGGCCCTACCGTGCCCGCCTGGGTCTGGATGTAGCGCGCGCGCAGCGGCAGGGTCATCGACGAGGTGCCGGTCACCGTATCGCCCAGCATCAGGCTGTCGCCGAAGCTGATGTTCTGCTCGCTGCTGCCATTGCGGCGCACGATCTGGATGCCGATGCGGGTCGCGCTGTTGCTGCCGCTGGTGATGGCCAGCGTGCCCGGCTGGTTGCCGCTGGCCGCTGTGGCATCGAGCTGGATGCCGATCGTGCTCTGGTACTGCGCCACGTTGCTGCCTTGGCAGCGCAGGGTGATGCCGAAATCACGATCGACGGCACGCGAGCCCACGCCGGTAAAGGTGGCGTTTGGCACGCTGCCGAAATCCACCACGATGTTGCGGCTGCCCGCGTCCACTTCGCAGGTGGGGCTGACGACGGTGGTGCCCGAGCCCTTGAATGACGAGGTCAGCACGGGGCGACCGGGACCGTTGCCATCGAAGTAGTAATTGGTGAAGCGGCCATTGGGCGCGATCGTGCCTGAACCCGTCTGGGCAGCAGTCTTGATCAACTCGATCCGGAACATGCCGCCCACGATCGATACGGTGGTGTTGCCGCTGTAGTTGATCGAGTGGGGGTAATAGGTCTGGATCTCGCCCGAATCCCGATAGAGGCGGATACCCACGCCGGCGACGCCGGTCTGGTATACGTTGGCAAATGAGGTTGGGTTCTGCTGCGCAGCGTTGCTGTAGATGCCGATCAGCCGGCCCCCGCCAGTACACCGGCCGACACTGTCGCGCTGCCGGATCGGCACGCTCAGCTGCTTGATCACTCCTCCCACCGGCGTACTGGGAAGAATGACCACCTGCCCCATGTCCATCTCGACGTCCTGGGCGACATAGCCGCTGACGTTGATCGCACACGCGGCCAGCGCCTGCCCGGACAGGCCCATGCCCGCGGCCAGCAGCGCCATCACCAGGGTGCCACGGCGAATCTTCATCAGCGGCATGTGGCCTCCACGGTAGTCAGTCCGGCCGGGCCGGTGTCGGCGCCAGCGGGCACCGTGTATTCGATCGTGCAGCGCGCATCAGCGGCGCTGCCCCATTCAACCTGCAGTCGACCACTGTCATCTGCAGTACGCACGTACACACGTCCGCCCTGCCCGACCATGCCCACTGGCTGGCCCTGCAGATCCTTCACCTGTGCACCGAACGGCAGCGCGCTGCCATCGTCGCCATGCGCCTGGATCAGCAGCGCGCGCCCCTGTCGCGTCTCAAAGCGCAGCAGACTGATCGCACCGGCGTACGGGGCGATCCACTGGCTGCTTCCTTCCAGCTCGACGTCCAGCGACATGCCCTGCGGGTCGAGGGTGATGGTGTTGAGGCGGTACGGCGAAACATAGGGCACCACGGCATAGCCACGGCCGTCGATGCGCAGGCCCGGCGCATTGGCCACGCGGGCATCACGGGCGCCCTCGGCCTTCACCAGCACCAGCGTGTCGCCGCGCTGCGGGGAAAGCGTTACGCCACCGCCATGCACCACGAGGCTGCCTGTCGCGCCGATGGCCAACTGGCGGAATGCACTGGAGTAACCATAGGAGGCGCTCGTCGCGGCGTAGCGGCTGCGGTACTCGGCGTTGGCGATGCCGGTGGTGCCACCCTCGCGGCTGTCGGACAGTGCAACGCCATAGCTCAGTTCATTGTCACTGCCGGCAGAACCGGTGATGCCGAGGCGGCTGGAGTCATAGCCAGCGCTGTCACGCATGCCCACGTCGGCGCTGAACGACATCGGCTGGCGGCGGCCCTGCCCCAGCGGCACGCTCAACGACAGCAGGTACTGCGTGTCGGCGGTACCGGCGAGTCCTTCTTCGGTGCGGATGGCGGACACGCCGAAGTTCAACGAGCGCCAGGCGTTGTTGTAGCCCACCTGGTACTGCTTGCTGGTGCCGGGACGATCATAGAAGTCGCGCAGCGCGCCGGTGACATACAGCGAGCCGCCGCGAAGACCCAGCGGCTGGTTGAGGGTCACCTGGAACTGGCTGCGCTGGCGCCCACGCAGGCTGGGATCGTTGCCGCGGCCAAGGTCATCGCGCACCAGCAGAGCGTCCTGCAGGCTGTAGAAGCCACCAGTGGAATAACGGTACGCAGCCAGGGTCAGATTGGTGTTGGTCTCGCCGATCAGGTTGCTGTAGCTCAGGCGCACGCTGGCGCCGGAGCGCTCGCCCAACGTGTCCAGGCGTGTCCGCGCGTGGGTGACATCGGCAGCGAACGCACCCACCGGGGTCGACACGCCCGCCCCGTACAGCAGCGAAACGTAGCCCGTGCTCAAGGCACTGCCGCCGTAGACCGTCACCCGGTTGTCGATGCCGCGCTGCCAGGTGCCCTGCAGCAGCCACGGATCATCGCGCAGCAGGTCGTTGCGCACCTGACCGGCGGTGACTGCATAGCGCGAGACACCTGCGCGCAGCATCTGCGGCACCGAGCCGAACGGTACGCTGAAAGTGCGGCGGCGGCCATCGGCTTCGATGACCGACACTTCCAGGTCGCCGCCGTAGCCGGTGGGATACAGATCGTCGATGACGAAGCTGCCTGGCGAAACGGTGGTGGAGTAGATCAGCTGCTGGCTCTGCCGCACTTCCACCCGTGCATTGGTTTCAGCAATGCCGCGTACCACCGGCGCGTAACCGCGCAGCGAGTCGGGCAGCATGCGGTCATCGGTGGCCAGGCTGGCCCCCCGGTAGGCGATGGAATCAAACAGTTCGCCACTGGTGAACGCCTCGCCGACCGTCAGCATGCCGCGCACCTGCGCGATGCCACGCTGGGCATAGGTGGCGATGCTCTGCCAATGGCGCCCGTTGCCGTCACTCCAGGTCAGGTTGGAATCATGGCGCAGCTGCCAGCCCCCCAGGTTGATGCCGGAATTCAGGCCCAGGTACGCCGTGCGGTTGCGGCCACCGCCTTCGGTACGCGTCCTGCTGTCGACGGCATTGAAGGTGTAACCGAGGAAGCCGGCGTTGATGCCACGGTCCCACAGCGCCGGGTTGACGTAGCCGCGTGCGTGGCGTCGCAGGAACACCTGCGGAATGCTCAGGTCGTAGCGCAGGCTGCCACTGTCGAACGTGCCGAACGCATTGGCCATGCGCTGCTGCACCGGTACGCAGGCATCGTTGGATGCAGGCACGGCAGCATCCTGCTGGACCAGGACCGCCTCGGTATCGACACCGAATTCTTCCAGCAGCGGCAGGCTCAGGCAGGCGTCGACCTTGCCCTCGGCATCGGCCTTGAACTCGACGTCACGTCGTCCCTGCCACGCGCCGTTGACGTAGACATCCACCCGATAGCTGCCCGCGACCATCGGATTGCCGTTGGCGAAGGCGGCAAGATCGACCTGGCCGGCCTTGCCGGACAGGAAGCTGGAATTGAACTGGGCCTGCGCCGGTGCGGCGGCGGTCACTGCAGCGCTCTGCGCCATCAACGCCTGCTCGCCCAGGTTTGCAGGTGCTGCCACAGCCCATCCTGGGCACGCCACGCCAGCGGCCAGCAGGCACATGGCCTGCCGGATCGACAATGTCAATCTGTTTCCAATCACACTGACATTCCTTGACGACGGCCGCGGTGCAGCCATGACGGGGGGTGCTGCCTGCATGCAGCGGTTCGATCAGTTCCCGCGGGCGAGATCGACGGTGCGCTCTACGCGGCCGCCAAAATCATTGATGGTGATGAAGCGCACCTGCGTGGTTGCCGCAGGCACGGTGAATTCGAGGCTTTGACCGGGCGCGGCCATTTTTCCCTTGTCCTCCACCACCTCGTCGCGTGTGCCTGCCAGCGCATGCACTTCGGCCAAGGTGACGTGGTACGCACTCGGGTTTTCCACGCGAAGGCGGTCGCCCGTGCGGCTCCAGCGCAGCAGCGCGGGCGCTTCGTTGGCGGTACCGGGAAGCCCCTGCGGGCGATAGAAGAGCTTGAGGCGCGAGCGGAACGCCACCTGCAGCAGGTTCTGGTCGGCATCGCCCGTGCGCGTCGGCGACGGCGGCACGTCCAGCACGTTGAACCAGAAAACCGTTTCGCGGTCGGTCGGCAACGTTGCGCCGGTGAACATCACCCGCAGCGCCTGGCTGCGACCCGGCTCGACGCGACTGATGGGCGGCGTCAGCGCGAACGGCGCGTCGCTGCTGTCGGCGGTCTGGTTCGCATCACCACTGTCGATCCAGGCCTGGACCAGCGAAGGCGAATCACCCACGTTGTCCACCTGCACGGTGACTTCGCGCGCCTGGCCGGGGTAGATCACCCGCGTACCGTTGATGACGACGCCAGCGAGCGCCGTCGGGCACAAAGAGAGTGAGAACGCGGCCGTCAGCAGCGTCCGGGAAAGGAAGGCTTTCATCGGAGGAACTACCCGTGGGTGGATGCAGTGCCCCTGCCCGGTGCCAGCACCGGACAAGGGCCGTGCTGCAACGATCAGTTGTAGATGATCGTGTACTTGACGTTGGTGCTCACTTCGCCGGCCGATGCTGCGCCGGTCGCGTAGTACTCAGCGTAGTAGTTCAGGTCAGCGGTGCCGGCGGTGCCGGTGTTGACCCACTGCGAGTTGGTCTGGGCCAGGCCGGTGCTGGCGGCCTTGATCGGCAGGACGTCGAACGAGCTGCCCAGCAGCTGGACCTGCACGTTGCCGGCACCGTTGGCGGTGGTCGGGGTCTGGTTCAGCAGGCGGCCGGTCGCGAAATCAACGGTGGCACCCGGCTCGAAGTAGGTGGCGACGTTGCTGTTGGTGCCGCACTTGCTCAGGTTGATCGCGAACTGGGTACGACCGGCAGTGGCACCGGCGACGGCCAGCGAGGCCTTCGACACGGTCGGCAGGTTGACGGTGAAGTCCTTGCCGGCCGGGGTGGTGATCTGGCAGGTCACGTCGGTGACCTTGCCCTTGAAGGTGATCGTGCCATCGGCGGCGTTGGCGGCCAGCGGTGCGGCAGCAAGCAGGAGGACGGCGAACAGATTGATCTTGCGCATTTGCTTTCTAACCCTACTGAGGAATGTGGACGTAGAGGAGGAAGCAAGGAGCACTGCCGGGCATCAGACCCATCCTTGCGTCTCACCTGTGGCCGGACCCGCGATGACGCCATCCTTGGGTCCGAGTCGACAGTATAGATCACAAATGTGATCCAGTTCACGTAATAGGTGTGTCGCAACGCACATTGACGCCAAATATTTGGCGTGATAGCTCGCCATGCCTCTGACGCAGATCGAACGTGCGTCACACTCCTGCACCACGCGGTTTACGCGCGCATCACAGGGCGAGGAAGAGGCTGTATTTCAAGGCAAAAACTCAATATTTGACGTGCATCACTATTGTTCAGTGACGCACCTTCCAGATCGAATTTCTGACCCTTAAAGACTGTTCTGGCCTGTCGTTAACAGACATATGTCGAACCAGAGAACGTCATGAAGACCTCGATCCTGCTCTGTGTGGCCCTGATGGGCGTCAGTTCACTGGCACATGCCGATGGCGGCACGATCCGCTTCAGCGGCCGGATTGTCGATCCCGGTTGTTCGGCGCGCGTGGATCAGCAGCAGTTGCGCCTGGAAGGTTGCCCGCTGTCGGCCAAGGGCGCGACGGTGGCGCTGGTGGCCATGGACGAAGGGCAGAGCGCGGTGCTGCGCGATGGCAAGCGCCAGGGCCAGCAGTTGGCCGTGGCTGCCCGCAGCCTGCGCGCGGGCGATCTGGTGTTCTCGGAAAGCTATCGCCTGGAAGCCCCGAAGCAGCAGCCGCTGCAGGGCGCGTATCTGGTGCGTGTCGACTACCCCTGAACGTGATCGTTCCGGGGTAGCCGATCGGGTGGATCAGCCCTGGGGCACTTCCGGGGGCAGCTCGAACACCTGCCGCAGGTAGGACAGGTAGCCGGGGTCATCGCACATGCTCTTGCCGGGCGAATCGCTCAGCTTGGCCACCGGCTGGCCATTGCAGCGGACCATCTTGATGACGATGTTGAGCGGGGTCGGGCCCAGATCGTTGGTCAGGTGCGTACCCACGCCGAAGGCCACCTGGCAGCGGCCACGGAAATAGTCGTACAGGCGCATCACCTTGGTGATGTCCAGGCCGTCACTGAAGACCAGCACCTTGCTGCGCGGATCGACGCGGCGCTGCTGGAAATGGGCGAGCATGCGATCGCCCCAGTCGAACGGATCGCCGGAATCGTGGCGCACGCCGTCGAACAGCTTGCAGAAGTACATATCGAAATCGCGCAGGAACGCATCCAGCCCCACCACGTCGGACAGGGCGATGCCCAGGTCGCCGCGGTACTCGCGTGCCCACGATTCCAGTGCGGCCACCTGCGAATCGCGCAGGCGCGGGCCGAGGGCCTGGAAGGCCTGCAGGTACTCATGGGCCATGGTGCCGTGCGGGGTCATGCCATACAGCCGCGCGAAGTGCACGTTGCTGGTGCCGACCAGCTGCGGGCCGAGCGCATCACGCAGCAGCGGCAGCAGGCGCGCATGCCAGTCCCGCGAGTAGCGGCGGCGGCTGCCGTAGTCGGCGATGCGGCACTGCTCGAATCCGGGGGTATCGCGCAGCAGTGCGGCCTTGGCCTGCAGGCGGCGCTCACCCTCGGCGAAATCGGCGGTGGTGGTATTGCGGAACCAGACTTCGTTGATGATCGCCAGCAGCGGCACTTCAAACAGGATGGTATGCAGCCACGGACCGGTGATGTCCAGGTCGATTTCACCCGGCACCGTCTTCGACGGCGTCAGCTGGATGTACTTGCGGTCCAGGTGGAACAGGCCGAGGAAATCGGCGAAGTCGGGCTTCACGAAGCGCAGGCCACGCATGTAGTCCAGCTCTTCATCGCTGAAGCGCAGGCTGCACAGGTGGTCGATTTCCTCGTTGATCTGGTCGATGTAGCTGGCCAGGTCGATACCGGGGGTGCGGCACTTGAACCGGTACTGGACCAGGGCGCCGGGGTGCTGGTGCAGCACCGCCTGCATCATGGTGAATTTGTACAGGTCGGTGTCGAGCAGGGACTGGATGATGGCCATGGGGCAATTATGCGCCCGAAAGGGTGAATCGCGGATTCGCGGCGGCGCTGTGTAGTGCCGAGCCGATGCTCGGCTGCTCTTGCCTCAGACGTCATGGACCCGGAACGGAATGCAGCCGAGCGTGGGCTCGGCGCTACAGGGATCAGAGTGCCTTGCGCAGCAGCTTCGGCACCAGCATCGCCGCGTGTGCCCAGATCGCGCCCCACACCATCACCCGTACCGGCCACGAACGCTGCTTCGCCTCGAACTTGCTGAAGTAGCGCCACAGCCCCCGGTGCTTGTGCCATTCGACGAAGAACGGCCGCGAACGGCTGGAGACGCCACGCACATGGACCACCCGCAGGTCGTTGGCGATGGCCACCACGCCCCCGGCATCGCGGACGCGACGGCACAGGTCCAGGTCTTCGGCGTGCAGGCGATAGCCGGCGTCCCAGCCGCCGATGCGGTCGAACAGCGCGCGCGACATCAGCAGCAGCGCACCGGACAGCGCCGGCACCTGCTGCAGGGTCTGCGCCGGGTCACGCGCAATCGCAAGCCGCCCACCGCGGGCGGGCGAGCGCAGCATGGCCAGGAAATCCGGATCGCGCCGACGCACTGCGTCATCGGCGAAGCCGTGTTCGTCCACCTGCTCCACGCCCAGCAGGCAATCGCCCACTGTCTCTGCGCGCGCCCGCAGTGCGGCCAGGGTGTCCGCTTCCACCAGCAGATCGGGGTTGATGAACGCCAGCCACGGGCTGGTCGAATCCGCCACACCCTGGTTGTTGGCGGCGGCAAAACCGGGGTTGTCCGGGTTGCCGATGAAACGCACGCGCGGATCGTGGCTGGCGTGGCGCTGCACGATGTCCAGGGTGTCATCCTGCGAACCGTTGTCCACCACCCGGATCTCGGCCACGTCCTGTGCCTGGCGCAGCCGCCCCAGGCAGGCATCGATGGTGCTGCCGCTCTGGTAGGTAACGACGATGGCGGCGATGGCAGGGTTCAAGCAGGCGACTCCGACGGCGGGGGCGAGGCGAACAGGTCGCCCTGCTCTCGCGGCATTATCGCCTGCTGCACCCGTTGCTGCAGGTCATCGCGCAGTGCATGCACGGGATCGTGCATGAGGAAATCGGCCAGCCGCGGCATCCAAGCCGGCCAGCGCGTGGCAAGCGCCTCCAGATCACCCTCGCGGCTGACGGCTTCGCCGGCACGGCTGACGAAGGCGTTCTCGCACAGCACGTTGCGCCAGCCCAGCCCGGCCATGCGCAGGCTCAGGTCCACCAGGGCGGCGTTCCACCCCAGGTAACTGTCGACGTCCAGACCACCGGCACGGCGGCGCGCGTTGCCGCGTACCAGCACGGCGTGGGTCACGGCAGAGGGCAGTTCCGGGTGCAGGTTCGGCAGGCAGGCACAGGCGTGGGCCAGCAGCGCGCTGTCGGTCGGTTCCGGATTGATCTCCCCCAGGCGTGGCCACGCAGCGGTTTCACCGGCATTGCACCAGGGCGTGGCCGTGGCAATGGCGGCATCGCGGGCGAAGGCGGCCTGCAGCTGCTGCAGCCAACCGGGTGCAGGCACGCTGTCCGGGGCCAGCACGGCCACGTCCAGGCCCTCGCAGGCGCGCAGCATTTCATCGAGGTGGGCGACTTCGCCCAGCGGTCGCGAGCGGCGGGTGTATTCGGCCTGCAGCGGTGTATGCGCCAGCCAGTGTTCAACGACGGCCTGGGCACGGGGCCCGGCCTGTGCGTCATCGGCCAGCCACACGGCGGTGCCCGCCGCCGTGCCCGCATCGAGCGCGGCCAGACAGCGGTCCAGCGCGGCATCGTCCACGCCCAGCGGCAACAACACGATCGCCCCCATCCCGCCTCCGTGGTAGTCGGTGGCGGTAGCGTAGCACCGGCAGGGCTGCGCCCTGCACCCGCGGTAGTGCCGGCCGCTGGCCGGCAGCAGCAACGGCAACGGCAACAACGGGCGATCCGTGGGTGGGCGGGGTCGGATCCCGTTGCTGAGCAACGGGATCCGACCCCATGTCCAACATCGATATCTGACAGTTCATCCACGCATGGCGTGGATCTACTGCCCAGCGGCCGGCACTACCGCTTGCGGTCGCGGGAGGGGAACGGTTCCATCGCGCGGAAGCGGTTGCTGTATTCGTCGGTCAGCGTGCGTGCTTCCTGACCGTTGCGGACAATGGTCGGGGTCAGCAGCACGATCACTTCCGAGCGCTTGTTCAATTTGCCCTTGCTGCCAAACAGGCCACCGACGATCGGCAGCCGGCTCAGGCCCGGAACACCCCTGGAGGTGTCTTCATCGGAATTGGTGATCAGGCCGGCCAGCATGATCGTGTCACCGCTCTGCAGCGCCGCCTCGGTGGAGATCTTGCGGGTGTTGATCGGCGGGTTGCAGGTGGTCTTGGTCGCGTCGCAACCGGTCGGAATGGCACCGGCCGAGCTGACCTCCTGCACGATGTCCAGGAACACCACGCCATCACGGGTGATGCGCGGGCGCACCTTGAGGATCACACCCGTATCCAGGTACTGCACCGTGCTGTAGGTGCTGTCGCTGATACCCGTGTTCACCGACACCGAGTTGATCGGAATCTTGGTGCCGACGTTGAGCTGCGCTTCGGCATTGTTGCGCACGAAGATGGACGGGGTCTGCAGCAGGCGCAGGTTGGTCACCTGGTCCAGCGCGCTGACCACGGCGGCAGCGTTCTTGCCGAGGAACGTCCAACCGGTCTCGCTGCCGGTGATGGCGCCGGCAAAGCTGCCCCAGATGTTGCGGCCCAGCGCGCTGGGCAACGTGGCGCCGCCGGTGGCACCGGTGAAATCCTGGCCCTGCACGGCATTTTCAAAGAACCAGTTGACGCCGTACTTGAGGTCGCCGGTCAGGTCGACTTCGGCCACCTGTGCTTCGATGTGCACCTGCATCGGCATCACATCCAGCTTCTCGATCACCTCGCGGATCGAACGCCAGGCCTGCGGGGTGGCACGCACCAGCAGTGCATTGGTTTCTTCCACGGCCGAGACACCCACGGTGTCGCCTTCCACGTCCAGGCTGACGCTGATGTTGCCTTCCTGGCGCTGCGGCAGGTTCATCGTGCTGGCCATGCCGCCGTTGGCGCTGCTGGTGCCCGACGTGCTGCCGCCGAAATCGTTGCCGTTGACGCTGCTGTTGTCGATGCTGCGGGAGTCGCCGCCGCGGCTGTCCAGCTGCATCGGCGTTGCACCCGGTGCCAGCCCGGCTGAAGCGCCGCGGCTGTTGCGGTTGTTGCTGCTGGCAAAGGCTTCGGCCAGGCGCTGGGCCAGGTCGCGCGCCTTGATGTAGCGCAGCTCATACGAGAACAGGCGGGCACTGCCACCGGCGGTGTCGATCCGATCCAGCCACTGCTGGATCTGGTCCAGGTAACGCGCCTGCGGGGTGATGACCAGCACGGCATTGGCGTTTTCCAGCGGCAGGAAGCGGAACATGCCGGCGCTGGGCGTCTTGCTGTCCTCGCCGAACACTTTCTCCAGATCGCTGGCGACCTGCTCGGCCTTGCCCGACTGGATCGGGAACACGCCCACCGACATGCCCGAGAGCCAGTCGACGTCGAAGATCTCGACGGTGTGCAGGTAGTTTTCCAGCTCGGACCGGGTACCCCCCAGGGTGATCACGTTGCGGCCGGTGTCGACGTTGACGATGGCGTTGGGCCGCGCGTACGGCTCGAGCACCTTCTTCATTTCGCTGGCTGAAATGAACTGCAGCGGCACCACGCGCACTTCAAAACCACGCGCACTGGATGCCGGGGCGGTACTGGGCGCCACGGTACCGGCCAGTGCCTGGTCGGCGGCGACGATGTTGTAGCGGCCACCGCTGTAGACCATGCGGGCGTTGTTCCAGCCCAGCACCATTTCCAGCAGGTTCAATGCCTGTGCCGGCGACACCGGCTTGGGGGTGGCCAGGGTGACCGTACCCTGCACGCCCGGGGCGATGACGTAGTTCTGCCCCAGCATGTCGCCGAGAATGGCCTTGACCACCGCGTGCACCGACTCGCCCTCGAAGTTGAAGGTGGCGCTGCCGCCACTGGCCGAATGCAGGGCCGGTGACGGCGCACGCGCGGCCTCGCGGTTGATCATGGTGCCGCTGCCACGGCGGATGACCGCCTGCGGCGTTCCGGCGGCGGCATCCCCTTCGACCACCTGGGGATCGGCAGCGGCGGCACCGGCCTCCGGCGGCGGCGTGGTGGCACTGCGATGGACGTGCGGGCCGGACACGGTGGCGCAGCCGACCAGCAGCGTCAGGGCGAGAGACCAGGGCAGAAAACGCAGGTTCATGCATTCACTCTATCGGTTGGTGCCATCGCCCGGGGACGGCGACGGTTGTTGCTGCTGTTGCTGCAGCTGACGACGACGGGCCTGGATGCGTTCGCGGATGGCCTGCATCTGCGCTTCGCTGGGGCCGTTGTTGGCGGGGGCGGCCGGGGTGGCCGATGGCGGAGCGGCCACGCCAGCAGCTGCGTTGACGACATCGGCGCTGGGCCGCGCGCTGGTGGCGGCAGCGCTTGCTGCCGGCGGTGGTGGGGGTGGCAACGGCACGACACCAGCCGGGGGCACGGCGCCATTGGCACCGCGCAGTACCGTGGGGGGTTCACCGCCCTGCCCGTTGAAGGTGACCAGCTCCAGCACCTGGCTTCCGCTGGGGCCGATGACGGTGGCCTGGCGCGGCTCCAGGGCGACCAGCTGCCAGCCATCCACCGCTTCGCCGTTCAGGCGCAGGCGCAGTGAACGGTTCTGTTCGGTGGTGAAGGTACCCATGCTGAAGCTGTCGGTGAGCAGCACGCCGGTCAGGCGCAATGCGGCACTGCCCGCCGGTTCGCTGCCACCCAGCAGGTAGGGGCGCGGCCGGCGGTCTTCGGCAAACAGGGGACGTTCGCCGATGGCGCTGTAGCTGTCGGCGGCGGCCATGCGCTCGGCGGCCATCGGCGGCAGGCCAGGCAGCGCCGGCTGCACGCCGGCTTCGCTGATGGCGGGTGGCAGCTGGCTGCCCAGGCCGAACCCGGTCGCCAGCCAGGTCGCGCCTGCCCAGCCGGCCAGGGCCAGCAGGAAGCCGGTGCGCAGGGTGATGGGGTCACGTTTCATCGGCGCCCTCCGCGTCCACCGGCGGCTCGGCCGGTGCTGCGCCGGCATCGGCATCGGCGGCGGGCGGCACTGCGGGAGCTCCCGCCGCCGGCGCGGCGACATCGCCAGCGGCACCGGGCAACAGATAGCCCGCCAGCTCGAACGACACATCCAGGCCCAGACCCGATTCATTCGCCGATTGCTGGAAGCGCTGCGCGATCAGGTTGAGGTTGTCGACGAACAGGCGCGGGCTGCCGGTTTCCAGGCTGTGCAGCACGGTCGCCAGTTCGGCCACGCCGCAGCGCAGGCGTACCTGCATGGCCACACGCACGAACTGCGCATCGCGGCGGTTGTCGGTGAGCGGCGTGCGGTTGCTGATGGTGCAGCTGCGATTGCCCGGGCTGGCCGTGGCCACCGCATCCTGTACGCGCGCGCCCAGGGCGGCGGCGGCGGCCTCAGCGGTCGCTTCGCGCAGGAAGCCGGGGCGCTGCTGCAATGCTTCGCGGGTCTGCTGCAGGCGCTGCTCGATCTGCGGCTGCTGCTGCAGCTGCGCCTGCACGCGCTGCTGCCGCTCGCGCAGCGCGGCCACGTCGGCGTTGATGGCCAGCAGGGGTTGGGTGAACCACGGATGCACCAGCAGCAGGTAGGCCAGGCCAAGCACCGCTGCCAGCAGTGCCAGGGCCAGCCAGCGGTCACGGCGTACGCTTGGCATCGGCATCGGCCGCCTCCCGGGTGGCTGCGGCAGGCGAAGCGGCGTTCGCGGCCGGCAACGGCTGCAGTTCGGCGGTGAGGGTGAAACGATCACGGCCGCTGCTGGCACCATCGGCCTGCAGCACGCCGGTCAGGTTGACCTTGCGCCACTGCGGCGCGTCCTGCAGCAGCTGCACCAGCTGCGAGGCTTCACTGCTGAGGCCGATCAGCTGCAGGTTGTTGTTCTCGATGGCCAGTTTTTCCAGATAGGTGCCATTGGGCAGGCGCTGGGTCAGTTCGTTCCACAGCTCCACCGTGCTGGCGCGCTGGGCACGCTGCTGTTCCAGGAAAGCGGCGCCATCCAGCAGTGCCTGCAGTTCGCTGCGTTCGCTGGCCACGCCACGCGCACTGCGGGCGCTGCGCTCGACGTCATCGCGCAGCGCGTCGGCCGCTTCGCGGCGGTTGTCCAGCAGTTGTGCGGCCGCCAGCACCAGCATCACCAGTGCGGCCAGACCGAGCAGCAGGTTCCAGCGCCGCATCGGGTCATGCCGTGGCGTGCGCTGTGCCTGCGGCAGCAGGTTGACCTGCAGCGGCTGGCCCTGTGCGTCGAGTGCATCGACACCGGACAGCGCATCGGCCCAGGCGCCGACCTCGCTGCGCCAGGCATCGAGCTGGCGCAGCGGCCAGGCCACCAGTTCGACCTGCAGCAGGCCTTCACCGGCACTGCCGCGTTCACAGACGTCGTAGCTGACCTGGCTGGCCTCGAACGGCGTCTGCCGGTCGATCTCGTAGCCCACCACCGCGCGCAGGCGGTCGCCGGCCGCCATCGGCAGGCGCAGCGTGCGCCGCAGCACCTGCGGAGCGGCCAGCAGCCAGACCCGCGGCAGGCTGCGCAGGCGCGCTTCCAGCACCCGGTCCAGATCGGCGGGCGAGGTTGGCCAAGGCAGGCTGGCCACCGGTTCCAGGCCTTGCCCGGCTTCGCGCCAGACCTGCAGCAGGTCGCCCTGCCGCTGCAGCAGCAGGCGGGTCTGCGACCAGCCCAGCGCCCACTGCCAACGCGCCGGCACCCAGGCCAGCAGGGACTGCCGCCACCAGCGCAGGAAACGGCCCGCACCGGGGCCAACCCGCCCCTGCACCTGCCGCAGGCTGTCCTGCCATGCCGTCATCTTGCTGCCATTCCCTGCTCCCAGCGAAGCACCGTGTAGGTTCGTCCGGGCACACCGCCCGATCCATTGCGTACCACCGCCTGCAGGACCGACAAGCGACCGCTGCCGTCGAGGGCACGGGACTCGATACTATAGGTGCCGCTGCTGCTGGCAAGCGTTGACGGCGTCGCTCCGGAACGTTCGTCACGCTCCTGCTGGGCACGCTGCGCCAGCACCTGCTCGGCATCCAGGCCCAATGCGGTCAGCACCGGGGCCCCTGCAACGCGGGCATCCGGACGCGCCTGGCGACTGTAAAGCGTCAGGTACGGCAGCATCCGCGAATACAGCGACGCACGCATGCCCAGCACCCGCTGCAGTTCGCCCAGGGTCTCGAAGCGCTTGTTGCGCGGGCCATACGGCAGGCCGGCCGCAGCATAGTCGGGCGCCTCGGCACCGCCGCCGGGCTGCAGCAGGCTGTCTTCGTCACGCCAGTCGATGATGGCACCGGCCAGCTGCCGTGCCGTTTCCGGAGGCTCGCCCACTGCCTGCAGGAACGCGGCCAGCAAGGTTGCGTCAGCAAGATTCAGGTTGATCTTGCCGCTCTCATCCACGATGCGGATCTCGACAGGTACATCATCGAACTGCCAGCGATAGGTGCGCCCGTCAGCCTGCCAGGCCGGCCGCAGCGGGTCCTGGCGCAGTCGCAGCAGCGCGTATTCCAGGCCGGCGCGGGCACGCTCCTGGCCGCGTGCATCGTCGTCCAGCACACGCTGCTGCAGATGCTCCACGCGTGCGGTCAGCGCAAAGGCGCCGACCAGCGCGGTCATCAGCGCGATCAGCCACAGCACCAGTACCAGCGCGGCCCCCCGCTGTCCGTTCATCGCGCGCCACCCATGCCGCCTGTGCGCGGCGCTACCACCAGCGGTGGCCACGGCGTGCCGCGCTCCGGCGCGATCTGCACCTCCACCAGCAGCGGCAGCCGCCGGGTGTCATCCCAGCGCGGCAGCCAGTCGCTCATCTGCCCGGTGGCAGGATCCACGCCGCGGTAGCGCAGTGTTACTTCCTTCAATCCATCGACCAGTACTTCGGGTGGACGCGGCGGCGTTTCCGGCAGGCGCTCGCCCTCCTGCAGCAGCACCAGATCCAGCAGCAGGCGGCGCTGGCCGGGCGGGCCATCCACCTGCAGGGTATGCAGATAGGGACCACCGCGGCCCAGATAGCCGGGCAGATCGGCGACGAACTGCATGCCTTGGTCATCGCCCTGGAAATACACCGGTTCACGCGTGGGATCGGGCGCCTCGATCGGGCTGCGCAGGGCACCGCCCAGCTGCCGCCGCAGCAGCGCCTGCACGGCACGCATGCGTTCGCTGTCGGCGGCGATCTGTTCGCCACGCTGGCTGACCGTCATCGCCGCGCGCACGCTGGCAAAGGCCAACGCCAGGCCACCGGCCAGCAGTACGGTGGCCAGCATCACTTCCACCAGGGTGAAGCCGGCTGCACGACGCTTCATCGTGCGCTCTCCAGGTCCGGCGGCAGCAGGCGCAGGCTTCGCCACTGCAATCGTTCGCGTTCGCCGTCCCCCCAGCGCACCTGCAGCTGCAGTTCGGCCAGCCACGGCGCCCCCGGCGACTGCGTGGGTGCGGCATCGCCGGCACGCGGCTCGCTCCACGGCCGCACCTGCAGCTGCCACTGGTAGCGGCCCTGTTCCCACTGGCCGCTCTGGCTGCCGACCTGCAGGGGCGCTTCGATGCCGGCACTGGCCAGCAGCGACTGCGCGTGCAGCACGGCGCGGGTGCGCAGCTCGGCCTCGCGTACCTGGCGCGCACCACCGGACAGGCTGCCCAGCAGCAGCGTCAGGGCCAGCCCCAACAGCGCAAAGGCCACGATCACTTCAAGCAGGGTAAAGCCGCGCTCCGCGTGTTTCATTGCGCCCGCCACGGACCGGATCGGACCTCGCCGGTCAGCCAGCCGACATCGATGCGCCATTCGGCGGCGTCGCGCTGCAGACGGATACGGCCGCCACTGGAGCCCCCATCGGGATGGAACTCGATCACGCCCTGCCCTGCGACATCGGACAGCTGCGCGGCGCCTTCAAACCGCACCTGTATCGGCGCGGGCACCGTGCCCTGGCGCTGGTCCGCACCCTCCCAACGGTGCCCGGCCGGCTCGATCATGAAGCGCTGCGGCTCACCACGGGCGATCGCCTGCGCACGGACCATGCGCAGCTGGTTGGCGATGTCCTTGCCAGCACTGCGCAGCTGCATGCCGGCAAAGCCACGCGACAGGCCGGCCGCCGTGATCAGGCCGATGGCCGCGATCAATGCGATCACCAGCAGCATTTCCAGCAGCGACAGGCCGGTCGCACGCCGGCCCTGCAGGCGCGGGCCCGGCAGCCGACGTGGCAGGTGCAGCGTCATGCGCGATCAGGGCTCGTAGCGGATATCGGCGTCGACGCTGCTGCCGCCGGTCTTGCCATCCTTGCCCAGGCTGAGCAGATCGTAGGCCTGGCCTTCGCCCGGCGCGCGGTATTCCAGCGCATGGCCCCACGGATCGTTGAGATCGGCGGCCTTGGCGTACGGGCCCAGCCAGCCACCGACACCGGCCGGCGCGGTCACCAGGTCGTTGAGCGAAGCGGGCAGCTTGCCGGTGTCGATCTGGTAGTTGTCGATCTTCGAGGCCACGGTCTGCACCTGCGCCTTGGCGATGTTCGCCTTGCCGCGATCGGCGCCACCCAGCACGCGGCTGGCGACCAGGGTGAGCACCGCGCCGATCAGCACGATGACGATGATGATTTCCAGCAGGCTCATGCCGGTCTGGTGGCGGGCGCTGGCGAAGGACAGGCGGATCGGTCGACGGGAAGCAAGCATGGTCGGTCCTCTCAGTTGCGGTGAGTCGGGGTTGCAGGGAAAGCCATCGTCAGCCGATGGCGTTGGTCAGGTCGTACAGGGGCACCAGCACGGCCACGATGACCGCACCGACCACCGAGGCCAGCACCAGGGTGATGGCCGGCACCATCGCCGCCAGCAGGCGGTCGATGCGGCGTGCGCTGTCCTGCTCGAACGTGTCGGCGGCCTTGAGCAGCATGGTATCGAGTGCGCCGGATTCCTCGCCCACCTGGATCATCTGCAGTGCCAGGCGCGGAAAACGCTTGCCGCGTGACAGCGCCAGCGAAAGGCCGGTACCGTTCTTCACTTCGTCGGCGGCCGCCTCCAGATCCTCGGCCAGCGCGCGGTTGCCCAGCACGTTGCGGGCAATGCCCAGCGCGCCCAGCAGCGGCACGCCGTTGCGCAGCAGCGTGCCCAGGGTGCGGGCCAGGCGCGCGGTTTCCAGTTCGCCCAGCAGGCGGCCGATGCCACGCCGCTGCAGCAGCCAACCATCCAGGGCCAGGCGCGTGGCGGGCTGCCGCAGCTGCCGTTCCAGCAGCAGGGCCAGCACCGCAGGCACCACCAGCAGCACGATCCACCAATCACGTACGAACAGGCCCAGCTGCAGCACGGCGTTGGTGAACCACGGCAGTGCCACATCCAGGCTTTCGTACATCTGCGCGAACTGCGGCACCACGTAACCCAGCAGGAACAGCAGCGCGCCACCGACCACCACCAGCAGGATGGCCGGGTACACCAGTGCGTTGATCACCTTGCCCTGCAGCGCGCGGCTGCGTTCGAGGTAATCGGCCAGACGCTGCAGGGTGTCATGCAGGCTGCCACCGGCTTCACCGGCCCGCACCATGTTCACGTACAGGCGCGAGAACAGGCCGTGCTGGCGTTCCAGCGCGGCGGACAGCGGTGCACCGCCGCGCACCACGTCGCGGATGTCGGTGATCGCGCGCCGCGAACGTTCGTCCTCGGGCAGGCCCAGCAGGATGGACAGGGCGCGGTCCAGCGGCTGCCCGGCACCCAGCAGGGTGGCCAGCTGCTGGGTGAACTGCAGCAGCGCCGCGCCCTGCAACGGGCGCGGACGGAACAGGCCACGCAGGCTGCTGCCGCCGGCCGCGCCACCGTCGGCCAGCCGGGTTTCCATCGGCAGATGGCCCTGGTCCTGCAGGCGGGCGATCAGCTCGGCTTCGCTGGCCGCTTCCATCTGCCCGTCGAAGACTTCGCCGTGCGGGTTCAGTGCCTTGTAGCGATAGATGGGCATGTCAGCGTCGAGCTCCCGCGCGCATCAACCCTCCTCGGTTACGCGCAGGACTTCCTCGATGGTCGTCTGCCCGCTCAGGGCCTTGGACAGGCCGTCTTCGTACATGGTGCGCATGCCGGCCTCGCGGGCGATGCGTTCGATCTCGCCCATGCCGTCGCGGCGCATCACCGCGCGCCGCAGCGCGTCGTTCATCACCAGGAATTCCATGATGGTGGTGCGGCCCAGGTAACCGGTCGGTGCCAGTGCCGAGGGCTTCGGACGGAACAGGTGGATCGGCCCCTGCGGCTGCAGGCGGCGCAGTTCAAAACGTTCGATTTCCTCCGGCGAGGCTTCATAGCGCTCGGCGTGGGTGGGTTCCAGCCGGCGTACCAGGCGCTGGGCGAGGATGCCGTTGATGGTGGAGGTCAGCAGGTAGTCCTCCACGCCCATGTCGAGCAGGCGGGTGATGCCGCCGGCCGCGTTGTTGGTGTGCAGCGTGGACAGCACCAGATGGCCGGTCAGGGCCGACTGGATGGCGATGCGCGCGGTTTCCAGGTCGCGCATTTCGCCGATCATGATGATGTCCGGATCCTGGCGCACGATGCTGCGCAGCGCGTTGGCGAAATCCAGGCCGATCTGCGGCTTGGCCTGGATCTGGTTGATGCCTTCGATCTGGTATTCGACCGGGTCCTCGACCGTGATGATCTTGACGTCGGCGGTATTGAGCTGGCTCAGCGCGGTGTACAGCGTGGTGGTCTTGCCCGAACCGGTCGGGCCGGTGACCAGCAGGATGCCGTGCGGCTGCTCGAGCACCTTGCGGAACTGCGGCAGGAACGCATCGGTGAAGCCGAGCCGATGGAAGTCGAACACCACTGTCTCGCGGTCGAGCAGTCGCATCACCACGCTTTCGCCATGAGCGGTGGGTACGGTGCTGACGCGCAGGTCCAGTTCCTTGCCCTGCACGCGCAGCATGATGCGGCCATCCTGCGGCAGGCGGCGCTCGGCGATGTTGAGCCGGGCCATGATCTTGATGCGGCTGATGACCGCCGCAGTGAGGTTGGCCGGCGGACTTTCACCCTCCACCAGCACGCCATCGACGCGGTAGCGCACCTTCAGGCGGTTCTCGAACGGTTCGACGTGGATGTCCGAGGCGCGCAGTTCCACCGCACGCTGGATGACCAGGTTGACCAGGCGGATGACCGGTGCCTCGGAAGCGAGATCGCGCAGATGTTCGATGTCATCGACCGCACCGCCTTCGCCGTCGGCGGTTTCCACGATCGCACCCATCGCGCTGCGCCCCTGGCCGAACCAGCGCTCCACCAGGTCGTCGATTTCCGCGCGCATGCCCAGCACGGGAGTGACCGGCACGCCCAGCGCCAGCTGCACGGCCTGCTGCGGGTAGGGATCGTGCGCATCGGCAAGCCACAGGCGTACGCCGTGTTCATCCAGGGCCAGCGGGCACACATGGAACTGTTTCAGGAAGCGCAATGACAGCGGCAGACCTTCGGCCAGCGACTGCGGCGGTGCCTCGGGCAGCTGCTTGCCTTCCAGCAACGGCAAACCCAGCACATCGGCGCTGGCCTGCGCCTGGTCACGTTCGGACACCAGCCCCAGCCGCACCAGCAGGCCCAGCAGGCTGCCGCCGGCCTCGGCATGCAGCGGTCGTGCACGCGCCAGATCGCCTTCCTTGAGACGTCCACGGGCCAGCAACGCATCGAGGATGCGACCTTCGGCGTCATCGATGGCGGTGGCAGCGAGCGCGTTCACGTGACTCTCCTGTCGATCATTCCGACTTTAGCAGTTCAGCCCGGACTTCCGCTGTCCCGTCGGCGTGTTTCGTAGAAACACGAAGCCCGTCACACAGGGGTGACGGGCCTCGCTTGTTCATTTACGACAGAGCAATGGCGGACTTACTGGGTCGCCAGGATGCTCACGCCGCTGTAGGCCGCCTCACCCACCACCTTGATGTAGTAGGTGCCCGCCACCGGTGCAGCCACGCGCACGGTTTCGGTGTTGCCCGGACGGGTCGACTTGGCGTCGTTGTCGGTCGCGGTGGGCACGCGGCCCTGCGCCAGATACACCGAAACGTTGCCGCTGCCGCCGTAGGTCAGCACGCTCAGCGCCTTGCCGGCAGTGGCTTCAAAGGTATACACCGTCTCGCTGGCGGCAGCGCCGGCCAGGCCACCGAGGGCGGCCTTGTTGGTCAGCGGAATGCCCTCCGGCTCGCAGTTCTCGGTGCACGGTTCCTTCAGGGCGGCATCCAGCGCGGCCTTGGCATCGACGATGCCGGTGCCGATCGGGGTCGCGGCCGGAATGGTGGCCGGGAAACGACGGGCCGACTGCTTGAGCAGCGCTTCCAGCGCGGCCGGGCTGAGCGGATCCTTGCCGTTGGCAGCCAGTGCACTCTGCACCAGCGCCGCCACGGCGGCCACGTGCGGCGAGGACATCGAGGTGCCGCCCTTGCCCATCAGCACCCACTCGCCGCCGTCCGGGGTGGTTTCCGAATCGGAACCGACCTGCCAGATGTAGCCGTTCGGGTTGCCATCGACGCTGCCGCCACCGCCCGGTGCCGACAAGTCCACGGCGGTGCCGTAGTTGGAGTAGTAGGTGATGCCGCCGGTGACGCGGGTCGCGCCGACGGCCACCACGTTGTTGCAGCTGGCCGGACGGTAGTTGGAGGCGTTGTCGGTATCGTTGCCGGCCGCGACCACCACCAGGGTGCCGCGCGAGACCGCACCGTTGATCGCATCCTGATAGGCCGCGTCGCACGAACCGCCGCCGCCCAGGCTCATGTTGATGATCTCGGCCGGGGTGGTGTTGGCCGGGATGCCTGCCACGGTGCCGCCGGAAGCCCAGGTGATGGCATCGCTGATGTCGGCCAGGGTGCCGCCGCACTTGCCGAGCACGCGCACCGGCAGCACCTTGGCCTTGTAGGCCAGGCCGGCCAGGCCGACGCCGTTGTTGGTCACCTCGGCAATCGTGCCGGCCACGTGGGTGCCGTGCCAGGAGCTGCCTTCCGGCTGCGAGCCGTTGTAGCACTCGTTGGCCGTTTCCACCCAATCGCCGTAGTCGGTCGCGCCCGGGGCACGGCCGTCGGTCGGACGACGCGAGGATTCCTTGTCGCTGATAAAATCGTAGCCTTCCAGCAGGTTGGTGCCGAAGTCCGGCACGCCCGGCAGGATGCCGGTGTCGAGCACGGCCACGACCACGCCTTCACCCTGCGAGACGTCCCATGCGGCCGGTGCGTTCACACCGCTGGTGGCATTGAAGAAGTTCCACTGGTACTGCGCGTAGTTCGGGTCGTTGGGCACCAGCGCCGGCTGGGCATTGGCCGCGCGCAGTTCTGAGCGCTGCAGGCGCACGTTGGCCACGGCGTACTGCACCGACGGATCGGCATTCAGTTCAGCCAGCACTTTCTGCATGTCCGCGCCGCCGAGCTTCGATTTCAGGCGGATCAGATCACTGCCGGTGCCGAGCTTGCGTTCGACCTGCGGCGACAGTGCCAGCGCGCGGCTGGTGGTGCCGGTGCTGACGATGGCGCGCGACAGCGCCGACTGCACGACCGACAGCTTGCTGGAACGGTCGCTGGCGGCTGCCGTGCCGGCCTTGTACTTGACGATGATGCCGTCCACGTTCTGCTGGCTGGCGCTGGCCACGCGCGCCGGCGCCTTGGCCTCACCCGGGTTGATCGCATGGGCGGCACCGGCGCCGACGGTCAGCGACAGCACCGCGGCAGCCAGTACGTTGATGCGAAGGGTCTGCTTCTTGGTCACGTTTGAAATCCTCTTCAAGGTCATGGTTGAGCTTTCCTTACTCGACCCGCAGCGCGGGCAGAGCTCTCTACGGCCAATACTCCCTGCGACGTCCCTGGCTGGCCCACCAGGGTTGTCGTGCCTCGCCCCCTCAGGCCTCTACTGCATGGCGTGCCGGTGGCGGCTGGCCACCGGCGCGCGGTTGCTGCTTACCAGCCGAAGCCGGCACCGACGCCCACCGAGGCGTCATCACTGCTGAACGCACCGCCGAGGGTGACCGTGGCGCGATCGCTGATCGCCCGCTGGTAGCCCAGCGACATCGCCGATTCGCCGCCCTGGAAACCGATGCCGACACCGACCCGGTTCTGGGTACGGATGCCCGCGGCACTGGTGGCCATGTTGAGCATGGCCGCGCTCATCGCACCCTGGCGGTCGATGCGGCGATCCATGTGGCGCAGGCGTCCATCCACTTCACCCTTGAACACATCGAAGCTGTCGGCGACGGCCTGCACGCGGCTGTCGGTGTAGCTGTTGGCGGTGGTGATGCCGCGGTCCAGCTGGCCCTTGTTCACCGCATCGGTGGCCGCCGTACCAGCGGCCACGTTGGTGACCTGGCGTTCGTTGCCTTCGCTGCCCACCGACACTGTGTTGGCGCGGTCGGCGACCGACCCCTGGCCCAGCGCAACTGCGTTGGCAGCGGTGGCGGTGGCGCCCTGGCCGATGGCGGTGGAAGACGCTCCGCTGGCCACGGCGCCGTCCCCCATGGCGACGGCGTTGGCACCGACGGCAGGCTGCGCCGCGGTGGCCCCTTCCACGCTGGGCTTGGCCACCACGTTGGACCGCGAGGCCACTGCATCGGCCTCGGCCACGCTGGCCACCTGGGCGGTACTGGCCTGCACGCTGGCGCTGCGCAGGCTGGCACTGCGTGCGCTGCTGCCGCTGGTGCCGGCCGTGCGCTGGTCAAGCTCGGTCACCTTGCGATCCAGCGCCCCCAGTGCATCGCCGACATTGCTGTAGGTCGAGCCCTGGATGACGTAGTTCGGTGCAATGAACACGCCCTGCATGCCGACGCTGGCGCCGCCGCCGAGGATGCTGGCGGCATCGCTGAGCGACTGGAACAACTGGCCGCCGTTGATGGCCTGGCGGCTGCCGGAGGCGATGCTGCCGGCGCCGACGTTGTCGATGACGGTGCCTTCGATGCCGGACAGGGTCAGGCGGTCGCGGCTGGCATCGTCGTAGCCGACGGCGTTGGCGCTGCTGTTTTCCACGGTGGCGATGCGCGAATCGAAATCACCCACGCGGGTTTCGACCGCACCCACGCGCTGGTTGGTGACGTTGAGCTGCGAACCGGTGACGGCATCACTGCTGCCGGCGGCAATGCGGCCATCGGCCACGTTGACGATGCGGCGGGTGGCCGGACCATCGGTGCCGTTGCCGCCACCGACCGAGACCACATTGGCTTCCACCGCACGTGCGCCGGCACCCAGGGCCACCGAGTTGCTGCCGCTGACCGCGCTGCTGGCACCCAGCGCCAGCGATGCGTTGCCGATGGCGTTGGCGCTGCTGCCGACCGCATTGCTGCGGTTGCCGCTGGCGGTGGCGTTGGAGCCCACGGCCACCGCATCGGTGCCGCTGGCGGTGGCCACGCCGCTGCCGTTGGCCTTGAAGCGCTGACCGACCGCATCGGCGGTGGCGGCCACGGCGTCGAGCTGACCCTTGTTCACTGCATCGGTGGTTTCGGTACCGGCGGCGACGTTGGTGATCTGCCGCTGCGTGGCCGCGTTGCCCACCGACACCGTGTTGGCACGGGTGGCCTGCGAGCCATTGCCGAGGGCAACGCTGTTGGCCGCGCTGGCGCTGCTGTTGGCACCCAGTGCGGTGGCATCGGCCGCGTCGGCCCAGGCGTTCCAGCCGATGGCGGTGGCGTAATCGTCGGTGGCCCACGCACCGGCACCGAAGGCCGCCGCGCCGGTCCCGCTGGCACGCGCCGGGATCAGGCCGTAGTAGGTGCTGCCGCCGATCGCCACGCTCTCATCGCCGGTGGCTTCGCTGGACTGGCCCATCGCCACGGCATTGGCGCCTGCCGCGGCTGCGCCGAAGCCCACCGCCGTGGTATTGGCACCGGTGGCCGCCGAGCCGTAGCCCAACGCCGTGCCCAAGCGGCCGCTGGCTTCGCTGTAACCACCGACGGCGGTGGTGCCATCGGCGGTGGCAGTGGCGCGGAAACCGCTGGCCAGCGACTGCGCACCGCTGGCGACGGCCTCAGCGCCGTTGGCCGTGCTGTACACACCCGTGGCCTGTGCCGCGTTGCCGGTGGCGGTGCTGCTGATCTCGCTGGCCACGGCACCGCTGCCAAACGCCGCACTGTTTTCGCCGGTTGCCTGCGCCTCGTTGCCGACGGCCGCCGCGTTGGCACCCGTGGCCAGGCTGTTGAAGCCGACGGCCGTGGCATTTTCAGCCAGGGCGGTGGCGCCGCTGCCCAGCGCGGAGGCGCCGTTGCCGATGGCATTGGACGCTTCGCCTGCGGCCAGTGCGTTGTCACCTTCCACGTAGGCGCCGGCATCGCTGTCGTCGCTGCCGCTGGCCTGGAAGTACTTGCTGGTGCTTTCCGCAGTGGCGGCGACGGCATCCAGCTGGTTCTTGTTGACCGCATCGGTGCCTTCCGTACCGGCAGCCACGTGGGTCACCTGGCGCTCGCTGCCATCGCTGCCGACGGCCACCGTGTTGTCACGGTCGGCACGGGAGCCAGCGCCAAGCGCGACGCTGTTGATCCCATTGGCGGTGGCGCTGGCACCCAGCGCGGTGGACTGCGCAGCGTCGGCCCACGAGTTCCAGCCAATGGCGGTGGCGTAGTCATCGGTCGCCCAGGCACCGGCACCGAAGGCGGCCGCGCCATAGCCACTGGCCCGTGCCGGCACCAGCCCGAAGAAGGTGCTGCCGCCGATGGCCACGCTTTCATCGCCCGTAGCTTCGCTGGAATCACCCATGGCCACCGAACTGGCGCCCGTGGCGGTGGCGAACACACCGGCCGCGGTGCTGTTGGCACCGCTGGCCAGGGTGCCGTAGCCCAGCGCCGAACCGAGGCGGCCACTGGCTTCGCTGTAACCACCGACGGCAGTGGTGCCATCGGCCGAGGCCGCTGCGCGGAAGCCGCTGGCCAGCGACTGCGCACCGCTGGCGATCGCTTCGGCACCGTTGGCCGTGCTGTACACGGCCGTGGCCTGTGCACCGGCACCGGTGGCGGTGCTGCTGGTCTCGCTGGCTACGGCGCCGCTGCCCAGTGCGGCGCTGTCTTCGCCGCTGGCCTGGGCATTGTTGCCGATTGCCGCCGCGTTGCTGCCGGTGGCCAGGCTGTTGAAGCCCAGCGCGGTGGCATTGGCCGCCAGCGCGGTGGCACCGCCGCCGAGCGCGGTGGTGCCATCGCCGATGGCGTTGGCCGCTTCACCGGCCGCCAGCGCGCTGTCGCCCTCGGCCAGCGCACCGGCATCGCTGTTCTCGCTGCCACTGGCCTGGAAGTACTTGCGGGTGTTCTCTGCGGTAGCGGCGACCGCATCCAGCTGGTCCTTGTTCACCGCGTCGGTGCCTTCGGTGCCGGCCGCGACGTTGGTGATCTGGCGGGTGTTGCCCGCACCACCGACGGAGACGGTGTTGTCACGCTCGGCAATCGAGTCGGCACCCAGCGCCACGCTGTTGGCACCCTGTGCTTCTGCCGCGTTGCCCAATGCAGTTGCATTCGTGCCCGGCGCCCAGGCGCCGCCACCGACGGCGGTGGAATAATCGCCCGATGCTTCGGTGGCAAGAATGCCGAACAACGAACCGCCGACGGCCACGCTGTTCACGCCGGTGGCCAGGCTGCCTTGGCCGGTGGCGGTGGCGTAAGCACCAGACGCTTCCGAGTCGCCACCCAGCGCCACGCTGTTGGAGCCGGATGCGTTGGCGAAGTTGCCGAACGCGGTGGCGTTGAACGCCGAGGCACTGGCATAGCCGCCGATGGCGGTGCTGTAGCCGCCGATGGCTTCGGCGCCGATGCCGAATGCCGCCGAGGCGGTACCGCTGGCCACGCTTTCGCTGCCTACCGCGGTGGCGGCTTCGCCGCTGGCGGTGCTGAAGTAACCCACTGCCACGGCTTCTTCACCGCTGGCTTCGGACAACACGCCCGTCGCCGTGCTGCCGGCGCCACTGGCCACGGCGGCAGCGCCGAAGGCGGCACTCTGCTCGCCGCTGGCCTCGCTTTCCGCACCCTGCGCGGTGGCGTACTCACCGGTGGCCTGCGCATTGGCGCCGATGGCGCTGGCGTTGTCCGCCGTGGCCAAGGCATTGAAGCCGATCGCCTGTGCATTGGTGCCGATGGCATTGGCACCGCTGCCCAGTGCGATGGCGCCGTCACCGATGGCGTTGGCGGCTTCGCCGGCCGCGAGTGCATTGTCGCCTTCCACGTAGGCGCCGGCATCGCTGTCGTCGCTGCCGTTGGCCTGGAAGAACTTGTTGCCGGTACCTGCGCTGGCGGCCACGGCATCCAGCTGGGCCTTGTTCACTGCGTCGGTCGCCTGGGTGCCGGCGGCGACGTTGGTGACCTGGCGTTCGCTGCCGGCGCTGCCGACCGACACGCTGCGGTCGCGGTCAGCCACCGAGCCTGCGCCCAGGGCCACCGCGTTGTTGCCGTTGGCGGTGCTGCCGGCACCGATGGCGATGGCGCTTTCGCCACCGGCCACGGTGTTGGTGCCCACCGCGATGCTGTTGATGCTGTTGCCCAGTGCCTGGAAGCCCAGCGCCAGGCTGTAATCGCCGTAGCTGAAGGCACCGCGGCCAACCGCCGTGGAACTGATGCCGTTGGCCCAGCTGTTGTAGCCGATGGACGTCGCGCCGTTGGCACTGGCCCAGGCCGCCGGGCCGAAGGCCGAGGCGTTGGTACCGGTGGCCCACGCACCGGCACCGAAGGCAGTGGCCCCTTCTTCGCTGGCGGTGCTGTAACCGCCGACGGCGGTGCTGTCATCCGCCTTGGCGAACGCACTGTCGCCGATGGCAACGGCGTAGCTGCCGGTGGCGCGCGACTTGCCGCCCGCAGCAAAGCTGTTGTCGCCGGTTGCCTGTGCCGCGTTGCCGAAAGCGCTGCTGCTGGCACCGCTGGCCTGTGCGGCGTTGCCCACGGCCGTGGAGCCGGCCGAGGCGGTAGTGCCGATCTGCACCGGATTGCCTTCGTCATCCAGCAGCGGCTGGTTGTATTCGTCGTAGGCCTGGCCGAGGCCACCGATGGCGACCGCACCGTCGCCATCGGCGAAGGTGTTGCGGCCGAGCGCCACCGTGTCGGCGCCGATGGCAGCGGCGCCCGCGCCCTGTGCGAGGGCACCCGCACCGATCGCATTGCTGGCCGAACCGGCCGCGACCGCACCTTCGCCCTCTGCGTAGGCGCCGGCATCACTACCCTCTTCGCCCTGCGCCTGGAAGAAGCGCGCGGTGGTGTCGGCAGTGCTGGCCACTGCGTCGAGCTGGGCCTTGTTCACCGCATCGGTATCTTCGGTACCGGCCGCCACGCTGGTGATCTGGCGTTCGTTGCCTTCGCTGCCAACGGCCACGCTGTTGTCGCGCACGGCTTCGGAGTTGGCACCCAGCGCAACACTGTTGGCGCCGCGTGCCGTGGAGTAGTAGCCCACGGCGGTGCTCTGCGTACCGCTGGCCCAGCTCTGCGCACCCAGCGCGCTGGCGTTCTCGCCCGGCGCATAGGCGAAGTAGCCGACGGCGACCGATTCGGCACCGGACGCTTCGGTCAGGCTGCCGTTGGCCACGGCATGGTCGCCGCTGGCGATGGCACCGGCACCGACGGCCGTCGCTGCTTCGCCGCTGGCCTGGGTCTGCACGAAGAAGCCCAGGCCCGGAATGAGATCGGCCGGGCCACCGATGGCCACGCTGCTGGTGCCGGTGGCATTGCTCTGCGTGCCCAGCGCGGTGGAGTAATCACCCACCGCGTTGGCCACGGCACCGAACGCCGAGGACTGCGCGCCGGCAGCGTAGGCGCCCACACCGTACGAGGACGCCGCGAAGCCGCTGGCTTCGGCACTGGCACCGACGGCGGTACCGCCGACGCCGGCACTGGTCGCACCGGTTTCCACCGGCACACCGCCGCTGGTGATCAACGGATTGCCCTCTTCATCCACCGCAGCGCCACCCACGGCCACGCTGCCCGGCCCGACTGCCTGCGCGTTGTAACCGAAGGCCGCACTGTTCTGGCCGCTGGCCAGGGCGTTGTTGCCCACGGCGGTGGCGTTCTGCGCGACGGCGGTCGCGCCGGCACCGACGGCGGTGGTGCCGTTGCCGATGGCATTGGCGGCTTCGCCGGCGGCCAGCGCGTCATCGCCGTCGGCCAGGGCACCGGCATCGCTGTTGCTGCTGCCGGTGGCCTGGAAGCGCTTGGCAGTGGTGTCGGCCACCGCAGCCACGTCCTTCAGCTGGGCAACGTTCACCGCGTCGGTGTCTTCGCTGCCGGCGGCGACGTGGGTCACCTGGCGTTCGTTGCCGTCGCTGCCGACGGCCACGGTGTTGTCACGGTCGGCGGTGGAACCAGCGCCGAGCGCAACGCTGTTTGCACCATTGGCCGTGGCGCTGGCGCCCAGCGCAGTGGACTGCGCAGCGTCGGCCCACGAGTTCCAGCCGATGGCGGTGGCGTAGTCTTCCGTGGCCCAGGCACCAGCACCGAAAGCGGCCGCGCCGTAACCGCTGGCGCGCGCCGGGATCAGACCAAAGAAAGTGCTGCCGCCGATGGCCACGGCTTCATCGCCGGTGGCTTCGCTGGAATCACCCATGGCCACCGAGCTGGCGCCGGTGGCGGTGGCGAACACGCCTGCGGCGGTGCTGTTGGCACCGCTGGCCAGGGTGCCGTAACCCAACGCCGAGCCGAGACGGCCGCTGGCTTCGCTGTAGCCGCCGACGGCCGTCGTGCCGTCGGCCGAGGCCGAGGCGCGGAAGCCGCTGGACAGCGACTGTGCGCCGCTGGCGATGGCTTCGGCGCCGTTGGCGGTGCTGTAGACGGCCGTGGCCTGTGCACCCGCACCGGTCGCGGTGCTGCTGGTCTCGCTGGCCACGGCGCCGCTGCCCAGTGCGGCGCTGTCGCTGCCGCTGGCCTGGGCGTTGGTGCCGACGGCCGAAGCGTTTTCGCCGGTGGCCAGGCTGTTGTAGCCGACCGCCGTGGCCTGTGCAGCGATGGCCACCGCACCGCCGCCGAGCGCAGTGGTGCCATCACCGATGGCGTTGGCCGCTTCACCGGCCGCCAGCGCGCTGTCGCCCTCGGCCAGCGCACCGGCATCGCTGTTCTCGCTGCCGCTGGCCTGGAAGTACTTGCGGGTGTTTTCGGCCACCGCAGAGACCTCGTCCAGCTGGTCCTTGTTCACCGCATCGGTGCCTTCGGTACCGGCCGCGACGTTGGTGATCTGGCGGGTGTTGCCGGCACCACCGACGGAGACGGTGTTGTCACGTTCGGCAATCGAGTCGGCACCCAGCGCCACGCTGTTGGCACCCTGTGCTTCTGCCGCGTTGCCCAGTGCAGTTGCATTCGTGCCCGGCGCCCAGGCGCCACCACCGACGGCGGTGGAATAGTCGCCCGAGGCTTCGGTTGGCAGCAGGCCGAACAGTGCACCACCCACGGCCACCGAATTGGTGCCGGTGGCCAGGCTGCCCTGGCCGGTGGCGGTGCTGTAGGCACCGCTGGCTTCCGCATCGCCACCGACGGCCACGCTGTTGGAGCCGGTGGCAGCGGCGGCATTGCCGACCGCGGTTGCGTTGAATGCCGAGGCGCTGGACAGGCCACCCAGTGCGGTGCTGTAGCCGCCAGTTGCTTCGGCACCGACGCCGAAGCTGGCCGACGCAGTGCCGCTGGCCGTGCTGCCGGCGCCGACGCTGGTGCTGCCGCTGCCCGAGGCCTGCGCCTGCGCGCCGACGGCGGTAGCGCTGTCAGCGGTGGCCTGCGCGGTGTGACCCAGTGCGGTGGCATCGTCGCCATCGGCGGTGGCCGAGGCGCCGGCAGCCAAGGCGCCTTCGCCATCAATCTGCGCTGCATCGCTGTCATCACCGGCGCCATCGGCCTTGAAGTAGCGGCTGCCCTCGGCGGCTGCGGCGGCCAGCGCGGCCTGGGTGGCCTGTGCCTGTGCATCGAGCTGCGCACGGTTGACGGCGTCGGTGGCCGCCGTACCGGCGGCGACGTTGGTGATCTGTCGTTCATTGCCGGCTGCGCCGACCGAAACGGTGTTGGCGCGGTTGGCAGTGGAGCCGGCGCCCAGAGCAACGCTGTTGGCGGCGCTGGCGGTGCTGCCGGTGCCCACGGCCACCGCATTGCGGCCGCTGGCGTTGGCGCTGCCGTCGACCACGCACTGGTCGATCAGGCTGCTGCTGAGGGTCACACAGTTGGCGTTGCCACCCACTTCCACCGATTGCGCGGCGGCGAGGCCTGCGCCTCCCAGTCCCATGGCCAGAGCAAGCGCTGCGGCCAGTGTCACCGGCCGTACGTGGTCGGCATCGCGGCGCTGGTCGACGACCCCACCGCGTGCGTCGGAAGAGGCCAGTTCCGAGGCCACCACCAACTGACCCAACGCTTTGTTCCAGACCTTGCGATAAATCCGATTCATCGGTACGGCTCCTGATTTTTTGGACTGGTTTTGGGCAAAGCAACGCCATCGCCGGACCTTCTGGTCCAACGTCCCCTCGGGGCGTTATTCGCGTGATTTACTGCGGGTATTGCCGAACGCCGCGCAGCGACAGAAAACCGGGCGCGAGCGACGTGCGGTTACTGCGGTATGAACAGATTTGAAACAGGGCTCAAGTGTTAACGGGAACTTTCAAGGTCGTCAAGAGTTTGACGCAGGAAATGCCATTGCCGTGAACCAGTTCACTATTCCGCGTATTTATCAGCTGATTTTGTTAGGAGCGCGTGACGCACCGTTGACGCCATGTAAATGCATGTAACTGACGGGCACGGCAGGAGTTTCTGCCCGGATAATGAAAAACCCGGCAGTCGCCTGCCGGGTTTTCCGTACTTCAACGCATTGCCGCCTGCGCGGATGCTGCTATCAGCCGCACCACACGCGTGCGTTGCGGAACATGCGCATCCACGGCGAGTCACCCTGCCACTCGGCCGGGGCCCAGCTCAGGTTGAGTGCACGCGGGGTGCGTTCCGGGTGCGGCATCATGATGGTGACGCGGCCGTCGGTGCTGGTCAGGCCGGTGATGCCGTCCGGCGAACCGTTCGGGTTCAGCGGGTACTGGCTGGCCACGTTGCCATTGCCATCGACGTAGCACAGCGCCACGCGCGCGGCGGCCTGGTCCACGGCAGAATCGAACACTGCCTGGCCTTCGCCATGGGCTACGGCCACCTGCAGTCGCGAACCGGCCATGCCACGCAGCAGGATCGACGGCGACTCCACCACTTCCAGCAGCGCGGTACGGGCTTCAAACTGCTCGCTGGCATTGCGGCGGAACTGCGGCCAATGCTCGGCACCGGGGATGATGGCCTTCAGCTGGCTCATCATCTGACAGCCGTTGCACACGCCCAGGGCGAAGCTGTCTTCGCGTGCGAAGAACGCAGCGAAGGCATCACGCAGGGCGCTGCGCTCGAGGATCGAGGTCGCCCAGCCGCGGCCGGCACCGAGCACGTCGCCGTAGCTGAAGCCACCACAGGCCACCAGGCCGGTGAATTCCTGCAGGGCCACCCGACCTTCGATGAGGTCGCTCATATGCACGTCGAAGGCGCGGAAGCCGGCACGTTCAAAGGCGTTGGCCATTTCGATCTGGCCGTTGACGCCCTGCTCGCGCAGCACGGCCACGCGCGGGCGCGCACCGGTGTTGATGAACGGTGCCGCCACGTCCTCATTGAGGTCGAAGCTGAGCTTGGGCTTCAGGCCCGGCGCGGTAAAGGCACGGGCAACTTCACGCTCGGCATCGGCATTGGCGGGGTTGTCGCGGCGCTTCTGCATCGCGTGGGTAACCGACCACCAAGCGTCGAACAGCGCTTCCCAGCGCCATTCGGCCAGGCTCTCGTTGCCCAGCGACACACGCACCACCGGTGCGGTGGTCGGCCGGGCAATGCGCTGCGCACACTCGGTCAGGGCGTGGCGCTCGACCAGGTCGGCAAAGGCCGCGCGGTCTTCGCGGGCGATCTGCACCACGGCGCCCAGCTCTTCGTTGAACAGGCTGCGGAACGGATCGTCGCCCCAGGCATCGAGGGTGATGTCCAGGCCCAGGCGCGAGGTGAAGGCCATTTCGCACAGCGCGGCGAAGGCACCGCCGTCGCTGCGGTCGTGGTACGCCAGCAGCAGGCCGGACTGGCGCGCATCGCGGATCAGTTCAAAGAAGCCCCGCAGGCGCTGCGGGTCATCCAGATCCGGGGCGGCACCGGCGAACGCAGGCAGGTCACCATGGTCGGCGTGCACCTGGGCCAGGATCGAACCGCCCAGGCGCTGCTTGCCGGCCCCCAGGCCGATCAGCCACAGCTCGCTGTCCACGTCGCGGTCAAGCAGCGGGGTCAGCTGCTGGCGCACGTCGGCCACCGGCGCGAACGCCGAGATGACCAGCGACACCGGCGAGACGCTCTTGTGCGCTTCGCCCTGGTCGTGCCACTGCGCCTGCATCGACAGCGAGTCCTTGCCCACCGGGATGCTGATGTCCAGCTGCGGGCACAGCTCCATGCCCACGGCCTTCACCGCGTCATACAGCAGCGCGTCTTCACCTGGGTGGCCGGCAGCGGCCATCCAGTTGGCCGACAGCTTGATTTCATCCAGTGCATCGACCGGGGCCGCACACAAATTGGTCAGTGCTTCGCCCACGGCCATGCGTGCCGATGCGGCGGCATCGAGCAGGGCCAGCGGGGTGCGCTCGCCCAGCGACATGGCCTCGCCGGCCACGCCGTCGAAATCGGCCAGGGTGATGGCCACATCGGCCACCGGCAGCTGCCACGGGCCGACCATCTGCTCACGCGCGGTCAGGCCACCGACGCTGCGGTCGCCAATGGTGACCAGGAAGTTCTTCGAGGCCACCGTCGGGTGCGCAAGCACGCGCAGGCCGGCCTCGTGCAGATCCAGGCCGCCGGTCTTCAGCGACGGCCAGCGCGGTGCCGGCGGGTGCGCGGTATCGCGGTGCATCTTCGGCGGCTTGCCGAACAGCACGTCCATCGGCAGGTCGATCGGCGCATCGGCCGGGGTGTGGCCGGGCACGGCGCCGTAAGCCACGACAAGGTGTTCTTCGGCCGTGGCCACGCCCACCGCAGCGAACGGGCAGCGCTCGCGGGCGCACAGCGCAGCGAACTCAGCCAGGCGTTCCTGGGCCACGCCCAGCACGTAGCGTTCCTGCGATTCGTTGCACCACAGCTGCATCGGCGACAGCGACGGATCATCGGTGGGCACCTTGCCCAGGTCGATGACACCGCCGACATTGGAGTCGTGCAGCAGCTCGGGGATGGCATTGGACAGGCCACCGGCACCGACGTCATGGAAGAACTTGATGGGGTTGTTGCTGCCCATCGCCACGCAGCGGTCGATGACTTCCTGGCAGCGGCGCTCCATTTCCGGGTTGTCGCGCTGCACGCTGGCGAAGTCCAGGTCCTCGGCGCTTTCGCCGGAGGCCACCGAACTGGCGGCACCACCGCCCAGGCCGATCAGCATCGCCGGACCGCCCAGCACGATGACCGCATCACCGGCCTGCAGGCGGATCTTGTCGACCTGGATGCGATCAATCGCGCCCAGGCCACCGGCCAGCATGATCGGCTTGTCGTAGGCGCGGACCAGATCCGGCCCTTCGGGCAGCTCGAAGCTGCGGAAGTAACCAAGCAGGTTCGGGCGACCGAATTCGTTGTTGAACGCAGCGCCGCCCAGCGGACCGTCGGTCATGATTTCCAGCGCCGGGGCCATGCGCGGGTTCAGCGCGCGCGGCGCTTCCCACGGCTGCGGCAGCTCGGGAATGCGCAGATGCGAGACCGAGAAGCCGGACAGGCCCGCCTTCGGCTTGCCGCCACGACCGGTGGCGCCTTCATCGCGGATCTCGCCACCGTTGCCGGTCGAGGCACCCGGGAACGGCGCGATCGCGGTCGGGTGGTTGTGCGTTTCCACCTTGATCTGGAAGGCGCTGGCCACGCGCGGTTCGGCGCGGTATTCGCCACTGGCCGGATCCGGGCGGTAGCGTGCAGCCAGATGGCCTTCGATCACCGCGGCATTGTCGCTGTACGCGCTGAGCGTGTGCTGCGGGGTCTGCTGGTGGGTGTTCTTGATCATCCGGAACAGCGAACGGTCCTGTTCCTGGCCGTCGATGGTCCAGCTGGCGTTGAAGATCTTGTGGCGGCAGTGCTCGGAGTTGGCCTGCGCGAACATCATCAGTTCGACGTCGGACGGGGAGCGGCCCAGCGCGGTGAAACGTTCGCGCAGGTAGTCGATCTCGTCCTGGGCCATGGCCAGGCCAAGGCGCTGGTTGGCGGCTTCCAGCTGCTCCACCGGTACGCGTTCCAGTTCGCCGCGGGCCGGGGCGGTGAACAGGGCCTGGCCCTGGTCCACCGTCTCCAGCACCGACTGCGTCATCGGGTCATGCAGGGCCTTGACCAGCGCCTGCTGGGCGGCAGCGTCGGTGGGCCAGCCCTGCACGTCGATGCGAAGCCCGCGCTCGACCCGGCTGACCGGCTGGCCGGCACCGCGGACCAGTTCGGTGGCCTTGCTGGACCAGGGCGAGAGGGTGCCCAGGCGGGGCACGACGATGCGGCTGACGGCGCCGTCGGCGGCGGCTTCGGCCTGCGGCCGGGCTTCCAGGATGCGGCACAGGGTGTCCACATCGGGGGCGGCCGTGCCTTCGGGCTGCACGAAGTAGACGTGCCAGGCACCGCTGATGCGCAGGGAGGGAGCGATGGACTGCAGGCGGGATTCAAGGCGTTCGCGGCGGAACAGCGACAGGGCGGGCGCGCCCTCGAGGACCATCATGTCCGGGGAACCGTAGTTGGGAAACGGGCCCGACATTGTACCGGAACCGGGGGGTGGGTCTTTGGCCGGGCGGCGCCCGGCACCCGCAGAGGCGCCCAAGCCACGGCAACGGCCGGAGCAACAGCCGGAGCAACAGCAACAGCGGGTTTTCTGGGGGATGGCGGGGTGGCTCAGGTTGCGGGGGACGGCGCAAGTACGTCCATGGGGGCTTGGTCGCGCCTTGCTCGTGTGCGCTGTCCTGCGCACACCGCAAGACCGGGGTTGGGCGTCCTGCCCAACCCGCCCGAGGCATGCCTCGGGCCCATGCCGCTCCCCCCCCCGCAACCGGACCCACCCCGCCTTCGACAGTTTCCCGCGAGCTGCCGGAACGGCACGGGGTCGGATCCCGTTGCCTGGCAACGGGCTCTGACCCTGGTTCTGCGATGCGCGGCCGCTGGCTGGCAACAGGGAAACAAAGCAAAAGCAGGAAGTCAGGCATCGAGAGCGAAGCGACCGGCTTTTGCTTTTGAATTTTTCTTTTGTCTTTCGTGGCTGGGCGCGCAGGAACCTGTCCGTGGCCGGGCGGGTGGGTTGCGCAGGGGCGCAGGCGCCATGGATGGCGCCTACGAGCTTACATGGACGTACTTGCAGCGTCCCCTGCGCAACCCACCCGCCCGGCCAACCCACAAATTTCACAGAACGCCCAAGCCACGAGGGGCCCCGCCGATGGCAGCCAACCGCGCGCCAGCGCCGCCCTTCGCCGGAATCCCGGAATCCCGGAATCCCGGAACCATGCGCTCGCTCACGGATTGGCCGGGCAATTGATGACAACGTTGTCCCCACTTGGCCCCGGACTCTCTCCCCGGCCAGCCAGGTACCCCGTCCGCCCCCACCGTCGCCCTTACCCGGGCGACGTCCGGACCTGCGTCACGCGCGGTGCCATCCGGGCCCGCACGCCATCCGAGATCGGAGACACACCATGTACGACAAGCTTGTGCAGAGTGCCGATGTACGCAGTGCCGAACGCTCCTCCCGCTCCCCCCGCCCGCGCCGCCTGGCCTGGCTGCTGGCCCTGGCCGCCGGGGCTGCCGCCCTGCCCGGCCTGGCCCAGGCGGCCAGCTGTGCCGGCGTCGCCGAATGGAACCAGGCCAGGATCTACCGGGCCGGCGATACCCTGCAGAAGGGAGGAGTCCTGTACCGGGCGAACCAGGACATCTGGAACGCGCCGCCGGACCACCCGGCTGGGGCGCCCTACTACACCAACCTCGGTGCCTGTGACGGCAGCGGCGCCAACCAGCCGCCGGTGGTCAGCCTGACCTCGCCCGCCAACGGCGCCACCTTCAGCGCCGGCAGCACGGTCACCGTGAACGCCAGCGCCAGCGACCCCGATGGCAGCGTCAGCAAGGTCGAGTTCTTCCGCGATGGCAGCTCCATCGGCGTGGATACCAGCGCGCCGTACAGCGCCAGCTGGGCCAACGCCAGCGCCGGCAGCCACACCCTGCGTGCGGTGGCCACCGACAACAACAACGCCACTGCCAGCACCGCCACCATCACCATCACCGTCAACGCCGCCAGCGGCGATACCACCGCGCCGAGCGTGCCCGGCGGCCTGGCCGTGGGCACCCGCACGGCCAGCAGCATCGCACTGAGCTGGAGCCCCTCCACCGACAACACCGGTGGCAGCGGCCTGGCCGGCTACGATGTGTACCGCAACGGCAGCCTGGTCGGCTCGCCGTCCAGCGCCAGCTACGTCGATGGCGGCCTGACCGCCTCGACCACTTATAGCTACCGCGTCCGTGCCCGCGACAACGCCGGCAATGCCTCGGCGCAGGGTACGGCGGTCAGCGCCACGACGCTGGCCGGCACCGGCGGTGGCACCGGCAAGCGGGTCATCGGCTACTTCACCCAATGGGGTATCTACGGCCGCAACTACCGGGTGAAGAACATCGACAGCAGCGGCTCGGCCGCGCGCCTGACCCATATCAACTACGCCTTCGGCAACGTCCGCAACAACCGCTGCGAAGTTGGCGTCACCCAGCCCTCGGACCCGAACACCGGAGCCGGGGGCGATGCGTTCGCCGATTACAGCAAGGCCTTCGGCGCCGGTGAGAGCGTCAGCGGCGGCGCCGATACCTGGGACCAGCCGCTGCGTGGCAACTGGAACCAGCTCAAGCAGCTCAAGGCCAAGTACCCGAACCTGAAGGTACTGATCTCGCTGGGCGGCTGGACCTGGTCGCGCGGCTTCTCCAGCGCGGCGCGCCCGGAAAACCGCCAGGCCTTCGTTGCCTCGTGCATCGACGCCTACATCAAGGGCAACCTGCCGGTGACCGACGGTGCCGGTGGCGTGGGCGCTGCGCTGGGCGTGTTCGATGGCATCGACATCGACTGGGAGTACCCGGTGGCCTGCGGCATCGACTGCGGCAAGCCGGAAGACAATGCCAACTTCACCGCGCTGATGGCCGAGTTCCGCCGCCAGCTTGATGCGGTGCGCCCGGGGCTGCTGCTGACCGTGGCGGTGGGCGCGGGCATCGACAAGATCCGGGTGACCGATCCGGCCGCGTACCACCCGTACCTGGACTACATCAACGTGATGACCTACGACTTCCACGGTGCGTGGGATGCGAAGACCAATCACCAGTCGGCGTTGTTCGATTCGCCCAGTGACCCGTCCACTGGCGACCAGAAGCTTTACAACAGCAATGACGCCATCGAGGCCTTCATCAGCCGTGGGGTGCCGGCAGCCAAGCTCAACCTGGGCATCGGCTACTACGGCCGTGGCTGGACCGGGGTCGCCAACGGCAACAACGGCATGTACCAGACTGCCGGCGGCGCCGCACCGGGCACCTACGAGGCGGGCATTGAAGACTGGAAGGTGCTGAAGAACCTGGCGTGGCAGGGCTACACCGACAACACCGCCGGCGCCACCTGGATCTACAACGGCAGCACGCTGTGGAGCTTTGACACCCCGGCCAACATCACCCGCAAGATGGGCTACGTGAAAACCCAGGGCCTGGGCGGCGCGTTCGTCTGGGAATTCAGCGGTGACGATGCACAGGGCACGCTGACCAAGGCGGTCAGTGACGGTCTGCAGTAAGGAAAAAGCCGGGGACGCATCGCGTCCCCGGCCTCTGGCCTGTAGAGCCGAGCCCATGCCCGGCCGATGTTTCCGC
Source organism: Stenotrophomonas sp. ESTM1D_MKCIP4_1 (assembly GCF_003086895.1). NCBI lineage: Bacteria > Pseudomonadati > Pseudomonadota > Gammaproteobacteria > Lysobacterales > Lysobacteraceae > Stenotrophomonas > Stenotrophomonas sp. ESTM1D_MKCIP4_1. Next base: position 650,090 of record NZ_CP026004.1, on the reverse strand, counting down.
AGCCGAGCATGGGCTCGGCTCTACAGCAGATGACGTGCAGCGTTCAGCGCTTGGCCGACAGCTTCTCCAGTGCTGCGCGCAGCTGTGCCGGTGGCAGGTAGCCGCCCAGCTGGGTGCCATCGGGCGCGAAGATGGCCGGCGTGCCGCTGACGCCCAGCTGCTGGCCCAGCGCGTACTGCATGGCCACCGGGTTGGTGCAGTTCTTCGCTGGCACCGCGCCGCCGCGCTTGGCATTGGTCAGCGCCTGGCGACGGTCAGCCGCGCACCAGACCGAGATCATGTCGACGTAGTCCTTGCTGCCCAGCCCCATGCGCGGGAAGGCCAGGTATTCGACGGTGATGCCGTTGCGGTTGAGCTCGGCGATGTCCTGGTGCAGCTTCCGGCAGTAACCGCACTCGATGTCGGTGAACACGCTGATGGTGTACTTCGCGTTCGGTGCCGCGAACACGATGCGGTCACCGTGGTTGGCCTTCGCCAGCAGATCGCGCCGGTAGCCCAGCAGGCCTTCGCTGTTGGCCGGGCCCTTGGCCTGGATGTCGTAGGGCTGCGACTGGAACAGGTAACGACCATCATCGGATACGTACAACAACTGGCCGGACACCAGCACTTCGCGGAACCCCGGGAACGGCGCCGAGCCGACGTAATCCACCTTGGAACCAGGGATGAGCGTGGCCAGTGCAGCGCGCACCTTCTGTTCGGGCGTGCCATTGGCGGCCGGGCTGGCCTTGGCGGCTGCGGCCGGTGCCTTGGCGGCAGGCGGTGCGGGTTGGGCGCAGGCGGTCAGGCTGGCCGCACTGAACAATGCAGCGATGGCAAATCGGAACATGGGCAATCCGCTGGGAATCAGACCCCGGATTCTGACACAGGCCCAGGTGACGGGCCGCGACCGTGCGCACGTCCGCCGACCACAGCGCCGCAGGTTGTTCAGCCGCGCGGATGGTGGCGGGCGTGCAGCTTCTGCAGGTGCTCGCGCGCCACCAGCGTGTAGATCTGGGTGGTGGACAGTGAACTGTGACCCAGCAGCATCTGCAGCGCGCGCAGATCCGCACCGCGATTCAACAGGTGGGTGGCGAAGCTGTGGCGCAGTCCGTGCGGACTGATCCGCGCCGGGTCGATGCCGGCCACCTGCGCATGGCGCTTGACCAGGTGCCAGAAGGACTGCCGGGTGAGTGCATGCAGGCTGGGCTCGACGAACAGTGGCGTCTGCCCATCGGCCAGCGCATGCACCTTGCCCTTGCCCACCAGCTGCGGCCGCGACTGCTGCAGGTAACGCTCCAGCCAGTACTGCGATTCCTCGCCCAGTGGCACCAGGCGCTCCTTGCTGCCCTTGCCGGTCACCCGCAGCACCCCCTGGCGCAGGTTCACCGCCGTCGCCGGCAGCAGCACCAGTTCACTTACGCGCAGGCCGGCGGCGTACATCAGTTCCAGCATGGCGCGGTCGCGCAGCCCCAGCGGGCTGTCGATGTCCGGCGCGGCCAGCAGCGCATCGATCTGGCTTTCAGCCAGCGCCTTGGGCAGCAGGCGGGGCAGCTTGGGCGGATCCAGCAACGCGCTGGGGTCTTCGCTGCGCTCGCCACGGCGCACGCCATCGGCGAAGAACGCGCGCAGCGCCGACAGCAGGCGTGCGTTGCTGCGCGGCGACCAGCCATGGCGGGTGCGCCAGGCAAGGTAATCAAACAGCCCCGGACGCTCGATGCCGGCCAAGCCGCCCTCGCGGCCATCCCTCCAGCGCGCCAGCCCTTCCAGGTCACGCCGGTAACTGTCCAGGGTGGCGCGGGCCAGGCCGTTCTCGGCCCAGATCGCATCGAGGAAGCGCTGGATGCGCACGCTGTCGTCGGCGCGCAGTTCCGGCAGCTGGGTGACCAGCTGGCGGCGTTCGGCAGGGGTGGACATGACGGCCATGCGTGCAGGATACGAGGCCCACTGCGGGCGCGGCCAGCTTTGCGTATGCTCGGCGCATGTCCCGCCCTGCCACCGACACGGCCACTGCGGCCACCACCGGAACGCCCCGCCCACGTGCGCTGCTGCCGTGGCGCGTGCTGGCGATGGTCTACGACGCATTGCCGGTGCTGGCGCTGTGGATGCTGGCCGGCACGCTGTTCACCCTGGCCTACACCTTCAGCGGGCATGCCCAGCGCGAGAACATCGCCCCGTTCAGTGCCTGGCAGTGGCTGCTGTGGGCGGTCTGCTGGGCGGTGACCGGGTGGTACGCCACGGCCAGCTGGCGCCGTGGCGGGCAGACCCTGGGCATGCGCCCGTGGCGGCTGAAACTGGAATCGCATGATGGCATGCCGCTGCGGCGCCGCCAGCTGTGGTTGCGCTTTGCCGTGGCCACGCTGTCGCTGCTGCTGGGCGGGCTGGGCTTCTGGTGGGCATGGCTGGACCGCCAGCGCCTGACCTGGCACGACCGCGCCAGCGGCACCCGCATGGTGCGGATGCCGAAGCGCTGAAGGAATCCGCCGGGCATGGCCCGGCGCTACCGATGTGTAGTCGAACTTGCTCGACTACGCCGCACGCGGGTCAGGTTTCCGGCAGGATCACCGCCGGCTGCGTCCAAAGATCGAAGAACTGCGACGAGAACTCGCTGGCCTTCACGCCGTCGGGCACCGACATCTTGCCGTTGAGCTTTCCCTGGGCCGTGGCGAAGTCCTGCCAGAGCTTCAGGCTGGCCTTTTTCAGGCGTTTCTGCTCACCGGCATCACTGGCAGCCAGGTACTGCGCATACAGTTCGCGCATCGGCTTGCCCTGCTCCTCGAACGCCGCCGGCAGTTCCGGCAGGCTGGCCGCGGTGAACGCAACCGTCGCTTCAGGCGTTCTGTAACCGCCTGGTCCGAACGCAGCGCGCAGATCGTCCTCGGCGTCGAGGTACTCGAAGAACCCAGGCACGTTGTAGAGCTTGGTGCGGTAATCCGATGAGGTATCCGGGCTGTTGGACATCACCATTTCCGGCAGCTCGCCCAGCAGGCCGACATCCCAGCGGCGCGGAATGAACAGGCCGGTCGCCTTTACGTACGGCCCTTCGATCTCGACGTCATTCAGCTCGACCTTCGAGGCCAGGCCGCCGGAATTGGTCTTGCTGGTGACGTACTGCTCGGTGACGATCACGTACTCACCCAGCGTCGGGTTGATCAGGCCGCCGATACCGTCGGCATAGACCACCATGCGCACCGTGCCGATCTTCTCGCTCTGCAGCCGGTACTGCCCCGGTTCCAGGCTGATGGGCACGGCGGTATGCGGCGCAATGACGTGCTGCTGCGCGTCGATGGTCAGGGTGACCGGCTTGTCGGTGGGATTGTCGATCTCGAAATCGACCGGACGTGAACAGCCCACCAGCAACAGCAGGGCAGCAAGCGAGGGAAACAGACGTGTACGGATCATGTTCATCCTTGAAGTGAAGGCGAGCGCAACGCGCGCGCTCGCAGTGAAGGCGGGCCCGCGTGACAACGTGCGGGCCCGCCGGGTCCAGTGAAACAGTTGCGGGCGGCCTCCGGCCGCGCCGACGCTATCGGCGCCGGAACAACCAGCCGGATACCGCCAGCATGACGATGGGCGGCAACGCGTAGGCAATGCGGTAATCGAACTTCAGGGCACCGGCCATGCGCCCGAAGAACAGCTGCAGCAGCCAGAAGCCCAGCGCGAACAGGATGCCCAGGAACAGGCGCTTGCCCATGCCACCACTGCGCAGCGAACCGAACGCGAACGGCACGGCCGCCAGACACAGCGCCAGCACGTTCAACGGGTAGAACCAGCGGCTCCAGTAGATGTCCTCGAAATCGCGGGCATCCAGGCCGTTGCGCTCGCGGTACTCGATGCTGGTGCGCAGTTCGGACACGCTCAGGTTGCGCGGCTTGGCGATGCCCGTCGCCAGCGCGCCAGCGTCCAGCTTGGAATCCCAAGGCTCGCGTGCGGCTTCCTCGCGGGTCGCGCCACGCTCGGCGAAGGTGTCACGCTTGACCCCGGTCAACACCCAGCCGTCCTTGTCGTGCTCGGCGGTCGCCGCATGGGTGAGCGAGGCGATGTTGCCGTCCTCGGCGATGCGGTACAGACGCACGTCGCGCAGGATCAACCGCGTTCCCTTGTCACCGACCAGCTGCTCTTCGCCACTGGCGGCATTGAGGAAGGTGTCTCCCTCGCGGGCCCACAGGCCCGAATAACGGGCCGTGGTCACATCGGTGCCCCACTTGGCGCTCATCTTCAGCGCATCGGCACGGCTCTGACCCCACGGGCCGAGGGTCTCGGCACTGATCACCATCACGCCGGTCAGCAGCGAGAGCGCGATCGCCACCGAGACGCTCAGGCGCCTGCGCGACAGGCCCAGCGCGCGCAACGCGGTCAGCTCGGAGGTGGCGGCCAGCTGGCCCAGGCCCATCAGTGCGCCGATCACCGCAGCGGTCGGGAAGAACGTATAGGCACGGCGCGGCACGGTGTACAGCACCCACGCGGCGGCATGGCCCAGCGAATAGCCGTTCTTGCCGATGTCCTTGAACTCGCCGGAGAACGCCATCACCACGTCCAGGCCGGTCAGCACCGCCCAGGTAAGCAGCACGGTGGTGAACACCGCACGGCCCAGGTAGAAGTCGAAACGCATCGGTCGCAGCGTCATGCGCGGGCTCCCTTCGGGCGCGCCAGGCGGCCATCGCGGAAATACATCCACAGCGCGAAGCCCAGCAGTGGCAGGGTCAGCCACCACAGGCCGATGGCGGGCGGAACCTTGCCGTCCGTGATCCAGCCACTGCCGATGAACATCAGGTTGGTGCCGACCATGTAGGCCAGCAGGGCCAGCATCATCCGCCCATAGCGCTGCTGGCGCGGCGAACTGCGGCCCAGCGGCACGGTCAGCAGGGCGAAGGCCAGGGCGATCAGCGGCGGGGCGATGCGGCGGTGCAGCTGGGCCTTGGCCTCGGGCCGGTCGTCACCCAGCAGCTGCAGGGTCGGCATCAGCTCGGGGTCGTCCTCGGCCTTGGCCTGGGCCCCATCCGGCAGCGCCACGTCGTTGCGGGCGAAGGTGGCCAGGCGGTAATCCAGCGCGCCCGCCAGCGGGCCCTCCACCTGGTGGCCATCGTCCAGTTCCAGGAAGCGCTGCTGCTTGCCCTCGAAGAACATGCGGCCCCCGGCGGCGGACACCACTTCCAGGCGGTCATCCTTCTGCCGCTGCAGGAACACCCGGCCCAGCTTGGTGCCATCGGGCGAAATCGAGGACAGGTAGACCACCCCGCCATTGGGCAGCGGGGTGAAGCGGCCCGGCTCCAGGCCGGCCATCAGCACGCTGCGGTTGGCGTCCTGGATCATCTGCTCGGCGGTACGGCCGGCCCAGGGGCCCAGCCACAGGGAGCAGGCCCCGACCAGCAGCACCACCGGCACCACCAGCATCAGCAGGGGCCGCAGCAGGCGCTTGGGGCCCACGCCAATGGCCGTCAGCACCGCCATCTCCGAATCGCGGTAGAGGCGGCCAATGGCCAGCAGCAGGCCCAGCATCAGCGCCAGCGGCAGGATCAGCGGCATGTAGGCGATGAACTGCAGGCCCAGCTGCGAGAACAGCAGCTTGGCCGGCAGGCGTCCGTCGGCGATGTTGCCGAGGATGTCCACCAGCACGCCGCCCACGCTGACCACCAGCAGGACGATCAGGGTAGCCAGGAAACTCTGGACGAAATCGCCCAGCAGGTATCGGTCGAGCTTCAACATGGGGCGGTGGTTTAAACTCTGGGGTTCGTTCGCGGTGCCGCCCAGTCTACTGTCTGGGCGTAAACGGCCTGCGATTGTACGGACTCGCCAATGGAATCTGCTCAATGGCCCTCGAATTCACCCTGAACCACCTCGCGCCGGCCGCCGCCAGCGTCGACTGCCTGGTGGTCGGCGCGTATGCCGACCACTCCCTGACCCCGGCCGCCCAGGCCCTGGACGCCGCCAGCGGCGGCCGCCTGGCCGCCCTGGCCCAGCGCGGCGACCTGTCCGGCAAGACCGGCGCCACCACCCTGCTGCATGACCTGCCGGGCGTCAGCGCCCCGCGCGTGCTGGTGGTCGGCCTGGGCGAGGCCGCCCGTTTCGGCGTGCCGCAGTACCTGAAGGCTGTCGGCGACGCCGTGCGCGCACTGAAGGCCGGCGCCGCCCGCAGCGCGCTGTTCACCCTGTCCGAAGTGGCCATCAAGGACCGCGACGCCGCCTGGGCGATCCGCCAGGCCGTGATCGCCGCGGACCACGCCGCCTACCGCTACACCGCCACCCTGGGCAAGAAGAAGACCGACGATGCCGGTCTGGCCCAGCTGGCCATTGCCGGTGACGACGCCCAGGCGCTGGCCCAGGGCCAGGCCATCGCCGCCGGTGTCGAGTTCGCCCGCGAACTGGGCAACCTGCCGCCGAACTACTGCACCCCGGCCTATCTGGCTGAAGTGGGCGTGAAATTCGCCGGCGAGCATGAAGGTGCCGAAGCCGACATCCTCGACGAACACCAGATGGAAGCGCTGGGCATGGGTTCGCTGCTGGCCGTGGCCCGTGGTTCGGCCAACCGCCCGCGCCTGGTCGTGCTGAAATGGTCCGGCGGCGGTGACGCCAAGCCGTACGTGCTGGTCGGCAAGGGCATCACCTTCGACACCGGTGGCGTGAACCTGAAGACCCAGGGCGGCATCGAGGAAATGAAGTACGACATGTGCGGTGGCGCCAACGTCATCGGCACCTTCGTCGCCACCGTGAAGGCGAAGCTGCCGCTGAACCTGGTGGTGGTCGTGCCGGCCGTGGAAAACGCCATCGACGGCAACGCCTACCGCCCGTCCGACGTGATCACCTCGATGTCCGGCAAGACCATCGAAGTGGGCAACACCGACGCCGAAGGCCGCCTGATCCTGTGCGATGCGCTGACCTACGCACAGCGCTTCGAGCCGCAGGCCCTGGTGGACGTGGCCACCCTGACCGGCGCCTGCCTGGTGGCCCTGGGCCACCAGACCGCCGGCCTGATGAGCAAGCATGACGATCTGGCAAACGAGCTGCTGGCTGCCGGTGAGCACGTGTTCGACCGCGCCTGGCGCCTGCCGCTGTGGGACGAATACCAGCCGATGCTGGATTCGACCTTCGCCGACGTCTACAACATCGGCGGCCGCTGGGCCGGCGCCATCACCGCCGGCTGCTTCCTGTCGCGCTTCGCCGAAGGCCAGCGCTGGGCGCACCTGGACATCGCCGGCGTAGCCAGCGATGAAGGCAAGCGTGGCATGGCCACCGGCCGCCCGGTGGGCCTGCTGAGCCAGTGGCTGCTGGACCAGGCCGCCCGCGCCTGATGCCGTACCTGCCCCTGGCCGGCGCCCGCCGGCCGGGGCATTCTCCGGCCTGCCCCCGCCCGGCACGCCGGGCCCCTGCCCGACCCGGACCCTGCCATGCCCCGCGCTGATTTCTACCTGATCGCCAAGCCCCGTTTCCTGACCGAGCCGCTGCGCCTGGTCTGCGAACTGGCACGCAAGGCCAACGATGCCGGGCTGCCCGCCCTGGTGCTGGCACGCGACCAGGCCCAGGCCGAAGAACTGGACGAACTGCTCTGGTCGTTCGACGAGGATGCCTACATCCCGCACCAGATCGTCGGCGAGGACGTGGACGAGGAAGAGGCCGTGGTGCTCATTTCCATCCCCGGGGATGAGGCGCCGATGCGCCCGCTGGTCATCAACCTGCGCGACGACCCCTGGCTGGGCCAGTGCGAGCGCGTGCTGGAAGTGGTACCGGCCGACCCGGAAGCGCGCGAACCGCTGCGCGAGCGCTGGCGCCAGTACAAGACCGCCGGCTACGACCTGAACAAGCACGACATGTGAGCCCGCGGCGGCCCCCTTGATGGGCCGCCCCGGCGCCCTGATCCTTCAACGATTACCTCCTGGTTCCCCCGCATGACCCAACTCGACTCCAGCTACGCTCCGAAGTCCTTCGAGACCGATCTCTACGAGAAGTGGGAGAAGGACGGCCACTTCAAGCCGTCCGGCAAGGGCGAGCCGTACACCATCCTGCTGCCGCCGCCGAACGTGACCGGCACCCTGCACATGGGCCATGCCTTCCAGCAGACCCTGATGGATGCGCTGGTGCGCTACCACCGCATGCGCGGCTACGACACGCTGTGGCAGGTCGGTACCGACCATGCCGGCATCGCCACCGAAATGGTGGTCAGCCGCAACCTGGCGCTGGAAGGCAAGGGCGAGACCCGCGATTCGCTGGGCCGCGAAGGCTTCATCGGCAAGGTCTGGGAGTGGAAGCAGCAGTCCGGTGACACCATCGAGCGGCAGATGCGCCGCCTGGGCACCTCGGCCGACTGGTCGCGCAGCACCTTCACCATGGACCCGCAGCCGTCCGAAGCGGTGATCGAGGCCTTCGTGCGCTGGCACGAACAGGGCCTGATCTACCGCGGCCAGCGCCTGGTCAACTGGGATCCGGTGCTGAAGACGGCGATCTCGGACCTGGAAGTGGAGAGCGCCGAGGAAGACGGTTTCCTGTGGTCGATCGCCTACACGCTGGATGAGGGCCTGAGCTACGAACACGTCGAGCGCGATGCCGACGGCGTGGAAACCCTGCGCGAAACCCGCGATTACCTGGTCGTGGCCACCACCCGCCCGGAAACCCTGCTGGGCGACACCGCGGTGATGGTGCACCCGGAAGACGAGCGCTATGCGCACCTGATCGGCAAGAGCGTGGTGCTGCCGCTGACCGGCCGCCGCGTGCCGGTGATCGCCGATGACTACGTGGACCGCGCGTTCGGTACCGGCGTGGTCAAGGTCACCCCGGCGCACGATTTCAACGATTACCAGGTAGGCGTGCGCCACAGCCTGCCGATGATCAACCTGTTCACCCCGGTGGCGGCGCTGAATGAAAACGCGCCCGAACGCTTCCAGGGCCTGGACCGCTACGAAGCGCGCAAGGCCGTGCTGGCCGAGCTGGAAGACCTGGGCATCCTGGTGGAAACCAAGGCGCACAAGCTGCAGGTGCCGCGCGGTGACCGTACCGGGCAGGTGATCGAGCCCTACCTGACCGACCAGTGGTTCGTGAAGATGGATGAGCTGGCGCGTCGTGGCCTGGAGCTGGTCGAGAACGGCAGCATCGCCTTCGTGCCGCCGAACTGGATCAACACCTACCGCCACTGGATGGCCAACATCCAGGATTGGTGCATCAGCCGCCAGCTGTGGTGGGGCCATCGCATTCCGGCCTGGTTCGATGCCGCCACCGGCAGCTGCTACGTCGGCCGTAGCGAAGATGAAGTGCGCGCAAAGAACAACCTCGGCAGCGACGTGGTGCTGACCCAGGAAAGCGATGTGCTGGAGACCTGGTTCTCCTCGCAGCTGTGGCCGTTCTCCACGCTGGGCTGGCCGAACGAACAGGCCATGGCCGAGCGCGGCTTCGACCGCTACCTGCCGTCGTCGGTGCTGGTCACCGGCTTCGACATCATCTTCTTCTGGGTGGCCCGCATGATCATGGCCACCGACAACCTGACCGGGAAGATCCCGTTCAAGGACGTCTACTTCACCGGCCTGATCCGCGACGGCCAGGGCCAGAAGATGTCCAAGAGCAAGGGCAATGTGCTCGATCCGCTGGATATCATCGACGGCATCAGCATCGACGACCTGGTGGCCAAGCGCACCGGCGGCCTGATGCAGCCGAAGATGGTGGAGAAGATCGAGAAGGCGACCCGCAAGGAGTTCCCGGACGGCATCGCCGCGCACGGTGCCGACGCGCTGCGCTTCACCATCGCCGCGCTGGCCACCCACGGCCGCGACATCAAGTTCGACATGAACCGCGCCGAGGGCTACAAGAACTTCTGCAACAAGCTGTGGAATGCCAGCCGCTTCACCCTGATGAATACCGAGGGTGCCGCGTTCAACGGCGTGCCGACGCCGCGTACCGATGCCGAGCGCTGGATCCTGGCGCGCCTGGCCGCCGTGTCCGCCGATGCACAGGGCCACTACGCCAACTACCGCTTCGACCTGCTGGCGCAGTGCCTGTACGAGTTCGCCTGGAACGAGTTCTGCGACTGGTTCCTGGAACTGAGCAAGCCGGCACTGAACGGCGCGGACGCTGCCGATGCCGACAGCACCCGCCACACCCTGCTGTACGTGCTGGAAGCGCTGCTGCGCCTGCTGCACCCGCTCACCCCGTTCATCACCGAACAGCTGTGGCAGCAGCTGGCCCCGCGCCTGGGCCTGGCCGAAACCACCCTGTCGCTGCGCCCGTACCCGACCGCCGACGAATTCGCTGGCGATTTCGCCCAGGCCGAGGCCGACGTGGAATGGCTGAAGGCGGTGATCAGTGCGGTGCGCCGCGTGCGCAGTGAACTGAACGTGGCCCCGTCCAAGCTGGTGCCGCTGCGTCTGCAGGCCGGCCTGGAACTGGACCGCGTGCGCATCGAGCGCTTCAGCGCCTCGCTGTCGTTCCTGCTGAAGCTGGACAGCATCCAGTGGCTGGGTGAGGGGGAAAGCGCACCGCCGGCCGCCGCCGCGATCGTGGGTGAGCTGAAGCTGCTGGTGCCGCTGGAAGGCCTGGTCGATCTCGACGCCGAGCGTGCGCGCCTGGACAAGGAGATCAAGCGCGTGGAAAGCGAGAAGGAAAAGAGCGAGGCCAAGCTGGCGAAGTTCACCGACAAGGTGCCGCCGGCCGTGGTCGAGCAGGAGCGCGTGCGACTGGTCGACTGGAACACCCAGCTGGCCGGCCTGCAGGAACAGCGCGCGAAGCTTTAACAGCTGCAGGCGGGTGCCAACCAGGGTTGGCATCTACCAACGCGGAATCGGAAACGCCGGGCACTGCCCGGCGTTTCCCTTTCTACCCCATGGCATCATCAGGCGATGCCGCTTTCCATCTTCCTGCTGGTCCTGGCCGCTGCTGCGCTGCATGCCAGCTGGAACGCGATCGTCAAACGCGGGCCGGACAAATTCCTCGGCACTGTGCTGGTCACCGGCAGTGCCGCGCTGCTGTCGGCCGCAGCCCTGCCCCTGCTGCCATTGCCGGCGTCGGACAGCTGGCCGTGGCTGGCCGCGTCGGTGTTGCTGCAGGTGACCTATTACGGTCTGGTCGCACGCTGCTACCAGCAGGTGGACATGAGCCTGGCCTACCCGCTGATGCGCGGCTGCGCACCGATCCTGATCGCGCTGGCCGGCAGCCTGTTCGGGCAGGCGCTGCCGCCGGCCGCATGGCTGGGCGTGGTGCTGGTCAGTACCGGCATCCTGTGCATGGCATTGGGTGCGCGCGGCGGACAGCTCGGCCTGCCGCTGCTGACAGCGTTGATGATCGCCACCTACACACTGGTCGACGCACACGGCGCGCGGCAGTCGGGAAGCGCGCTGGCCTACACGCTGTGGCTGTTCCTGCTGTCCGGCCTCCCCTTGCCGCTGTGGGCGCTGTACAGGCGGCGCAGTGCGGTGCTGGCCTATGCGCGCCAGCACTGGCCGCTGGGGCTGGCCGGCGGCGTCGGCACCACCGCCTCCTATGCGATGGCACTGTGGGCGATGACCCAGGTACCAGTGGCGATGGTGTCGGCACTGCGCGAAGCGTCGATCCTGTTCGCGCTGCTGATTTCGGTGTTGGTACTGCGCGAGCGCGTGCCGCGGGCGCGCTGGCTGGCAGCGGGATTGATCGTCGGGGGCGTGCTGGCGCTGCGGATGGCATGAACACCCCATCGGCAGTGCCGGCCACTGGCCGGCAACCCTGCCCCTTACAGCGGCGGCATCGTCTGCAGGTCGTCGCTCACCAGCTCGATGGCCATCACCAACGCATCTTCGCGGCCGTTTGCCGCCGGGTAATAACGCGGACGGCGGCCGATCTCGTTGAACCCTTCGCTGTGGTACAGCGCCAGCGCCGGCGTATTGGACGGGCGCACTTCAAGGAACACACGCTGTGCACCGCGATCACCGGCCAGGCGCACCAGCGCACGCATCAGCTGCCGGCCGAGGCCGCGCGACTGTTCAAGCGGGTCGACACAGACGTTGAGCACGTGGGCCTCATCGGCGGCGATGCTCAGCACGCCATAGCCGATCAGCAGGCCGTCACGCTCCATCGCCAGGCCGGGATAGCCGGCACGCAGGCAGTCCAGGAAGATGCCGCGCGTCCATGGATAGGGATAGCCACGTACTTCAATGGCCATCACCGCATTGAGGTCGCTTTCGCGAAGGGCACGCATCGACACCGGGCCAGGCCGGGCCACCGCACTCACGGCGCGCCCCGCTTGCGCAACGCGCGCAGCTGCGGCCACAGCGCGCGCTTGGCTGCCGGATCGCGGCGCAGTTGTTCCAGCGGCCAGCTGTCCATCAGGGCCTGCGTGGCCGGGTCGTTCGGGTTGCAGCCGGAAGCCCGCAGCAATGCGATCTGCAACCGGTCGGGCAGCCGTACCGACGGCTGGCGCGCCGTACCGCTGGCCTGCGGGCGCGTGGCGGCGGGCGCCGTATCGGGTGCCACCACCGGCGGGGTCCGCGACGGTGGCGCGGCACGTTCGTGCGGCACCCGCCCGCGTTCGGCCGAGGCATCGGACTGGCGCGGCGGCGGCCGGGGCGCTTCGCTGCGCACCGGTGCTGCAGCGGCCTCGGCCTCGGCCACGCTCAGCTGCAGGGCCGCGTCCAGCTCGGCGGCCAGCTGGCCGTCGTGGTAGACGGTGTAGCCCATGGCCTGCAGCCAGGCCTGCTGGGCCGGGGACCACAACACGGGCAGGTCCTCGCTCACGTCGCCTCGGGCTTCTTGCGCAGGCGCTGCAGGGCCCACATCACCGGGCCGGACAACGCGTAGAGGATGCCCACCACGAACAGCACACGCGGCAGGTCGATGACCGCGATGGCGATGGCGATCGGCACCAGCGCCAGCACCAGGAACGGCACGCGGTCGGAACGGGTGCCCTTGGCAGCGCCGCCCTTGAAACTCCAGAAACGGATGCGGCTGACCATCAGCAGGGCCGCGACCAAGGTCACGCCCAACGCGACGAAGCGCAGCTCGTTGCCATTCCAGCCCAACCGGCCATCGGCGAAGGCCCAGACAAAGGACATCATCAACCCGGCCGCGGCCGGGCTGGCCAGGCCGACAAACCAGCGCTTGTCGACCACCGCCACCTGGGTGTTGAAGCGGGCCAGCCGCAGCGCCGCACAGGCGGCATACAGGAAGGCCACCGCCCAGCCGAGACGGCCGAGCAGTTCGCCGTCGTATTTCAATTCGGACAGGGACCAGTGGTACATCACCAGTGCCGGGGCCATGCCGAAGCTGACCAGGTCGGCCAGCGAATCGTACTGCACGCCGAACTCGCTGCTGGTGCCGGTCAGGCGCGCAACGCGGCCATCCAGGCCATCCATCACCGCCGCCACGAACACCGCGATGCTGGCATTGACGAAATCGCCATTGGCCGCCGCGATGATCGCGTAGAAGCCGGAGAACAGGCCTGCCGTGGTGAACAGGTTGGGCAGCAGGTAAATCGTGCGCGAACGCGGCGGCGGTGTGATCGGGTCCATGGAATCCAGTTTAATCGACTTGCCAGCGGTCGGCGGCAATGCTGCAATCGGCGTTCTACGCCCATTCCGTGGAGTTTGCCATGCGTGCCTTGTCCTGCCTGGGATGCCTACTGTTGTTGGCCAGTGCCAACGCGGTGGCCGGGCCCGTCTACAAATGGAAGGATTCCAAGGGCGTGACCCAGTATTCGGAAACGCCGCCAGCCGGGGTGAAATACGAAACCCGGGAACAGGCCCGCAGCACGCAACCGGCCGCAGCGCCCACCGCCGAGGCCGCACCGGTTCCAGAGCAGTGCAGCACTGCCCGCGCCAATGTGACCCTGCTGGAAGGCAGCGGACCGGTGATGCAGGACACCGATGGCGATGGCAAGGCCGACACCGCCCTGACCCCGGAACAGCGCACCGCGCAGAAGGCCCTGGCCGAAGCCGCCATCAAGGCGTACTGCCCGCCGGCCGGTTGAGGGGGGTCCGGCAGGGCTGCGCCCTGCACCCGCTTGAAGCCGGAGCAACGGCAACGTCAAAGGCGGGCATTCCGTGGGATGGCGGGGCGGTGTCGGACTGCGGGGACGCCGCAAGTACGTCCCTGTAGGCTTGGCAGCCGCATCCATGCGGCTGACACCCCGCATTCCGACACCGCCCCGCCTCTGATAGTTGGCCGGCGGCCGGTAGATCCACGCCATGCGTGGATGAATCTCTCGGATATCGAACTGAATCTGGGGTCAGAGCCCGTTGCTGCGCAACGGGATCCGACCCCGTGCCGTTCTGGCAGATCGCGGCCAACTGTCGAAGGCGGGGTGGGTCCGGTTGCGGGGGGTGTCCGCGGCATGGATGCCGCGGCCAAGCCTACATGGACGTGTTCACGGCGTCCCCCGCAACCGGACCCACCCCGCCAACCCACGGATAGCCCGCTCTTGACGTTGACGTTGCCTTTGATTGCAGCGGGTGCAGGGCTGCAGGCCCTGCCAGTACCCCCCACCCCGGCCGGGCTGGCAGAATAGGCGTCTCTGCCGTTATCCGAAGCCGCCGATGCGCCTCTCCCAGTTCCACCTGCACACCACCAAGGAAACCCCCAGCGACGCCGAGCTGACCAGCCATCGGCTGATGCTGCGGGCGGGCATGATCCGCAAGCTGGCATCGGGCCTGTACACCTGGTCGCCGCTGGGCCTGCGCGTGCTGCGCAAGGTCGAGCGCATCGTGCGCGAGGAAATGGACCGCGCTGGCGCCGTGGAATTCCAGATTCCCACCATCCAGCCGAAGGAACTGTGGGAGCAGACCGGCCGCTGGGAAAAGTTCGGCCCGCAGCTGCTGAAGATCAAGGACCGCAAGGAACAGACCTTCTGCTACAGCCCCACCGCCGAAGAAGCGGCCTGCGATTTCGCGCGCAGCGAGCTGTCCAGCTACAAGCAGCTGCCGGTCAACTTCTACCAGATCCAGACCAAGTTCCGCGACGAGATCCGCCCGCGTTTCGGCGTGATGCGTGCGCGCGAATTCCTGATGAAGGATGCTTATTCGTTCCACCTGCACGATGAGTGCCTGGTGCGCGAATACGAAAACATGAAGTCGGCCTACAGCCGCATCTTCACCCGCCTGGGCCTGGATTTCCGCATGGTGCAGGCCGATTCCGGCGCGATCGGCGGCGATGCCTCGCAGGAATTCCACGTGATCGCCGATTCGGGCGAAGACGCGCTGGTGTTCTCCACCGGCTCGGATTATGCCGCCAACATGGAAGCGGCCGTTTCCGCCGATCCCGCGCCGCGCGCGGCCGCTGCCGAAGCCATGCGCAAGGTGGAAACCCCGACGCAGAAAACCTGCGAGGACGTCGCTGCCCTGCTCGGCATCGCGCTGGCCCGCACCGTGAAATCGGTGGCGCTGATGACCGAAGGTGGCTTCGTGCTGGCCCTGGTGCGCGGCGACCACGACGTCAACGAGATCAAGCTGGGCAAGGTCGCCGGCCTGGAAGAGCAGCGTTTTGCCAGCGAAGCGGAAATCGCTGAACACCTGGGCAGCGTACCGGGCTTCCTTGGCCCGGTCGCTCCGGCCAAGCCCATCCGTGTTGTCGCCGACCGTGAAGTGGCGGCCATGGCCGACTTCGTTGTCGGTGCCAACGACGCTGGCTTCCACCTGGCCGGCGTCAACTGGGGCCGCGACCTGGCCGAGCCGGAAGTGGCCGACATCCGCAACGTGCAGGCCGGTGACCGTGCCGTGGACGGCGGCGAGCTGAAGATCGCCCGTGGCATCGAGGTCGGCCATGTCTTCCAGCTGGGCCGCAAGTACGCCCAGGCGCTGGATGCCACCGTGCTGGACGAGAACGGCAAGGCCGCGGTCATGGCAATGGGCTGCTACGGCATCGGTATCTCCCGCGTGGTCGCTGCCGCGATCGAACAAAACCACGATGACGCCGGCATCATCTGGCCGGAGGCCATGGCGCCGTGGCAGGTGGTGGTGTGCGTGATCAACCCGAAGGGTGACGCTGGCGTGGCCGATGCGGCTGCCGGGCTGCTGCAGGAACTGCGCGATGCGGGCCTGGATGCGGCGCTGGACGACCGTGGCCTGCGCCCGGGCGCCATGTTCGCCGATATGGAACTGATCGGCATCCCGCACCGGGTGGTGGTCAGCGAACGCGGTCTGGCCGCCGGCACCTTCGAGTATCGTTCGCGCCGGGCCAGCGAGGCGGAAAGCCTGGACAGGGCCCGCCTGCTGCAGCGGCTGCAGGGCTGATCACAGGGACCGGGGTTCGCCCCGGTCTTTTTTTTTGCCGGTTTTGTGCGCACCAGCAAAATGAAGGCGGACATAATGCGGCCAAAATAGGCGCATTGGCGCCATCCGGGCGCCATGTCGCGACTGCCGATGTTTGTGTTGGGATTAATTCGTCATTATTCTGTCCCGCGACGCCACGGACCGGCTCGTCCCTGTCCCTTAATTAGTTTCCGGAGTAATCGTAGATGAGCATCGACCTGAGCGGCCTGTCGGCACGCGAACTGGGCGCCCTGATCCGCACCGCCAAGAAGCAGCAGACCATCGTGGCCAAGCGTCGCCCGATCACCAAGGTGCGCGCACAGCTGAGCAAGCTGGCCAAGGCCGAGGGCTACACCATCGAGGAACTGTTCGGCGACGCCCCGGCCGCTCCGCGCGCCCGCAAGGCGGCCAAGGCCACCAAGGCACCGGCGAAGACCGCTGGCCGCAAGCTTGGCAAGGTGGCCCCCAAGTACCGTAATCCGGCCAATCCGAAGGAAACCTGGACCGGCCGTGGCAAGCAGCCGCGCTGGATGGCCGAACTGACCGCCAAGGGCGGCAAGAAGCCGGAAGATTTCCTGATCAAGAAGGCCTGAGGCCGGGTCGGGAAGCGATGAAAAACGCCGGCGCAAGCCGGCGTTTTTTCATTCCCCTTTGTGTGGACCAACGGTCCACACCTACCGACAGCATCACAGGGTTTTTCTCGCCGGCATCAGCAGGTTGCCGAACAGCAGGCCGGCCACCAGTGCCATCACCACGTTGAGCACGGTGAGGAACACGCTCTGCCCGGCACCCACATCCTGCTGCTGCACCAGGGTCAGCACGCCGCGCAGGCTGGTGCTGCCGGGCACCATCATGATGATGCCCGGCAGGCGGATGATCGCGCCCGGACGCCCGACCAGCCGGCCGAACAGATTGCCGCCGGCGGTGAGCAGCATCGCCGACAGGAAGATGCCGGCCGGTGCGCCCCATGCATGGCCGCCAAACTTGGAAATCGCATAACCGGCCACCGAGGCCGCCATGACCCACGGATAATCCCGTCGGTTGGCCTTGAACAGCATGGCGAAGGCGAACGCCGCGGTCAGCAGCGATCCCCATTCAACCCACGGCCCCTGCGGCCGCGAGGCGCGGATGACAGGGTCCAGGCCCAGCACATCGGCCAGGGTCACCGCGATCATCGCGCCGACACTGAGTTTCATGATGGTGGTGAGCGCGCCGGCAAAACGCGCCGTACCCGATACCCAGTGCTGGCTGGCCAGTTCATTGACCGCGTTGGTGAGCGACATGCCGGGCAGCAGGACCACCAGCGAGGCGATGATGACGGTGTTGAGGTTGAGCGCACCAACGAAGGCCGCCACCAGGGTCGCGACCATGCCGGCCAGCAGCGCGGCCAGTGCTTCGGCTGCCTCGCGGGTGGCCGGGCGGCGGTCGGTGACCATGCCCAGCAGGCCGATCATCATGCCGATGACACCGGCCGTGGCGATGTCCAGCCACGGCAGCTTCCACATGCCAGCCACACCCGCCGCGCCCAGGCTGAAGGACAGGATGGTGCGCAGCTTGCCGCGTCGGCCGGGGTCCTTGTCCAGCTGGCGCAGCGCGGTGTGCCCCTGGGCGATGCTCATGCGGCCGTTGGAGACTTCCTCGGCGATGCGGTCGGCCACGCTCAGCTTGTGCAGGTCGTTCTCGCCCGGCGCCAGGCGGATCACCCGGGTGATGTCGCTGGAACCGATGGCCTGCGCCGGGTCGCTGAAACTGAGGATGATGCCGGTGGGGTTGGACCACGGTTCACAATCCAGGTCGAGCTGGCGCGCCAGTGCCACCACGGCCGTTTCCAGGCGCTGGGCGGTGGTGCCATAGCTGTGCAGGCGCCCGGCGATCTCGGAAACGAACGCTACGCGCTGTGCGTAGGTGGCCTGGGGCGTGGGGATCGTGTGAGCGTCTGCAGACATGCGCCGTAGTATTACCTACGTCGGCCCCGGCAGGAGAAATTCATCAGGGTTCGACGCGACGTGCAGGGCGAAACGGTTATGCTGCGAGCCGAATGGCCCCCATGACCCCGAACCACGCCCCCCGGCTTGAACAGGACGCCCACGATCCCGGGCTGATCCGCCTGTCCGGACACTGGACCTTGAAGACCGCGCTGGACGCGGCCGAGGTGCTGCGTGGCATTCCCGACACATTGACCGGCATCGATGCCACCGGCATCGAGCAGCTCGACTCGGCCGGCGTGCTGCAGGTGCTGCGCGTGGCCCATCGCGCCGACCTCGGCGAACAGGCCCTGCAGTTCCGCCCGGACCACCAGGCACTGGTGTGCACCATCGAGGAAGTGGCCGACGACCGGCCCAAGCCCAAGCGCGATTTCGGCGTGCTGGCCGCACTCGAACGCCTGGGCGTCAGCGTCCACGCCACGGCCCACAACATCAAGGCGCTGTGCAGTTTCCTCGGCGAGAACCTGGTGAAGGCGGCGCGGCTGGTGAAGGAGCCGCGGCGCTTCCGCCTGACCGCCACCGTGCACCAGATGGAACAGGTGGGACTGGACGCGGTGCCGCTGGTGGCGCTGCTGTCCTATCTGGTCGGTGCCGTCATCGCCTTCCTCGGCTCGACCATCCTGCGTGACTTCGGCGCGGAGATCTACGTGGTCGAGCTGGTCAACATCGCCTTCCTGCGCGAATTCGCCGTGCTGCTGACCGCCATCGTGCTGGCCGGCCGTACCGCCAGTGCGTTCACCGCGCAGATCGGTGCGATGAAAGCGCGCGAGGAAATCGATGCGATGCGCACGCTGGGCCTCGACCCGGTCGACCTGCTGGTGCTGCCACGCCTGCTGGCGCTGCTGGTGACCCTGCCGTTGCTGACCTTCATCGCGATGATCGCCGGCCTGGCCGGCGGCATCACCGTGGGCGCGTTCGACCTGGATATTCCGCCACAGATGTACATCGCGCGCATGCACGAAACGATGGAAGTGCGGCACATGCTGGTGGGCCTGTCCAAGGCGCCGGTGTTCGCGCTGGTCATCGGCCTGATCGGCTGCCTGGAAGGCCTGAAGGTGGAAGGCACGGCGCAGTCGGTGGGCGAACGCACCACCTCCAGCGTGGTGCAGACCATTTCGCTGGTCATCATCATCGACGCCTTCGCGGCGTTGTGGTTCATGCACATGGACTGGTGAGATGAGTATCTACGACAGCGACAGCACTACCGCGATGCAGGACGACCAGGGCCATGACCTGGCCATCCGCGTGCGCGGGCTGGTCAACCGCTTCGGCAGCCAGACCGTGCACGAGGGCCTGGACCTGGACGTGCGCCGTGGCGAGATCCTGGGCGTGGTGGGCGGTTCGGGCACCGGTAAATCGGTGCTGATGCGTTCGATCCTCGGCCTGCGTGTTCCCGACGAAGGGCAGATCGACGTGCTCGGCCGCGACGCACGCGCCGACGACGCCGAAAGCCGCCTGCACATCGAACGCAACACCGGCGTGCTGTTCCAGGATGGCGCGCTGTTCTCCTCGCTGACCGTGGGCGAGAACGTGCAGGTGCCGCTGAAGGAACACCACCGCGAACTGCCCGAGCGCTGGCACTACGAACTGGCACTGCTGAAGGTGAAGCTGGCCGGCCTGCCTGCGGATGCCATCAACAAGCTGCCCTCGCAGCTGTCCGGCGGCATGCGCAAGCGCGCCGGTCTGGCCCGGGCGCTTGCACTGGACCCGCCGCTGCTGTTCCTGGACGAACCGACCGCCGGCCTGGACCCGATCGGCGCGGCCGCCTTCGACCGCCTCATCAAGACCCTGCAGGAAGCGCTGGGCCTGACCGTGTTCCTGATCACCCATGACCTGGACACGCTGTATGCGATCTGCGACCGGGTGGCGGTGATCGCCGACCGCAAGGTGGTGGCCAACGCGCCACTGTCCGAACTCGAACAACTGGACCATCCGTGGATCCAGGAATATTTCCACGGACCCCGCGCGCGTGCCGCACGCGGCGAACAGATCAAGAGTGCCTGAGCCATGGAAACCAAAGCCAACTACGTGCTGATCGGCGCGTTCACCCTGATCACCGGCCTGGCCCTGCTGGCCTTCGGCCTGTGGGCGGCCAAGTATTCCTCCGACCGCACCTGGCAGGAATACCGCGTGGTGTTCCGCGAGGCGGTCACCGGCCTGTCGGTCGGCAGCCCGGTGCAGTACAACGGCATCGCGGTGGGGTCGATCACCGAACTGAACCTGGTGCCCGATGACCCGCGCCAGGTCGTGGCACGTATCCGCCTGAATTCCAACACGCCGGTCAAGACCGATACCCGCGCCAAGCTGGCCATCACCAGCCTGACCGGCCCGTCGATCATCCAGCTCAGTGGCGGCACGCCGCAGGCGCCGACGCTGACCACGGTCAACAAGGATCCGGCGCCGATCATCCCGACCACGCCGTCGGCGCTGCAGAACATCACCGACGTGGCCAACCGCATCGTCGAGCGGATGGACCAGATCCTCAGCGACCGCAACGTGGCCTCGATCAACGCCACCCTGGCCAACCTGGAAACCATCAGCGGCGGCCTGGCCGACCGTGACCAGGGCACCCAGGCGCTGCTGCTGAGCGCACGCGATGCGGCACGCAGCCTGGACACCACGCTGAAGACCACCAACGGCACCATCGAGCGCCTGGACAAGAACCTGGTGCAGCAGCTGCCGGGCATCATCGACAAGCTCGATGCCACCCTGGGCAAACTCGATTCGGCCGCTGGCAATGCCGATTCGATCCTCGGCGAGAACCGTGCGGCCATCAACAGCTTCGCCAACGATGGCCTGGGCCAGCTGGGCCCGACGCTGAACGAACTGCGCGGCCTGATCCGCGACCTTCGCCGGGTCAGTGACCGTCTCGAGAACAACCCCGCGCGCTATCTGCTGGGCCGCGACGCACCGAAGGAGTTTGAACCCAAATGAGCCCGATGACCCTTCCGCGCCTGCTGCTGGCCGCATCGGCCGTTGCCCTGCTGGGTGGCTGCTCCATCCTTGGCAGCGGCGACAAGAGCCCGGTCACCCTGTATTCGCCTGCGGTGCAGGTGAAGGTGGACCCGAACTGGCCGCAGGCCGACTGGCAGCTGGTGGTGTCCAAGCCCAGCGCCGCGCGCATGGTCGACAGCCCGCGCATCAACGTGCGGCCAACACCATCCGAGCTGGAGATCTACAAGGGCGCCAGCTGGGCACAGCCGGCCACCGACATCATTGAAGACACCCTGCTGCGTGGCTTCGAGGATTCCGGCCGCCTGCGTGGTGTGGCCCGCACCGCTGCCGGCATCCGCGCCGATTACAAGCTGGCCACCGATGTACGCCGCTTCGAGTCGGACTACCAGGGCCAGGCCACGCCGACGGTGGTGATCGAAGTCAACGCCAAGCTGATCCACACCACCGACCAGCGCGTGGTGGCCGACCGCACGTTCCGCCAGGCACAGCCGGTGGGCAGCACCGACGTACCCGCGGTGGCGGCCGCGTTCGAGCGCGGCCTGCAGCAGCTGGCGCAGGATGTGGTGGGCTGGACGCTGGTGAACGGGCAGAACGACGCGGCGACGCCGAAGCGTTGACCGTTGCCGGGGTCGGATCCCTTTCCCGCAGGGAAAGGGCTCTGACCTCATCCGCGCGCCCGTGGTCGGATCCTTTTCCCGCAGGGAAAGGGCTCTGACCCCGAACCAGCAGGGGGCCGGCAGGCGCATGCGATAATCACACGCCACGGCCCATTTCCACGCTGATGCCTGCTTCCGTCTCCATCGCAGTCTGTACCTACAACGGTGAGCGCTTCCTGCAGGCGCAGCTGGACAGCCTGCTGGCACAGAGCCGCCGTCCGGATCAGATCGTGATCCGCGACGATGTCTCCAGCGACGGCACGCTGGCACTGCTGCAGGCCTTTGTACCGCGCGCCGAAGCCGCGGGCATCGCGGTAGATCTGCAGGTGAACCCGCAGAACGTAGGCTATCGAAGCAACTTCGACGGCGCGCTGCGCGCCTGCAGCGGCGAGCTGATCTTCCTGTGCGACCACGACGACGTCTGGCACGCCGACAAACTGCAGCGATTCTGCGCCGCCTTCGCTGCGCGCCCAGCGCTGCTGGCCCTGCACTGCGATGCGCGGCTGATCGACGCAGCCGGCCAGCCGCTGCCGGGCGCGCTGTTCGACGCCCTGCACTACACCGCCGCCGAACGCGCACGCATGCACGCCGGCGACGGTTTCCGGCTGATGCTGAAGCGCAATCTGATGACCGGCGCGGCCATGGCCTTCCGCCGCCAGGTCCTGACCGATGCCCTGCCGCTGCCGGCAAGCGGTTGGGTGCATGACGCCTGGATCGGCACGCTGGCGGCCATGCGTGGCCAGATCGACAGCCTGCCCGACGCACTTATCGGCTATCGCCTGCACGGCAACAATCAGCTGGGGCTCGGCGGCAATGACACGGCATCGCGTTCAGTGCGCCGCCAGCGCCAGCTGCAGACCGAAAAAGAGCAATGCGACACGCTACTGCAGCGCACACGCCTGCTGGGCCTGCCTGCGGAGATGATCGCGCTGATCGAGCGCAAGTACCGCCATGTCAGTGTACGGGCCGCCCTGCCGGCATCGCGCCTGCGGAGGGTTCCGCTGGTGCTGCGCGAACTGCTGGATGGCAACTACCGGCAGTTCGGGCGTGGCGTCCTCTCCGCCGGGATCGATCTGGTCCGCCGCTGAAGCCAGCGCGGGCCCGTGCTCAGCCGGGCTCGATCCAGCGGAACGTCAGGTTGATGCGCTCGCCCTGCACGCGCGCCATCTTCGGCAGCGCGTGCTGGTAGCAGCGCTGGGTGCTGCCGCCCATCAGCAGCAGGTCGCCATGTGCCAGCAGGAATTCGGCCTTGCGCGTGGTGTCCTCGCGCCGCCGCAGCAGGAACCGGCGCGCCGCACCCAGGCTGAGCGAGGCGATGAGCGGGGATGGCCCCAGTTCGGGCTCATCATCGCTGTGCCAGCCCATGGAGTCGCCACCGCTGCGGTAGCGGTTGACCAGCACACTGTTGAAGGTGCCGATGCCCTGCCCCTGCAGCTGCTCGCGCAACGCCTGCAGCTGCGGTGGCCACGGATGTGGCACGAACTCGGCACCGGAATAGCGGTAGCGCGCCTGCGGGTCACCGATCCAGCAGCTCAGCCGTGGCGAATCCACCCAGCGGCCGAACATGCGGATGCGGTGCACCTCCCACGGCAGTTCCGACTGCAGGGCCGGCAGCAGCGCATCGGCGGCAGCGGCCGGCAGCCAGCCGGGCAGGTGCCGGACATCGGCATCGGGCAGGTCAGGCGGAAACAGCATCACGGTCGTCCTCATGCGCGGGGCGGCAGACGCGCCCCGCGCACGGCCACTCAGGCACGCCGGAACGGCACGCCGGTCTTGTCTTTCAGCTCTTGATCGCCGACACCGGGCGCCGCTTCCACCAGCAGCAGGCCGTCGTCGGTCACATCGAACACGGCCAGGTCGGTGATGATGCGGTCGACCACGCCCACGCCGGTCAGCGGCAGCGTGCAGTCGGCCAGGATCTTGTGCTCGCCGTTCTTCGCGGTGTGCTCCATCAGCACCACCACGCGCTGCACGCCGGCCACCAGATCCATCGCGCCGCCCATGCCCTTGACCATCTTGCCGGGCACCATCCAGTTGGCCAGGTCGCCCGTGTCGGTGACCTGCATGGCGCCGAGGATGGCCAGGTTGACGTGGCCGCCGCGGATCATTGCGAAGCTGTCATGGCTTCCGAAATAGCTGGCCCCGGCGCGCGCGGTGACGGTCTGCTTGCCGGCGTTGATCAGGTCGGCATCCACTTCGGCGTCGGTCGGGAACGGGCCGATGCCGAGCAGGCCGTTCTCCGACTGCAGCCACACGTCCACGCCTTCGGGAATATGGTTGGCCACCAGCGTCGGCAGGCCGATGCCCAGGTTCACGTAGGCACCATCGGTCAGTTCGCGGGCGGCGCGTGCCGCCATCTCGTCACGGGTCCACGCCATGTCAGTTGCCCTCCGCGCGGATGGTGCGCTGTTCGATGCGTTTTTCAGGATGCGCGTTGTGAACGATGCGGTGCACGTAGATGCCCGGCAGGTGCACCTGGTCCGGATCGATGGCGCCTACCGGCACCACCTCTTCCACTTCCACGATGCAGACCTTGCCGGCCATGGCGCAGGCCGGGTTGAAGTTGCGCGCGGTCTTGCGGAACACCAGGTTGCCGGCTTCGTCGGCCTTCCAGGCCTTGACCAGGGCGACGTCGGCGCGCAGCGCGGTTTCCATCACGTAGTGCTTGCCGTCGAACTCGCGGGTTTCCTTGCCTTCGGCCACCACCGTGCCGTAGCCGGTGGCAGTGAAGAACGCCGGGATGCCCGCACCGCCGGCACGCAGGCGCTCGGCCAGGGTGCCCTGCGGATTGAACTCCAGCTCCAGCTCACCGGCCAGGAACTGCCGTTCAAATTCCTTGTTCTCGCCCACGTAGGACGAGATCATCTTGCTGATCTGGCGCGTTTCCAGCAGCTGGCCCAGGCCGAAACCATCGACGCCGGCATTGTTGGAGATGACGGTCAGGCCCTTGGCACCGCTGTCGCGCAGCGCAGCGATCAGCGCCTCCGGAATGCCGCACAGGCCGAAGCCGCCCACGGCCAGGGTCTGGCCATCGGCGATGATGCCCTGCAGGGCCTCCGCCGCACTGGCGAAGCGCTTGCTGCGCTTGCCACCGGTCGTTGCCGGGTTGTTCATCTACGCCCTCACCTCGTTGATGTAATCGCACCATTCTAGGCCAGCGCGCGGGCGGGTCACGTGGCGTTGCGGCATGGAAACGATTCCCACACAGGGCTGGCATTACACTAGCTGACTGAACTCACCAAGGACTCGCTCGATGCCCCTGCCCGCCTTCAAGGCCTATGACATCCGCGGCCGCGTGCCGGAAGAACTGAACGAAGACCTGGCCCGCCGCATCGGCGTGGCCCTGGCCGCTCAGCTCGCGCCGGGCCCGGTAGTACTGGGACATGACGTCCGCCTGACCAGCCCCGCCCTGCAGAACGCGCTCGCCGCCGGCCTGCGCGGCGTAGGCCGTGAAGTGATCGACATCGGCCTGTGCGGCACCGAAGAGGTCTACTTCCAGACCGACCACCTGGGGGCTGCCGGCGGCGTCATGGTGACTGCAAGCCACAACCCGATGGACTACAACGGGATGAAGCTGGTCAAGGAAAACGCGCGGCCGATCAGTTCCGATACCGGCCTGTTCGCGATCTCCGACGCGGTGGCCGCCGATACCGGCAGCGCGCAGCCGCCGAGTGCAGCGCTGACCTCACGCCACGACAAGCGCGCCTACATCGACCACCTGCTCAGCTACGTGGACGCCAGCAAGCTCAAGCCGCTGAAGCTGGTGGTCAACGCCGGCAACGGCGGTGCCGGTGCCATCGTCGACCTGCTGGCGCCGCACCTGCCGCTGGAATTCATCCGCATCTGCCATGAACCCGATGGCAACTTCCCCAACGGCATTCCCAACCCGCTGCTGCCGGAAAACCGCGCCGCCACCGCCGAAGCGGTGCGCGAACATGGCGCCGATTTCGGCATCGCCTGGGATGGCGACTTCGACCGCTGCTTCTTCTTCGACCACACCGGCCGCTTCATCGAGGGCTACTACCTGGTCGGCCTGCTTGCCAAGGCCATCCTCGCGCGGAATCCGGGCGGCAAGGTCGTGCACGATCCGCGCCTGGTCTGGAACACGGTGGAAATGGTCGAAGCGGCCGGTGGCGTGCCGGTGCTGTGCAAGAGCGGCCACGCCTTCATCAAGGAAAAGATGCGTGCCGAAGATGCGGTGTACGGCGGCGAGATGAGCGCCCATCACTACTTCCGCGAATTCGCCTACGCCGATTCGGGCATGATCCCGTGGCTGCTGATCGCGCAGCTGGTTTCGGAAAGTGGCCGTTCGCTGGCCGACTGGGTCGAAGATCGCATGGCTGCGTTCCCCTGCAGCGGCGAGATCAATTTCAAGGTGTCCGATGCCAAGGGCGCCGTTGCCCGCGTGATGGAACACTTCGCCGCGCAGTCGCCGGCGCTGGACCATACCGATGGCGTCAGTGCCGACTTCGGCGACTGGCGCTTCAACCTGCGCAGTTCCAACACCGAACCGCTGCTGCGCCTGAACGTCGAAGCGCGCGGCGATGCAGCGCTGCTGCAGGCGCGCACCGATGAGCTTTCGCGGCTCATCCAGCAGTAACCGAGGCCTCCATGAGCAGCATCCAACCTGTCATTCTGTCCGGCGGCTCCGGCACGCGGCTCTGGCCGCTTTCGCGCGAGGCCTACCCGAAGCAGTTCCTGCCGCTGGCCGGCCAGCTGACCATGCTGCAGGCCACCTGGCAGCGGGTGGCTCCCATCGCCAGCCGCGGCCCGCTGGTCATCGCCAACGAGGAGCATCGCTTCGTTGCCGCCGAACAGCTGCAGCAGGTCGGTGCCGAACCGGCAGCGATCATCCTCGAACCGGTCGGCCGCAACACCGCGCCGGCGATTGCGGTCGCTGCCCTGGAAGCCACGCGCGACGGTGCCGATGCACTGCTGCTGGTGTTGCCCTCGGACCACGTGATCACCGACGAAGCCGCCTTCCGCAGCGTCGTGCAGGCGGCCGCCAGTGCAGCCGAAACCGGCAAGCTGGTGACCTTCGGCATCGTGCCCACGGGGCCGGAAACCGGCTATGGCTACATCAAGGCGGCCGATGGCCTGGGCCTGCGCGCCGTCGAACGCTTCGTCGAGAAGCCCGACCTGGACACCGCCACCGGCTACGTCGCCAGCGGCCAGTACTACTGGAACAGCGGCATGTTCCTGTTCAAGGCCTCGCGTTACCTGCAGGAACTGGAACGCTTCCAGCCGGCGATGCTGGCGGGCAGCCGTACGGCCTGGCAGCAGTCGCGCCGTGATGCCGACTTCACCCGCCTGGACAAGGAGGCGTTCACGGCGGTGCCGTCCGATTCCATCGACTACGCGGTGATGGAAAAGACCGCCGATGCGGTTGTCATCCCGCTCGACGCGGGCTGGAACGATGTCGGTTCGTGGACTGCGCTGCGTGATGTCTCGCAGCAGGATGGCGACGGCAATGCGCACCAGGGCGATGTGATCGCCATCGACTGCCGCAACACCTACGCCTACGGCCAGCGCTTGGTGGCGATGGTGGGGCTGGACGACGTGATCGTGGTGGAGACCGACGATGCGGTGCTGGTCGGCAAGGCTGATCGCATGCAGGAGGTCAAGACCGTGGTGGCGCAGTTGAAGGCCGAGGGCCGCAGCGAAGCGACCTGGCACCGCAAGGTGTATCGCCCGTGGGGTGCCTACGATTCAATCGACAACGGCGAACGCTTCCAGGTCAAGCGCATCACGGTCAAGCCCGGCGGCACGCTCAGCCTGCAGATGCACCACCATCGCGCCGAACACTGGATCGTGGTCAGCGGCACCGCCGAGGTGACCCGCGGCGACGAGGTGATCCTGCTGAGCGAAAACCAGAGCACCTACATCCCGCTGGGCGTGACCCATCGCCTGCGCAATCCGGGCAAGCTGCCGCTGGAACTGATCGAAGTGCAGTCCGGCAGCTACCTGGGTGAGGATGACATCGTCCGCTTCGAGGACACCTACGGGCGCAGTTGAACCGCCCCCGCCGCCGGCGCGCTGTAAGCCGCCGGCGGAAGACCGGCGCCGCCCGGCGGCGCCGGTTCAGCCCGCTGGCCGGGCAGGACCCGGAGCAGCAGCGGATCAGCCAGGCGTTGCTTCAGGCTTTCCGCGTCCGGATAGGGCAGCTCGAATCCATCGGCCTGAAGCGGCGCCAGCAGGTCATCACCGGCCAGATGGCGCTGCACGTTGTCCTGCTGCAGCCGTGCTGCGGCAGAGAACTGCTGGAGCTTGACCGCGTCCTTGCCGGCCCGGCCCAGCAGCGGCCAGGCCACCACCAGCGCGAACAGGACCACGACCGTGCGTGTAGCCGTACACCATCGCGCGCCCTGGCCGGCGTCGCTCCACAACCGGAGGGCGAAC
Source organism: Stenotrophomonas sp. ESTM1D_MKCIP4_1 (assembly GCF_003086895.1). Classification (NCBI taxonomy): domain Bacteria; kingdom Pseudomonadati; phylum Pseudomonadota; class Gammaproteobacteria; order Lysobacterales; family Lysobacteraceae; genus Stenotrophomonas; species Stenotrophomonas sp. ESTM1D_MKCIP4_1. Next base: position 621,929 of record NZ_CP026004.1, on the reverse strand, counting down.
CACGCACTGGCAAACAACCCGGGGACGAACAGTTCCGTATAGCGGGACATGGGCGCACGCATCTCATGCCCACGGCCGTAGGCAATGGCCAGCGCCTGCAGCGCGGACCACAGGCACAGCCCGGCCATCACCAGATCGGCGGGCGACGCCCTGCGGTGCACCAGCATGCGGACGATCATCACCCCTGCCGGCAGCCAGATGATCAGCGCGAAGGGTGCCGAGCGCATCGGCCATGACAGCACCCGGCCAGCGGCGTGGACGAATTCGCCGACGCTCTGCGCACGCAGGACCGCATGGGCGTCGATGACCGGGACCCACGCGCAGGCCGCGATGGCAATGACCGCCAGCAACGCGGTCGCGCACAGCGCGGGACCTCGACGCCCCGGCAGGCAGAGGCAGGCCATGACGCAGGTCGCGCCCGTGGCCACGGCGGTCAGCAGGCCCGAGGCCATGGTGGCGCAGGCAAACATGCTCAGCGCCACCGCAGCGGCCAGGGCGGCGATGCTCTGGTGATGCCGGGCCACCAGCGCGATGGCCACGAGGCTGGACAGGATCAGGAAATAGAACTGCGACTGGAAGCCGACCAGGACGTTTTCCCATGCGAACGGCAGCACCGACAGCAGGACCGCCAGCAGCGGCATCCAGCGGCGCGCCGACGCCTCTGCGTCGCGCAGCGCGTGCCAGGTCAGCAGTCCGGGAATGAAGCAGAAAACGACAGCGGCGATCCGCGCTTCATGGACGTTGTTCCACTCGCCGGTGGCCATATACGACAGCAGCGTGACCAGGCGCGTGGGCAGGATGCGGTGTTCGTTATGCGGAGCGATCAGCATCTGCCAGTGCAGCGCGCCTTCCAGCCAGGGCTTGAGCGCGCCCGCCCATTCTCCATCCCACTGGTCCATATAGGGCATGGGCGTGGCAAAGCACTGCACGTACAACAGCCTGGCCACCAGGGCCAGCGCGGATACACTCACGGCGAGCGCGAACGGAGAAACACCACGCGAAACGCGCAGCGTGGAACGGGACAGATGCATCGGTGCGTCCTTGAAGGTGCGGCGCAACGATGGGGACACGTTGCGCGGAATGATCCTGCCGCACAGGGTAGTCCACAATCACCGATACCGCCCCCGCGCGGCGCTCATCGCGATGGCATGCCACGGCCGCAGAACGCAGAAGCCCGGCCGAGGCCGGGCTTCTGTCCACCCCAATGCACGGGCATCCATCAGATTTCAGCGATGACCCGCTTCAGGCCGTCCTGCCACGCCGGCAGGGTGATGCCGAAATCCTGCTGCAGCCTGCGGTTGTCCAGCACCGACCACGCCGGACGCTTGGCCGGGGTGGGATACTCGGAACTGGCAATGGCTTCCACCGTCGGCACCTTGACCAGCACGCCGCGGGCCAGCGCCTCGGCGAAGATCGCTTCGGCAAACCCATGCCAGCTGGTCTGGCCACTGGCGGTCAGGTGCCAGGTGCCCGACAACGTGCCCGGATGTTGCAATGCCTGCGCAGTGACATCGGCGATCAGCGCAGCCGGCGTCGGCGTGCCGATCTGGTCAGCCACCACCCGCAGCTGGTCGCGCTCGGCGCCTACCCGCAGCATGGTGCGCAGGAAGTTGGCGCCGTGCGAGGCATACACCCAGGCCGTGCGGAAGATCAGGTGACGGCCGCCGGCAGCACGCACCGCCTCTTCGCCATCGCGCTTGCTGGTGCCGTACACGCCCAGCGGCGCGGTCGCTTCGTCTTCGCGGTAGGGCGCGCTGCCCTGGCCATCGAACACATAGTCGGTGGAGTAATGCACGAACGGCACGCCCTGGGCCGCGCACCAGCGCGCGATCACGCCCGGCGCCTGCGCGTTGGCCGCGAACGCGGCCTCCACGTCCTGCTCGGCACGGTCCACGGCGGTATATGCCGCAGCATTCACCACCACCGACGGCTGCAGCCGGTCCAGCAACGCTGGCAGGCTGTCGGGCTGGCCGAAGTCGGCCACCTCGCACGCACTGCCGTCGGGCAGCTGGCCACTGCGGGTGGTCGCCACCACCGGCCCCAGCGGGGCCAGCGCGCGCAGCAGCTCCTGGCCGACCTGCCCGTTGCCGCCAAATACCAGCACGGTCATGGGGTGTAGACCGGCAGGCGGTCTTCGGCGATGTCTTTCAGGAAGGGCGCGTTCTCGTCCTTGGCCGACAGGGTGGGCGCACTCACCGGCCAGTCGACGGCGATGTCTGCGTCATTCCAGCGCACGCCGGCATCGAAGTCCTTCAGATAGACCTCGGTGCACAGGTAGCTGAACACCGCGCGTTCGGAGAGCACGGCAAAACCATGGGCGAAGCCTTCCGGAATCCAGAACTGCTTCTTGTTTTCCGCGCTCAGCACCACCGCATCCCACTGGCCGAAGGTCGGCGAGCCGCGACGGATGTCGACGGCCACGTCATAGACCTCGCCTTCCAGCACGCTGACCAGCTTTCCCTGCGGGCGCGGCCACTGGTAATGCAGGCCGCGCAGCACGCCCTGCGCCGAGGTGGACACGTTGCTCTGCACGAACCGGTCCGGCAGGCCCAGCGCGGCGAAGCGTTCGGCGTTCCAGGTCTCGAAGAAGTAGCCACGCGCATCGCCGAACACAGCCGGCTCGATCACTACGCAGCCGGGCAACTTGGTTTCAATCACTTTCACGGAACGACTCCACGCAGGGCAAGTTTGTGCAGGTACTGGCCGTAGCCATTCTTGATCAGCGGGGCAGCCAGTGCCTCCAGCTGCTCGGCGTTGATCCAGCCCTGGCCGAAGGCGATTTCCTCAGGGCAGCACACCTGCAGGCCCTGCCGCGTCTGGATGGTCTCGATGAAGTTGGAGGCTTCCAGCAGCGACTGGTGGGTGCCGGTATCGAGCCAGGCATAACCGCGGCCCAGCGCTTCCAGATGCAGGTTGCCGTCGGCCAGGTAGCGCTTGTTGAGATCGGTGATCTCCAGCTCGCCGCGCGGCGACGGCTTCAGCTCGGCGGCATGATCGCTGGCGTTGCCATCGTAGAAGTACAGGCCGGTCACGGCGTAGTTGGAGCGCGGGTTCTCCGGCTTCTCCACCAGGTCGATCACCTTGCCACCCTTATCGAACTCGGCCACGCCATAGCGCTCCGGGTCGTTCACCCAGTAGCCGAACACGGTGGAACCGTTCACCCGCTCATCGGCGCGCTTGAGCACCTCGCGCAGGCCATGGCCATGGAAGATGTTGTCACCCAGCACCAGGCAGCTGGGCTTGCCGGCTACGAAATCGCGGCCGATCAGGTAAGCCTGCGCCAGCCCGTCCGGGCTCGGCTGCACGGCGTACTGGATGTCCATGCCCCACTGCGAACCATCGCCCAGCAACTGCTGGAACAGGGCCTGTTCGTGCGGCGTGTTGATGATCAGCACTTCACGGATGCCCGCCAGCATCAGCACGCTGAGCGGGTAGTAGATCATCGGCTTGTCGTACACCGGCAGCAGCTGCTTGCTGACGCCCTTGGTGATGGGGTACAGCCGGGTGCCGGAGCCGCCGGCAAGGATGATGCCTTTACGCTGCGTCATGTCGTCTCCTGGTTTCAGGCGCTGGTGCCGATGCGCTGCAGGCGGTAGCTGCCGTCGAGCACGCCGTTCACCCATTCCTGGTTGTCCAGGTACCAATCGACGGTGAAGGCAATGCCCTGCTCGAAGGTGTAGGCCGGTTCCCAGCCCAGGTCGTTCTTAAGCTTCGAGGCATCGATCGCGTAGCGGCGGTCATGGCCGGGACGATCGGCCACGTAGGTGATCTGGCTGCTGCGCGGCTGGCCATCCTCACGCGGGCGGCGCGCATCGAGCAGCGCGCAGATCGCCTGCACCACCTCGATGTTCTGCTTTTCCGAGTTGCCGCCGACGTTGTAGGTCTCGCCGACCTGGCCCTTGGCCAGCACGGTACGGATCGCTTCGCAGTGGTCGGTCACGAACAGCCAGTCGCGCACCTGCTTGCCATCGCCGTACACCGGCAGCGGCTCGCCGGCCAGGGCCTTGGCGATCACCAGCGGGATCAGCTTCTCGGGGAAGTGGTAGGGGCCATAGTTGTTGGAACAGTTGGTGGTCAGCACCGGCAACCCGTAGGTGTGGTGGAACGCACGCACCAGGTGGTCCGAAGCGGCCTTGGACGCCGAGTACGGCGAGTTGGGCGCGTACGGGGTGGTCTCGCTGAACTTGCCGGTCTCGCCCAGCGTGCCGTACACCTCGTCGGTGGACACGTGCAGGAAGCGGAAGGCCGCGCCCTGCTCGGCCGGCAGCGCCTTCCAGTAGTCACGCACCGCTTCCAGCAGGCCCAGGGTGCCGACCACGTTGGTCTGGATGAAGGCACCCGGCCCATCGATGGACCGGTCCACGTGGCTTTCGGCGGCGAAGTTCAGCACCGCGTCGGGGCGGTGCTCGGCCAGCAGGCGGGCGACCAGCGCACTGTCGCCGATGTCGCCCTGCACGAACACGTGGTCCAGGTTGCCGTCCAGGCTGGACAGGGTCTTCAGGTTGCCGGCGTAGGTCAGTGCGTCGAGATTGACGACCTTGATGCCGCGGGCGACCGCTTCGAGAACGAAGTTACCGCCAATGAATCCGGCGCCGCCGGTGACAAGCCATGTGGGCACTACCTGTTCTCCTGTTATTTGAGTTCTTCCAGCGGCGCCCCACGGGCCCCGGCACAGCGGCACAGCATACATCGCGGTCTTCTTCACGACTGCGTGCAGGACGTGAACAATGACGCCGGAAGCCACCTTTTTGCGGCACCGCAGCAAAACCATACGCATTCGCATGGTCACCTCAAGCCAGCTAGAATCGGGATCCCACCCCCGAACCGGTTGCTGTGCGAGGACCGGACGTTTCCCGTTACTGTGAACCGGCCAGGGGCCGGCACTACAAGGATCGAGTACCAGATGAAAATCCTCGTCGCGTACAAGCGCGTGGTGGACTACAACGTCCGCATTCAGGTCAAGCCGGACGGTTCCGGCGTGGTCACCGATGGCGTCAAGCTGTCCCCCAACCCCTTCGATGAAATCGCGCTGGAAGAAGCCCTGCGCCTGCGCGACAAGGGCATCGCGACCGAAGTCGTGGTGGCCACCATCGCTCCCGCCGATGCCCAGGCGCACCTGCGCAACGGCCTGGCGATGGGCGCAAACCGAGCCATTCACGTCGTCACCGACCAGGCCATCCAGCCGCTCACCGCCGCACGCACCCTGCTCAAGCTGGTCGAGAAGGAACAGCCGGACCTGGTGATCCTGGGCAAGCAGGCCATCGATGATGACGCCAACCAGACCGGCCAGATGCTGGCCACGCTCTGGGGCCGCCCGCAGGCGACCTTCGCCAGCAAGCTGGACATTGCCGACGGCAAGGCCACGGTGACCCGCGAAGTCGACGCCGGCCTGGAAACGCTGGAAGTGGACCTGCCGGCGGTGGTCACCACCGACCTGCGCCTGAACGAGCCGCGCTTCATCAAGCTGCCGGACATCATGAAGGCCAAGGCCAAGCCGCTGGAAACCCTGCAGCTGGCCGACCTCGGCGTTGAAGCCGCCGATACCTTCAAGACCACCCAGTACGCCGCGCCGTCCAAGCGCAGCAAGGGTGTGATGGTCAAAGACGCGGCCGAACTGGTTGCCGCACTCAAGCAGAAGGGGCTGCTGTAATGAGCAAGATTCTCGTCATCGCCGAGCACCACGACGGCAAGCTCAACGCCGCCACCGCCAAGACCGTCAGCGCCGCTGCCGCCATCAACGGTGCCAGCATCGACGTGCTGGTGCTGGCCGCCGACCCGGCCGCCGTGGCGGCTGAAGCCGCGAAGATCGCCGGCGTCGCCAAGGTCCTGACCGTGGCCAACGCCGCCAACGCGCAGGCCATCGCCCAGGTGCTGGCCCCGCAGATCGCGCAGCTGGCCAAGGGCTACAGCCACGTGTTCGGCCCGTCCACCACGTTCGGCAAGGACCTGATGCCGTGCGTGGCCGCCCTGCTGGGCGTGAACCAGGTATCGGACCTGATGGCTGTGGAAGGCAGCCACACCTTCAAGCGCCCGATCTATGCCGGCAACGCCATCATCACCGTGGAAGCACCGGCCGACCAGGTCGTGGTCGCCACCGTGCGTGCCGCATCGTGGCCGGAAGCCGCCCAGGGTGGCAGCGCCACCGTTGAAGCGGCCAGCGTCGATGCCGCCCTGCCTGCGCACACCCGCTTCGTCGGCCTGGCCGCCGGTGCAAGCGACCGCCCGGACCTGCAGAGCGCCAAGCGCGTGGTCTCCGGTGGCCGTGGCGTCGGCTCGGAAGAGAACTTCAAGGTCATCTTCCAGCTGGCCGACAAGCTCGGTGCCGCCGTCGGTGCCTCGCGCGCCGCGGTTGACGCCGGCTATGTGCCCAGCGACCTGCAGGTCGGCCAGACCGGCAAGATCATCGCGCCGGAACTGTACGTGGCCGTCGGCATCAGCGGTGCCATCCAGCACCTGACCGGCATCAAGGACGCCGGCACGATCGTTGCCATCAACAAGGATGCGGATTCGCCGATCTTCGAGATCGCCGACATCGGCCTGGTCGGCGATCTGTTTGCGGTCCTGCCGGAGCTGGAAAAGGCACTGTAATGACCCACCTCCGCCCTCCGCTGCCGGTGCAGCCGGCACGCGGAGGGCGTGCGGGCCTCTGGGTCACCGCCATTGCCGTGGTCTATCTGGCCGCACTGGCGTACTTCGATCGCGACCGGAACATCCTGTCGCAGTTGGCCGAACTTGCAGTGCCCCTGTCTGCCTGCGCCGCCCTGGTGCTGCTCAGTTATGTCTGCCGCTACCAGCGCTGGCGCCGCGTGCTCGCGGCACAGGGCCATCCCGTCCATGCCTGGTGGCAGGGACTGGTGGCCTACCTCGCCGGCTTCGCGTTCACGGCATCACCAGGCAAGGCCGGTGAGCTGCTGCGCATCCGCTACTTCAGCTGGCAGGGCATTCCCGCCCAGGCCACGCTGACCGCCTTCATCTTCGAGCGGGCCATCGACCTGCTCATCATCACGCTGCTGTCGATCGGGGCAGCCACGCTGTTTCCGGCGTTCGGCATGCTTGTGCTGATCATTCTCGTAGTGCTGCTGGCACTGCTTGCCCTTGCCTGCTGGCCGCCGCTGGCGCGGTGGGCGCGCGGGCTGAGCGCACGCCTGCCGGGCACCCGCGTGCGGCGCACGGCGGACTTCCTGATTGATGGTGGCACCGCGCTGGCGCCCCTGCTGCGCACCCGACTGCTGCTGGGCAGCATGGGCTGGGGCAGCGCGGCATGGTCGCTGACAGCAGCAGCCTTCGCCTGGCTGTGCCACAGCTCGGGCATCAGCGTGCCGGCCCCGTTGCTGCTGGGAATCTACCCGATGGCGATGCTGATCGGCGCACTGTCCTTCGTACCCGGCGGCGTCGGCACCACCGAAGCGGCCATCGTGCTGATGCTGGTGGCCTGCGGCATCAAGGCGGACGCTGCACTGGCCATTGCCATCGGCATCCGCCTGGCCAGTCTGTGGCTGGCCGTCCTGGTGGGCATGCTGGCCATGGCCGCGCTGGAATCCCGCGCGCTGAGGGCTGCAGCCAGGCGCTGAGGCCCGTACTGACCCGGTCACCACCTTCATTTATCATCCAGTCGGTCAACTGACGAAACATAAGGTTCAGCAATGCAACATTTCGATGCAGCACACCCCGGAGCATTCCCGCTGTGACGGCCTCCCACCGCCCGCTCTGCGTCGATCTTGACGGCACCCTGCTGCGCTCGGACATCCTTTACGAGTCCCTGCTGGCCCTGCTGGCCCACCACCCGCTGTACATTTTCCTGGTGCCGTTCTGGCTGCTGCGGGGCAAGGCCTACGTGAAGCGCCAGCTGGCGTCGCGCGTGCAGTTGCCCGCCGAGACCCTGCCCTACGACGAGCGCGTGCTGGAAATCCTGCGCACCACCACGCAGCGCCCGCGCGTGCTGTGTACTGCCTCCGACCGCCTGCTGGTGCAACCCATCGCCGACCATCTGGGCCTGTTCGAGGAAGTGATGGCCAGCGATGGCCAGACCAACCTGTCCGGCAGCAACAAGGGCCAGGCCCTGGCCGCGCGCTTTGGCGAACGCGGCTTCGATTACATGGGCAATGGCCAGGTCGACCTGAAGGTGTGGGCCCATGCCGGTGGCGCGATCGTGGTCAACAATGGCACCGGGCTGGCCAACGCCGCCGCCCGGCAGACCGAGGTGCTGGCCCACCTGCCCTCGCAGAACGGCGGCCTGATCACCTGGATCAAGGCGCTGCGCGTCTACCAGTGGCTGAAGAACCTGCTGGTGCTGGTACCGCTGCTGACCGCGCATCGGTTCTTCGATATCGGTTCGATCATCGATGCCGGCACGGCGTTCCTCGCGTTCGGCCTGTGTGCGTCGGGCGTCTACCTGCTCAACGACCTGCTCGACCTGACCCCGGACCGCATGCATCCGCGCAAGCGCAAGCGACCGTTCGCGGCCGGCACGCTGCCGCTGCTGCATGGCCTGCTGGTGGCGCCGCTGATCACCCTGGCCGGTTTCGCCCTGGCCCTGGCATGCAGCCCTGCCTTCGCCGGCGTGCTGCTGTGCTACTACGTGATGACCCTGAGCTATTCGCTCAAGCTCAAGCGCATCGTGATGATCGACGTCGTGCTGCTGGCCGCGCTGTACACCGTGCGCATCATCGGCGGTGCGGTGGCGATCAATTCCGAGCTGTCGTTCTGGCTGCTGGCGTTCTCGATGTTCGTGTTCCTCAGCCTGGCCATGCTCAAGCGCTACACCGAACTTGCCTCCGCCCTGGCCAGTGGCAAGGGAACGGCGATCGGCCGTGGCTACTCCGTGGCCGACCTGCCGCTCGTGCAGTCGCTGGGCGCCGCCGCCGGCTACATCGGCGTGCTGGTGTTCGCGCTGTACATCAACAGCCCGGAAAGCCTGGAGCTCTACCGCAACCCGAAGCTGCTGTGGCTGCTGTGCCCGATCCTGCTGTACTGGATCAGCCGCATGTGGATCGTCTCCCACCGCGGCGACATGCATGACGATCCGATCGTGTTCGCGGCCATGGACCGCGGCAGCCAGATCGTCATCGCGCTGTGCGTATTGATCGTGCTGATCGCCATATGAGTGCAGCGTCCGGCCAGTCCTGGGGACGCTACCCGCGTGTGCAGCAGCACCTCGTTCCGGTGCTCGACCGCGCAACGGGGCTGCCGTTGCCACCCGACGGCGGCACGGTGCTCCCGCACGGCAATGGCCGCAGCTATGGCGACAGCTGCCTCAACCCGGGCGCTTCGCTACTGACCAGCCGCGCCCTGGACCGCTTCATCAGCTTCGATCCGGCCACCGGCATCGTGCGCTGCGAGGCCGGTGCCACCCTGGCCGACATCCTCGACATCGCCCTGCCCCGTGGCTGGTTCCTGCCGGTCACCCCCGGCACCCGCTATGCAACCGTGGGCGGCGCCATCGGCAACGATGTGCATGGCAAGAACCACCATCGCGCCGGCACCTTCGGCCACCATGTGCGCTGCCTGGAACTGCTGCGCAGCGATGGTTCGCGCCAGCAGCTCACCCCGGCCGATGACAGCGGCCTGTTCGCTGCCACGGTGGGCGGCCTGGGCCTGACCGGTTTCATTACCTGGGCCGAGCTGCAGCTGCGGCGCGTGCCGGGTCCATGGATCGAAACCGAATCGATCCGCTTTGACAACCTGGATGCCTTCTTCGAGCTGTCGCGTGCATCTGCCAGCGACTTCGAGTACACCGTCGCCTGGATCGACTGCCTGGCCAGCGGGTCGAAACTCGGCCGCGGCCATTTCCTGCGTGGCGACCACGCGCCGGGCGACGCGCAGGCGGCCACGCCCAGCGCCGCCCCCCGGCGCAGCATGCCCGTCGTGCCGCCGGTGTCGCTGGTCAATCCGCTTACCCTGCGCCCGTTCAACACGCTGTACTACTGGCGCCAGCCGGCACGCCGTGCCCGCCACCTGTCGCACTACCAGAGCTACTTCTACCCGCTGGACGGCATCAACCACTGGAATCGCATGTATGGCCCACGCGGCTTCCTGCAGCACCAGTGCGTGCTGCCGCCCGCTGTCGCACGCGATGCCACCGCCGCCCTGCTGGCGGAGATCGCGCGCAGCGGACGCGGCTCGTTCCTGGCGGTGCTGAAGGAATTTGGCGACCGGCCTTCGCCGGGCATGCTGTCATTCCCGCGTCCGGGGACCACGCTGGCCCTGGACTTCCCCAATGACGGGCCGGAACTGCTGAAGATGCTCGATCGCCTGGACCGCATCGTCAGCGAGGCCGGCGGTGCCGTCTATGCCGCCAAGGACGCACGCATGTCCGGTGTGCTGTTCCGCCAGGCCTACCCGGCCTGGGAAGCATTCTCCCGCTTCATCGACCCACGATTCTCATCCGGCTTCTGGCGCCGGGTGATGGAGTAAGCATGCAGAAGATCCTGATCATCGGCGCCACCTCGGCCATCGCCGAATCCGTCGCGCGCCTGTACGCCGGGCGCGCCGCCGCGCTCTACCTGGTGGGCCGCAGTGCCGGCAGGCTGGACGCCATTGCCGCCGACCTGCGCGTGCGCGGCGCGCAGCACGTGCATACCGGTGTGCTGGACGTGAACGACCTGTCCGCACACGGTGCGCTGCTGGACGACGCCTGGTCGGCACTGGGCAGCGTGGACACGGTGCTCATCGCCCACGGCACCCTGCCTGACCAGGCCGCCTGTGATGCCTCGGTCGAGCTGTCGCTGCGCGAGTTCGCCACCAATGGCACCTCCACCATCGCCCTGGCAGCGGCCCTCGCCCAGCGCCTGCAGTCCGGCGCCAGCGTGGCGGTGATCTCCTCGGTGGCCGGTGACCGTGGCCGTGCCAGCAACTACCTCTACGGCAGCGCCAAGGCCGCCGTGACCGCCTACCTGAGCGGCCTGGGCCAGCGCCTGCGCCCGGCCGGCATCAACGTGCTGGTCATCAAGCCGGGCTTTGTCGATACGCCGATGACGGCCGCCTTCAAGAAGGGCGCGCTGTGGGCAACGCCGGACAAGGTGGCGGCAGGCATCCTCAAGGCCATCGGCAAGCGCAAGGCCGTTGCCTACCTGCCCGGCTTCTGGTGGGCGATCATGATGATCATCAAGAACATTCCCGAATTCGTCTTCCGCAGGATCAAGCTCTGACATGACCGACAAGCACGCCAAGATCGTCATCACCGGGGCCGCCGGGCTGGTCGGGCAGAACCTGATCGTCGAGCTCAAGCAGCAGGGCTACACCCAGCTGGTGGCCATCGACAAGCACGCGCACAACCTGGACATCCTGCAGAAACTGCACCCGGACGTGCGGGTGGTGCTGGCCGACCTGGCCGAACCGGGCGGCTGGGCCGGCGAGTTCAGCGGCGCGGCCTGCGTGGTGCAGCTGCATGCGCAGATCACCGGCAAGACCACCGACCTGTTCGTGCGCAACAACATCACCGCCACCGGCCACGTGCTGAAGGCGACCCAGGACGCCGCCGTGCCCTACATGGTGCACATCAGCTCGTCGGTAGTGAACTCGGTGGCCAAGGATGACTACACCAACACCAAGCGCGAGCAGGAAGAAATGGTGGTTGCCAGCGGCCAGCGCCACTGCGTGCTGCGGCCGACGCTGATGTTCGGCTGGTTCGACCCCAAGCACCTGGGCTGGCTGTCGCGCTTCATGGCACGCACCCCCGTGTTCCCGATTCCCGGTGACGGCCGGTTCATGCGCCAGCCGCTGTACGAACGCGACTTCTGCCGCTGCATCGCCAGGTGCATCGAGACCGAACCCGATGGCGAGGTCTTCGACATCGTCGGCGACACCCGCGTGGACTACGTGGACATCATCCGCACCATCAAGCGGGTGAAGAAGCTGCACACCGTCATCGTGCATATCCCGATCGGATTCTTCGCCTTCCTGCTGAAGGTCTACAGCCTGTTCAGCAGCAAGCCGCCCTTCACCGCCGACCAGCTGAAGGCGCTCAGTGCCGGCGATGATTTCAAGGGCATCGACACCGAGGCCGTGTTCGGCGTGAAGCAGACGCCGTTTGAAGAGGCCATCCGCGAAAGCTACACCGACCCGCGCTACGCGAAGATCGTGCTGGAGCGCTGATAAGACAATGGACTCCGCTCAGACTCTCCGGATGTCTTTCGCAAGAATCGACAGGCGTGGTGTCGCCTTGCTGTTGCTTGGCATGGCCATCATTGCACTGAAGTCGAATCACGGCCTTTCTTACCCACAATTGTGGGCAGAGGATGGCGCTGTGTTCCTCAAGCAGCAGATGGAGCAGGGAGGATTCCTACTGCTGACCCCCTACGCAGATTATCTGCATGCGGTGCCACGCCTGGTGGCATGGGTGTCCTCATTCTTCAGTGCCGCGCACACCCCGACCATCTACAACACCTGCGCGATCGTACTCGCGGGAATGTCCATAACCATCTGCGCGAAGCACCTGTCCTCGCTCGTCCCTCCCGTGGTGTTTCTTGGCGCCATGCTGCTGACGCCCACGAACGGAGAAATATTCGGGACCATCACCAACGCGCAATGGTTCCTTCAGTTCGCACTGGTGTCATTCTGCTTCCTGGGATCACCCAATCAATCCGCAGCCGTGCGCATGTGCGCCCGGATCTGTATCGCGGTCATTGCGTTGACGGGCCCATTCTCCATCCTCTGCACGATAATCATGGCAGCACTGGTTGGCGGGGCGCTTGTATCGCGTTTTGTCGGCAATGAGAATTGGCGGACAGAATACAGGCAATACCTTGGCAGTCGTGATCTCATTTCCTGGGCGATCGTGGTCGTTGCGGCAATGATCCAGCTCGGGTTTGTGCTCACAGCCAGCTCCAGCCATGGCGACGGTGCCCCTCTGGACAGGCTTCTGGTTGGCACTCTGGGACAGGCCGTTCCGCTTCATATCTTCGGCTTTAATCCAGTGCGCCCCATCCTGTGGCCCTTCATCTTCATCGGCGCGGGAATCTATATCCTCTTTTTTGCCAAAGCGAGCGTAGGCATGCGCTTGGGCTTCGCTGCGCTTTATGCGTTCACCGTGCTTGAGGTTCTCGCTGGCGCCCACAAGGTCACATTCCAGGAGATGCTCGCCAATTTCAGCGCTGATCGTTACATGCTGGCGATCAAGGTGGTGTTCTGGTGCGTGGTCTACGTGGTGCTGAAAGACATGTTGGGCAGCCGGCGCGAAGCCGTATCGTTCGTTGCGATGTTCGTGCTGTTCCTGGCCGCGCTGAACCATGACAAATTGATCAGACCCGCGTTCAGCGACTATGGCCGTCCCGATGTGTTCCGCAAACTTGATCAGCCCGGCACCCACACCATTCCGCTGAATCCTCCGGGCTGGGACCAGACCATCGTCGTCAAAGAATAGATCGGGTATGGGCATCTGTGACCGTAGCGGTGCAGCACGTCGTGCCCCAGGCGGCGTGAGTTACCCTTCCTGCGCTCGGACCAGCCACGTGTACCGTCCATCCCATCGCGGCGAAGTCGACCTGCATCTTCAGGTACCCGTGTCGATCCCGGCGACAGCCCTTCCGCGACACGGGAACCCTGTTGCCGGTATGCGAGCGTGATTCCCCCCCGGACTTGCGTCATAGTGCCTGCCGACAGCGATCCGTATGCGCGTGCTGAAATGTTTTCGCCTGTACCCGCCTTTTGCAGCACTCGTTGATACTGAAATGAATTCAAGGAGTTACATGAACAAGTATGCCATCGTCGGCGCTGGTCCCATGGGCCTGATGGCCGCCGTCCGCCTGCTCGACGCCGGGCACCAGGTCGATATCTACGAGCGTGACGACCGCATCGGCGGCATGTCGGCCGCCTTTGATTTCGACGGCCTGTCCATCGAACGCTACTACCACTTCATCTGCAAGACCGATGACCCGTTGTTCGCCCTGCTGGAACGCTACGGCCTGAGCCACACGCTGAAGTGGACCGATACCAGAATGGGCTACTTCTACAATGGCCGCCTGTTCAAGTGGGGCACGCCGTTCGCCCTGCTCGGCTTCCCGCACCTGGGGCCGATCAGCAAGTTCCGCTACGCCCTGCACGTGATGTACACCAAGGGCATCAAGGATTGGACGGCGCTGGACAAGGAGGAAGCCGGCACCTGGATCCGTCGCTGGATCGGCGAGAAGGCCTACAACGTGATGTGGAAGGACGCCTTCCGCCTGAAGTTCTTCGAGTACAAGGACAACCTGTCCGCCAGCTGGATCGGCACGCGCATCAAGCGCATCGCACTGTCGCGCCGCAACCTGATGAACGAGAGCCTGGGCTACCTCGAAGGCGGCTCGATGACGCTGCTTGACCGCATGGAGAAGGACATCCTCGACCGGGGTGGTCGCATCTTCCTCTCCCAGGGCATCGACGAGGTGGTCAGCGAAGGGGGCCGGGTCACCGGCATCCGTACCGGCGACACCGTCACCGCCTACGACGGCGTGGTCTCCACCGCGCCCATCCAGTACGTGCCGGCCATGGTTCCCGGCCTGCCGGAAGCGTTCCGCGCGCAGATCCGCGCCGTGGAAAACATTCCCGTGGCCTGCGTGATCCTCAAGCTCAAGCATGCGGTGAGCGAGAACTTCTGGATGAACATCAGCGATCCGGGCATCGCCATTCCGGGCGTCATCGAATACAGCAACCTCAACCCGGGCGAGCACCCGGACCAGAAGGTCCTGTACGCGCCGTTCTACATGCCCAAGACCCATGCCAAGTGGAAGGCATCCAACGCCGAGCTGATCGAAGAGGTGCTGGGTTACCTGCCCCGCCTGAACCCGCAGTTCAAGCGCGACTGGGTGCTTGCCACCCACTGCCACCGCTACGAGTTCGCACAGACCATCTGCCCGCCGGGCTTCCAGGACATGCTGCCGGCGATGCGCACGCCCGTGAGCGGCTTCTTCATGGCCGACACCGCCTATTACTACCCGGAAGACCGCTCGATTTCGGAAAGCCTGCAGGCGGCCGATCGCCTGGTCGAAGAAGTGCTGAAGGCATGATCAGTCCGCAGTTCCTGCGGTTTCTCGTCGCTGGCGGCATTGCCGCCGCGGCGAACTTCGGATCGCGCATCCTGCTCAGCCAGCTGATGCCTTATGCAGCGGCCATCGTCGTGGCGTACTGCATCGGCATGGCGACGGCCTTCCTGCTGAACCGCCGCTTCGTGTTTGAAGCCTCCAACAACCCGTTGCACCACCAGGCGGCGTGGTTCGTTGCCATCAATCTGCTGGCCGTGCTGCAGACGCTGGCGGTCAGCCTGGTGCTGGCCCGCTGGGTGTTCCCTGCCGTCGGCATGACCTTCCACCCGGAAACGCTGGCGCACGCCGTCGGCGTGGCCGTGCCGGTCTTCACCAGCTATGTGGGGCACAAAGCGCTCACCTTCCGCGAGAAGCATCCATGACCACTTCCTTGAACGTGGAACGACGCACCGGTCCGTCGGCCGCCACCCTCGCTGTCGGCGTCGCCCTGCTGGCCCTGGTGGCCAGGCTGCTGTACATCCAGTTCTATGCGGCTCCCATCCCCTACTGGGACCAGTGGGACGGCGAAGCGGCCTTCCTGCTCAAGCCCTGGATCGACGGCACGCTGCAGTGGGCCGACCTGATCCGCACGCATAACGAACACCGCATCCTGCCGACCCGCCTGGTCACCCTGGGCAGCTACCTGGTCACCGGCCAGTGGAACAATCTCTACGAGGCGCGGGTCAGTGCGCTGGTGTACTGCTTCATTCCGGCCCTGCTGGTGTGGCATGCCCTGCGCGATGAGCGCCGGTCCCGCTTCGACGGGCTGCTGGTGCTGGTAGCGCTTGCTGCAGCGGTGCTGCCGTTTGCATGGGAGAACATCCTGGTCGGCTTCCAGAGCCAGTTCTATTTCCTGATCCTTTCCAGCCTGCTGGCGGTCAGTCTGGCCGCCCGCCAGCACGAGAACATCATCGCCATTGCCGGCGCGGTGGGGCTGAGCATCTTCGCCGCATTGACGATGGCCTCGGGCATGCTCACCCCTGTCGCCGTGGGCGCCACCTACGTGCTGGCCTGCATCTGCCTGCCGGGTCGCCGCTGGCCTGCGCTGGGGGGCGTGGTCGTGCTTGCCGGCATCGCCGTCGCTGCCTACGTGGCCATCCCGGTCATTCCCGAGCACCGCACGCTGCAGGCGCAGGGCGCGCTTGAACTCGTCGATGCCCTCAGCCACGTGCTGGGCTGGCCGGTGTCCAGCCTCCACTTGGCCGTGGTGGCCCTGTGGCTTCCGTCGGTGCTGATGATCTCGCGCATGCTGCTGCGCCGGCAGGCAACCCGCAGCGAACTGGTCATGGCCGGCCTGTGCATCTGGTCGGCCCTGCAGGGTGCGGCCATCGCCTATGGCCGCGGGCACGGCATGGAAACGCCCACCTCGCGGTACACCGAACTGTTCATCCCCGGACTGTTCGGCAACGCCTGGTTCGCCGTGCAGCTGGTGCGGACGATGGCGCGACCGCCGGCCGTACGCGTCGGCGCCGTGCTGGTTGCCGGCCTGTTCGCTGTCACCTTCACTGCCGGCATGCTGCACCGCATTCCCGCGGACATGGCCATGGTCCGGGAACGTGCGGAATTCGCGCAGATCCAGCAGCGCAACGTCCTGCGTTACCTGACCAGCAACGATCCGTCTGCGCTGCAGGTGGAGTACCAGCACATTCCGTATCCCAACGCAGAGCGGCTGAAGGCCCTGCTGGATGACCCGGCGTTGCGTGGGGCGCTGTTCGTCGAGGTGGTGCCCGCCGTAGGCAAGGAGCCTGCGCCGGCCCACTGAGGGTGCATGGGCTATCGCACTAGGCAAGGAGCCTGCGCCGGCCCACTGAGGGTGCATGGGCTATCGCACATCGCCGTCAGGCTTTGCCGTGTAGCGGTTCGTCACGCATCATGGGATCGACGCGGGCTTCGTCCATCTTGATCGCCACAATCGACGGCAATGCTGAGCTTTCTCCGGAGTGAGGCCGCTCGGAATCAGACCAGGGCAGAGACCGCCATGCTGCCTTGGCCTGGTCTGCTTTTCAGATTCGCTGCATGGAACGCCCATGAGAACGAAGCAAGGGCGCCCTTTCGGGCGCCCTTCTTCATTCAGACAAGACTGAGCCTGCAACGTTGCAGTGGATCCAGCCCAACCTCAGCCAATCCGCCTGTGACGGGGTGGGAATGCCAGATCGAACGTGTTCCCGGTGGCCGCCAGGTTGAAGTTGTACGCGGGGTCGGCTTCGATCACCGACGACCAGCGCGACATCACCAGGGCGACTTCGCGATCGAAGCGCTCGCGCTTCGCGCCTTCCATGTCGCTGCCGCGGCTGGCCGATTCATGGTGGTAGAGCTCGGCATACGGCGTCCACAGGTTGCGGTAACCGGCTTCACGCACGCGCAGGCAGAAGTCCAGATCGTTGTAGGCCACCTGCAGGGCGGTATCCAGCCCTCCCACCTGTTCATACACGGACCTGCGCACCAACAGGCACGCTGCGGTCACCGCCGAGAAGTTCTGCAGCAGGCGGGCGCGAAGCATCATCCCGACCCAGCCACGGGGACGATCGGCGTAGGCGTGCACGCCCACCCCGTTGAAGCCCAGGATCACGCCGGCATGCTGGATGCTGTCGTTGGGGAAGTACAGCATGGCCCCCACCGCGCCCACTTCCGGGCGGGCCGCCTGGCTGGCCATCTCGGTAAGCCAGTCGCTGGAGATGACCTCGATGTCGTTGTTCAGCAGGCCGACGATCGTGCCGGTGGCCTTGGAAACGCCCAGGTTGTTGATCGCCGAATAGTTGAACGGCGCGTCATAGTCGATCACGCTCACCCGCGGATCCTGCTGCAGCGCCTGCAGCAGTTCCAGTGCCTCGGGTTCCACCGACTGGTTGTTGACGATGATGATCTCGTAATCCGGGTAGTCGGTCTTTTCCAGGATGGAGGTCACCGCCATGCGCAGCAGGTCGGCGCGGTCACGCGTCGGGATGATCAGCGAAACACGCGGCGCCGGCGTCGGCAGGCGATTGCGGACGCGGTAGTTGCCGGAGAAGTTCGGGATATCCAGGACTTCAGCATCCCGACCGATACGGTCCAGGTGCGACTGGATGCTCTTCATTGCCGCGTAATGGGCGTAGCTCTTTTCGCCGGGACCCAATGCCGTGGAACCGGGGATGGCACGCCAGTGGTAAAGCACGTGCGGCACATGGCCGATCTGGCTGTCATCCAGCGTCTCGATGCAGCGCAATGCCAGATCCCAATCCTGGCTGCCTTCGTAGCCAAGGCGGAACCCGCCCACTTTTTCCACCAACGCGCGGGAGTACACGCCAAGGTGGCTGATGCAGTTGTGGGACAGGAAGAGATCGTAGTTCCAGTCTGCCTTGAAGTACGGATCGAAGCGGCGTCCCTTTTCGTCGATCTTGTCTTCATCGCTGAACGCCATCTGCCACGACGGATTGGCCCGGAAGGCCTTGGCCATTTCATACAGCGCGTGCGGATGCAGCTCGTCGTCGTGGTCGAGCAGGACGATGTAATCGCCGGTCGCCAGCTTCAGCGCATCATTGGATGAGGCGGAGATATGGCCATTCTGCTCACGCACCACGAACTTGATGCGCGGATCAGCGGCAGCAAGTTCCTTCAGCACGGCCACCACGTGCGGCTTCGGCGACGCATCGTCGGCCACGCACAGTTCCCAGTGCGGGTAGCTCTGGTTGATGACCGTCTGCACGCAGCGGCGCAGCCACTTCTCGGGCGTGTTGTAGGTGGGCACCACGATCGAGAACAGCGGCGGCTTTTCCCAGGCCTCGATTTCGCCGCGTTCCGGCGCAGTCAGGGCCCCGTACAGCGCAACCCAGGCGTCATAGTCGAAGGCGTTGTGCAGGGCCATGGCGCTGTAGCGCCCACGCAGGAAACTGCCCAGGCCCGAGCGCCCGCCCGTGAGCAGCGCGCGCAGGCTGTCCAGGGAAAACTGCAGCTTGGCGCGGCGGCCGCGTTGGTGCTGCAATACTTCGCTGAACATCGCACGGGCCACATGGGCCTGGCCGACGCGGCGCAGGGCAAAGCGACCGATGCGGACCTCACACGGGCCGATGGAGGGGTCGAAACGAAGCTCGATCAACGGCCCGCCAATCGGCACCAGCGTGCGCGCCAGACCGTCGGCGTGAGGCGTGACATGCACCGGCACGCGCCCCTCTTCGGTCATGCCCGCGCCGCAGTTGAGGTACAGCAGCGGGTCCACCATGCGCGTCCCCGTTTCTTCCAGCACGAAACTGAGTTCGTACCAGCCAGCGCCGATCTGCTCGCCCTTGGCCGGCACCAGACGGCACTGCGGATCATCGCCGAAAGCACTCAGCTCAACCATTCCGTTTGAATCGACCGCGCCCAGCGTTACGCCACGGATCGGTTGCAACTGCAGTTCAATCATGTCATTCCCTGTCGGTATCGCCGCGCCAGTGGCCGCAAGGTGGGCGACGCCTGCCCCCCACGCTTGCGGCTAATTGCTCTCAATGACGATGGTCTGTCATCGTTACATTGGATTATGTGTGCGCAGTGTCACGGTTTGCACTGCCAGACGGCAAGTCACCGGCCAGAGCCGCAAGGCGCTGTTCGAGACCGGCCTGCGCCTGCAGCAGTGCTGCCAGCTGCTGTTCCAGCGCGGCATGCTGGGCACGCACCGTGCTGGACAGCTTGGCCAACGGCTTCTCGTCGCGCTTGCGCTGCAGGGTGTCCTTCAACTGCTGGATCGCCTGGGCGGCACGCACGGCCACGGCCTGCAGCGCCGGGGAGGTCACCACGTCCTCATAGGCAACGCCCAGCACCACGGTGGCCGCCTGGTCATCGTTGCCCAGCTGTTCCCACACGCCGCGCAGATCCACTTCCACGTACGGATCGTTGTGCAGGCTGACGAAGCGGATGCCTTCCTGGATCGCACTGGGCAGTACATCGCCGTTGACGACGAAACGCGGCGCACCCGGTTCGGCGAACAGATTCATGGTGGCGCCGCCCGCGCGCAGGCCCACCTTCACCAGGCGATAGGTACCCGGCAGGCTGGCCGGGTCCACGCGCACATGGTGCGGGCGCTGGCCCGCGGGGAACTCGAACTCGAACGTAGCGTCGGTACCACCGGCGTGGATGATCGACAGCGAACGCGTCTCTTCAAAGATTTCGCCATCGTTGCGGTAATACATCAGGCACTCGATCGAATGCTCCACCGCATCGGCACCGCTGGAAGGCATGCCGGTTTCAGGGTCCAGCAGCGCGGACGCGGCGGCCTCGAAAATCGCCCGCGTCGCTTCAGGGCGCGACAGCGCTTCGCGCATGAACGCCTTGAACGCTTCGGGCACGTCGGCACCGACCGGCACCACACCCAGGCCATTGCTGTGGTTGAACTCGAACACCTCGTAGGTGGCCCGCAGCTCATCCATGAAGGTGTGCACGCCGAAGTTGCGGTCATGCACCGCGCTGTCGTGGAAGATCACGACCGCCGAAGTGCTGAGCTTGGGCAGCCAGGTCTCGAAGTCATGCTTGACCGCTTCATACGTATGCAGGCCGTCGATGTGCAGCAGATCGATGCTGCCGTCTTCAAACTGCTCCAGCGCGTCGTCGAAGTACGCCTTCACCAGCGTGGAGAAGTCACCATAGCGAGGCTTCTGGTACGCCGACAGCGTCCGGTAGACATGGTCGCCGTAGAAGCGCGCGTGCTCATCCCCCTTCCAGCAATCGACCGCGTAGCAGTGCGTCTGCGCCTGCAGGCCCAGTGCCTTGACGGCCTGGCAGAACGCCAGGAACGAGTTGCCCGAATCGGTACCCAGCTCCACGAAGCTGCGCGGGCGCAGCAGGTCCGCCAGGACATACATGAAGGGAATGTGTCCCACCCAAGCATAGGGGTGGGTGATATGCGGCTTCAGGAAGATCACCGGGTGATCCTGCAGGCGGAACTCGGATGTCACGACACTCTCTCCAATTCAATCTGATGCATCGGGATGCCGATGATGCCGACCGGCAACCCCTGGCCAAGGGAACGCAATGCAAGGGCTTCGTGGATCCAGTGCTGGATCACGTGCTCATGCTGGGAGCCGGACGCCACGCCGGCAGTAATGAAGTAATCGCCCTGCTGCAGGCGCGGCATCTGGAACACGAAGGTCGCGCGGAAACGCTCGCCGGCACGCACGGCAAGATCGCCGCCGACGCGCGCAGTCTCGGTGTTGTCACCGAACAGCAGCTGCCCGAGCCGGTCCTTGAAATAGAAACCGACGATGGCATGCGGCAGGTCTTCGCTGGCATGCGCGATGATTTCCAGGCGGACCGTTTCACCGCCGACGATCGTCGGCAGCTGCCGGCCCTCGAGATCGCACAGGCAGACATCCTCGATCTTCGCCTTGCCCTCGCCGAAACCATCCACCGGTGCGAACTCGACCACCGTGATGTCGTTGCGGAGCTGGCTGCGATCAATCAGATCCAGGCGCTTGTCACGCACGCGGCTGGCCACCAGCGCCGGCGGCGCCGACTCGGCTCGCGCACTGCCGGTACGTCCTTCGCGGTCGGCGATGAACGCTTCCAGATAGGCATCCATCACTTCCTTGGGCTCGCCGGCCTGGCGCAGGTTGCCCTGGTCGAGCCAGATCGCCCGGTCGCACAATGCTGTGACCGAGCCACCGTCATGGCTGACGAACAGCAACGTGCCGCGCTGCTTGAAGTCACGCAGGAAGCGCATGCACTTCTGGGTGAAGAACGCATCGCCTACCGACAATGCTTCGTCGATGATCAGGATATCGGCATCGACGTGTGCGATCACCGAGAACGCCAGGCGCATCACCATGCCGCTGGAGTAGTTGCGGATGGGCTGCTCGATGAACTCGCCGATGGCGGCGAATTCGGCGATCTGGTCAAACCGCTGGTCGATCTGTTCCTTGCTCAGGCCAAGGATCGAGGCATTCAGGTAGACGTTCTCGCGCCCGGTGAATTCGGGATTGAAGCCGCTGCCCAGTTCCAGCAGCGCGGCCACGCGGCCACGCACCGCGATCTCACCATTGGTAGGCGTCAGGGTGCCCGCGATCAGCTGCAGCAGCGTCGACTTACCCGACCCGTTGCGTCCGACGATGCCGAGGGTTTCGCCACGCTTGACCTCGAAACCGATGTCCCTCAGCGCCCAGAATTCCCGGTAGTAGCGCTTGCCGCTGCCCACCAGGCCCTGCATCAGCCGATGGACCGGCTTGTCATAGACCTGGTAGCACTTGCCGATACCGCTGACCTGGATGACCGCGTCATCGTTCATCTCAAAGGACATCGGCAAATCCTCGGCGGGTCTTTTCAAAGAACGCAAAACCCAAGTACATCACGGCCAGCGACATCAACGCGTACAGGCCCAGGCCACTCCAGTCGGGCAACCGGCCCCAGAAGGCCACTTCGCGCACCTGGTCGATGATGAAGGTGAGCGGATTCAGCTTGAACACGAACTGGAACTTTTCCGGAAGGGTGGACACCGGGATGATGGCCGAGGACAGGAACAGCATTGCCGTGGAGACCACGCCCATGACCTGGCCCACGTCGCGCAGGTAGACGCCCAGCGCAGACAGGAACCAGCTCACGCCAACAGCCAGCATCGCCAGCGGCAGCACCACCACCGGCAGCAGGACGATCGTCCAATGGGGATCACGCAGCAGCACGGTGCTGATGACCAGATACACGATCGCGTTCGCGACGAGGTGGAACAACGCCGAAAGGACCGCCGTCCAGGGCAACAGGTGCAGCGGGAAGATGATCCGCTTGACCAGGTTGCTGTTGCCGACGATGAGGTTCGGGCTGCGGGTCAGCACCTCGGCGAAGAAGCCGTGCACGATCAGGCCGGCAAACAGGATCATGGCGAATTCGGCCATGTTGCCGGATGCGCCTGGCCAGCGGCTCTTCAGGATGTACCCGAAGGCCAGCGTGTAGACGCACAGCATCATGAAGGGGCTGATCAGCGACCACAGCAGGCCGAAGCTGGCACCACGATAGCGGCCACGGATATCACGCTGGGTCATCTCGCGGGTCAGCGAGCGGTGCAGGCCCAGGGCCGAGAACGGCCCGGTCAGCAGACTGTCGCGTGCACTGCGGCCGGCAGGCGTGATGCGAACGATCGGTCCGCTCATTCAGCGGCCCCGCCCAGCGCCCTTTCCAGGTCCACCTGCAGATCGCCCAGGTCTTCCACGCCCACGCTCAGGCGCACCAGTGCATCGCTGATGCCCAGCTGCTCGCGGCGCGCCACCGGGATCGAGGCATGGGTCATCACCGCCGGGTGGTTGACCAGGCTTTCCACGCCGCCCAGCGACTCGGCCAGGGTGAACAGTTCGGTCTTCTCGCAGAAGCGCTTGGCCGCCTCGAAACCGCCCTTCAGCACGATCGAGACGATGCCGCCGTAGCCGGCCATCTGCCTGCCCGCCAGTTCATGCTGCGGGTGCGAGGGCAGGCCCGGGTAGATCACCTTCTCCACCGCCGGGTGCTTGTCCAGCCACTGCGCCAGGGCCAGCGCATTGGTGCAGTGCGCCTTCATGCGCAGCGGCAGGGTCTTCAGGCCGCGCAGGGCGAGGAAGCTGTCAAAGGGCCCCTGCACGCCCCCCACCGAGTTCTGCAGGAACGCCATCTGCTCGGCCAGTTCGACGTTGTCGCCGGCCACGACCATGCCGCCCACCATGTCCGAGTGACCATTGAGGTACTTGGTGGCCGAATGCAGCACCAGATCGGCGCCCAGCGCCAGCGGGCGCTGCAGCATCGGCGAGGCGAAGGTGTTGTCCACCACCACGATCAGGCCATGGCGCTTGGCGATGGCAGAGACCGCGGCGATGTCCACGATCTTCAGCATCGGGTTGGTCGGGGTCTCGATCCACACCATCTTCGTCTTCGGCGTGATGACGGCCTCAAACGCAGCCAGATCGGTCAGGTCGACGAAGCTGAAATCCAGCCCGGCGGTGCGGCGGCGCACGCGCTCGAACAGGCGGAAGCTGCCGCCGTAGATGTCGTCCATCGCCACCACGTGGCTGCCGGCATCCAGCAGTTCAATCACGGTAGAGGTCGCCGCCATGCCCGAGGCGAAGGCGAAACCGCGGGTGCCGCCTTCCAGCGAGGCCACGCAGCGCTCGTAGGCGAAGCGGGTCGGATTGTGCGTGCGTGAGTACTCAAACCCCTGGTGCTCGCCCGGGCTGGACTGGGCATAGGTCGAGGTAGCGTAGATCGGCGGCATCACCGCGCCGGTGCTCGGGTCGGGCGACTGGCCGCCATGGATGGCCAGCGTGGCCAGGGCCAGCGCACGGTCGGGCGAAGTGGGGTTGGACATGTCGTTTCCTGAATGGCGCCGACGTACGGCGCCGTCAAAGGATCGGGAGTCTATCAGCGCAGCCTTAACGAGCTTTGACGCAAATAAACCGGAATTCAGCGGGAACGGCAGCGATCTGCAACTTATTGCACGCGGCGGCGCAGGAAGTTCAGCAGATCGATGCGGGTGATCAGGCCGAGGAAGGTGCCGCCGTCCATCACGATGGCTACCTGGCCGCGGTCGAACACCGGCAGCAGGGCCTCGATCGGCGACTTCACGTCCAGCCGGTCCAGCTTGCTGACCATGGCGGTGGCCACCGGGTCGCGGAAGCGGGCTTCATCGCCATAGACGTGCAGCAGCACATCGCTTTCATCGACGATGCCGACCAGCTGGTCGCCGTCCATCACCGGCAGCTGCGACACGTCGTACAGCTTCATTCGCTGGTAGGCAGTGGTGAGCAGATCGTTCGGGCCGATCACGACAGTATCGCGCTGGCCATACGGGCGCAGGATCAGGTCGCGCAGGTCGCCGTGCTGCGGGCGCTCCAGGAAGCCGTTGTCCAGCATCCAGTAGTCGTTGTACATCTTGGACAGGTACTTGTTGCCGGTGTCGGGCACCAGCACCAGCACCTTCTTCGGCGTGGTCTGCTCGCGGCAGTACTTCAGGCCGGCGGCCAGCAGGGTGCCGGTGGACGATCCACCGAGGATGCCTTCCTTGCCCAGCAGTTCACGGGCGGTATGGAAGCTCTCGGCATCGGTGATGGCATACGCCTTCTTGACGCGGCTGAAGTCCGAGATGGACGGCAGGAAGTCTTCGCCGATGCCTTCCACCAGCCAGCTGCCCGACTTGTCGTTCAGATGGCCGTCGTTGATGTACTCGGCCAGGATGGAGCCGACCGGATCGGCCAGCACCAGCTCGGTCTTCGGCGACAGCTTGGCGAAGGCGCGCGACAGGCCGGTCATGGTGCCCGAGCTGCCGCAGCCGAACACGATGGCGTCGAGGTCACCGCCCATCTGCTCGAGGATCTCAGGGCCGGTGCCGAATTCGTGCGCGGCCGGGTTGTCCGGGTTGCCGAACTGGTTGATGAAGTACGCGCCTGGGGTCTGGTCAGCGATGGTCTTGGCCAGGTCCTGGTAGTACTCCGGGTGGCCCTTGGCCACGTCCGAACGGGTCAGGCGCACTTCGGCGCCCATCGCCTTCAGGTTGAAGATCTTTTCGCGGCTCATCTTGTCGGGCACGACGAGGATCAGCTTGTAGCCCTTCTGCTGCGCCACCAGCGCCAGGCCCAGGCCGGTGTTGCCGGCCGTGCCTTCGACCAGGGTCGCGCCGGGCTTCAGATCGCCGCGCTGTTCCGCTGCTTCGATCATCGACAGACCGATGCGGTCCTTGATCGATCCGCCCGGGTTGGCGCTTTCGAGCTTCAGGTAGAGCTCGCAGACACCGGTATCCAGGCGCTGGGCCTTGACGATGGGGGTCTGGCCGATGAGTTCGAGGACGGAGGAATGGATGGGCATTCGGGGGACTTTCGCTTCGCGCCGCAGAGGGCCGGACAGTGGATTATCCGACGGATGACGACGAAAGTCAGGAGCGGTGAGGCGAGGTGTGCCGACCAACGGTTGGCACCCACCCGGGCACGGTCGGCACCTACCAGAGCACCGTCGGCACCCACCCGGGCAATCAGCGCCCGGCTGGCCTTTGCAGAGCCGAGCCCACGCTCGGCTGGCGTCCCAGGGGATGCGGACGGCCCTGGATCGACGAGGAGACCAGTACCGCCCGCATCGGTGGACAAGGTTGCAGGAAAGTTGCAGGCCGTGCCTGCAAGCCAAGGCACCACCGCCTGTGGTGCCTTGGCGCGGTGGCCGTTGCCGGCCGGACCGCGGGGCCATCAGTGGCCGGGTTGCGCCGTTCCCGGCGCGACCGGAGCGTCAGTGCGTGGGGGACGTCGTGGCGAGCGGTGTTTCGTACATCCGCATGAGGCGTTGCTTGGCCAGCAGCTTCTCGCGCTTCATGCGACCCAGGGTGACATCATCGATCGGGAGTACACCCAACTCCGCGTCCATGCACTTCTTGTTCAACTTGCGGTGCTGGTCATGGAGTGCCCGGAACTCCGGATCACGCGCGCGACGGGCGTCGATCTCGCTCTGGGGCTGATCTTCAAACATGATGGACCTCCTTCGACAGATACACGAACGCCCCGGCCGCAAGGCACGGGGCGTTGTTCATGGAGGAGTGCCGGTCAATGGCCACATGGGTGCCCACAACGACCTGCGGCACTGGCCTGCGCACGTCGATCTGCTGCGGTTCGCGCCCTGCTTTCATCGGCCCGGCCCTCCCATCGTCCGGTCCGCGGCATTGCGTCCCGGACGATTGACCCTACGCCTGCTCCGGGCCGGGTACAAGACCCCCGCGACAAAAAGACCGAACCCCGCCGGGGCGGGGTTCAGGCTGAATGCTCAGTGCAACGAAAAACAAACAAATTCAAACAATTACGGGGCGACGATGACCTCGGCCGAGCGGGCCTTGGTGGACGCGGCCTTCTTGCCGCTGACCTGGATCCGGCTGCTGGCGACGCCGGCTGAGACCAGGGCATCCCGCAGGGCTTCGGCACGCTTCTGGCCGACGCCGTTCGCGCTGTCATACGCCTCGATGCGGACCCGGCCCTTCTTGCCGATGTTCAGGTACTCGGCCAGCGCCTTGGCCTGGTTCTTCGCGCCGCCGGACAGGCTGGCCGCGCCAACGGCGAAGGCATCGCCGCCCAGGGTGAAGACCTCGCCGCGGGCATCGAACTTCGAGCCCGGCAGCTTCTGCCCGGACACCAGCTCGGCTTCCTCACGCGCCAGCTTGGCGGCGTTCTGCTGGGCCGAGCTGAGGCGCTGCTGCTGCTTGCCGGCCACGCTGGTCAGGGCGTTCTCTGCGTCCTGCCGGGCCAGGGTCTCCGCTTCCGCGGCCTGGCGCAGGCGCTCGGCCTCTTCAGCCTGCATCTGCGCCTGCATGCGCAGCTGTTCGGCCTCCTGGCGGGCACGGGCGGCATCGCGGCGGCTGGCTTCGATCAGCAGGTCGCTGCGGGTGCGCTCCAGGCGGTCGACCTCGCGGGCGGCCAGGGCGGCACGCACGCTGGTTTCGGCAATCTCGACCCGGCGCTCGGCCAGATAGGTTGCCAGCTCCTGGTCGCGGCGCTTGGCCTTGTCCAGCGTGGCGATGGCCTGCTGGGCCTGCATGCGCTCGAACGCGGCCAGCTCGGCGGTATCCGGATTGGCCTGGATGTTCATCAGGCGCTGGGTCAGCTGGCCGACCATCGGGTTGTCGGCGGCGCTGGCCAATGCCGGCAGGGCCAGCGCGGTGGCCAGGGCCAAGGCAGGGATCGACTTCATCGACGGTCCTCCCCGGTCGACAGCTGGCGCTGAAGCTGGTTGACCTCGTTGCGGCGCAGCTGCAGCTGGGCCGTGGCCGTGGCCTCCTCGCTGCGGGCACGGGCCAGGTCCGCATCGGCAGCGGCGCGCAGGGCCAGCGCCGGGGCGTTCTTGCGCTCGCGGCGGTCGCCGGCGGCGCGCTGGGCCTGCTCCAGGCCCTGGCGGGCCAGACCGATCAGATCGGGGGCGTACTGGTCGGCATCGGCCTGGGTGGCCTTGTCCACTGCCTGGCGGGCCTGGGCCAGTTCCATCGCACCGTCCTGCGCCCAGGCGGGGGCAGAGAGTGCGAATGCAAACGCCATCACATACAGGCTGTGGCGCATTCGTGCGAAGCTAAGTCGTTTCATTGGGGAGGCCGTACCGGTTGTCGGTTCACGGCCATTGTCGTCAAGCCGACACCGTGCTTGCAACGGGCGCCGGCAGTTTCGTTGGGGAAAATTCGCAATGGATATCGGCTACTTCCTGAAGCTGATGACCGAAAAGAACGCTTCGGACATGTTCTTGACCACCGGCGCGCCGGTCTACATCAAGATCGAAGGCAAGCTGTACCCGCTGGGCAATACCGGCCTGCCGCCGGGTATGGTCAAGAAAATCGCCTATTCGCTGATGGACGAGGGCCAGGTGCCCCAGTTCGAGCGCGAACTGGAGCTCAACATGGCCATCGCCCTGGCCGATGCCGGGCGCTTCCGCGTCAATGTTTTCAAGCAGCGGGGCGAGGTCGGCATGGTCATCCGTGCCATCCGCAGCCGGATTCCGAGCATCGAAGAGCTCAACCTGCCGCAGGTACTGAAGGACGTCATCATGACCCCGCGTGGGCTGGTGCTGGTGGTGGGGTCCACCGGCTCGGGCAAGTCCACCTCGCTGGCATCGATGATCGACCACCGCAACAGTACGACCACCGGGCACATCCTCACCATCGAGGACCCGATCGAGTACCTGCACAAGCACAAGATGTCCATCGTCAACCAGCGTGAGGTCGGCCTGGACACCCATGCCTTCCACAACGCGCTGAAGAACGCGATGCGTGAGGCGCCGGACGTGATCCTGATCGGCGAGATCCTGGATGCCGAGACGATGGAGGCGGCCATTGCCTTCGCCGAGACCGGCCACCTGTGCCTGGCCACCCTGCACTCCAACAACGCCGACCAGACCATCGAGCGCATCCTCAACTTCTTCCCGGAAAGCGCGCACAAGAACGTGCTGATGAACCTCGCGCTGAACCTGCGTGCCGTCATCAGCCAGCGCCTGGTGAAGAACAAGGAGGGCCGACGCCTGCCGGCCACCGAGGTGCTGATCAATACGCCGATGATCCGCGACCTGCTGCGCCGCGGCCAGGTTCACGAGATCAAGGCGGCGATGGAGGCTTCCCTGGAAGAAGGCATGGAAAGCTTCGACCAGTGCTTGTTCCGCCTGGCCAAGGCCGGGGTGATCGAGCAGGAAGAAGCGCTGCGCGCGGCCGACTCGCGTGACGGACTGGCGTTGAAGTTCCGCCTGTCCGAAGGCAGCAGCGGCGAGCATGATCCGTACGCGGATTTCTCCTCGCCCACCCAGACCAGCATCACCCACGGCTTCTGAGCCAGAAAGGGGACGAAGCCACCCGGTAGCGCCGGGCCATGCCCGGCGGAATCCTGAAGGGTTAAGGGGCTGTCTCATCCAATGAGACCCCCTGTCCGTAGGTTTCCTCAATGGAAACCATCCGCAAGCTGGCCATCCTGGCCGACGCCGCCAAGTACGACGCCTCGTGCGCTTCCAGCGGCGCGGGCAAACGCGATTCCCGCAACAGTGGCGGCATCGGCAGCACCGAAGGCATGGGCATCTGCCACAGCTACACGCCGGATGGCCGCTGCGTTTCGCTGCTGAAGATCCTGCTGACCAACTTCTGCATCTACGACTGTGCGTACTGCGTGAACCGCGTGTCCAGCAACGTGCCGCGGGCGCGCTTCAGCGTGGACGAAGTGGTTGCACTGACCCTGGACTTCTACAAGCGCAACTACATCGAAGGTCTGTTCCTTTCCAGCGGCATCATCCGCAATGCCGACTACACGATGGAACAGATGGTGGAAGTGGCGCGGCAGCTGCGCGAAGAACACCGCTATGCCGGCTACATCCACCTCAAGACCATTCCCGAGGCCTCGCCCGAACTGCTGGCCAGTGCCGGGCGCTACGCCGACCGCCTCTCCATCAACGTGGAACTGCCGACCGAAGCCGGCCTGAACGCGCTGGCGCCTGAAAAGACCGTGCATTCGATCCGTGGCGCGATGGGTGAGCTGCGCTGGCGCATCGAAGAAGCCAAGGAGGCGCGCAAGGCGCCGGCCGTGATCGCGCCAACGCCAACCCGCAGTGCACGCCCGCGCCCTCCCCGCTTTGCCCCGGCCGGGCAGAGCACGCAGATGATCGTCGGCGCCGACGGTGCCAACGACCAGCAGATCCTGGCCAGTGCCGATGCGCTGTACGGCAACTACCGCATGCGCCGGGTCTACTACTCCGCCTTCAGCCCCATTCCCGATGCCAGCCGCCAGCTGCCGCTGCAGCCGCCGCCGCTGCAGCGCGAGCATCGCCTTTACCAGGCCGACTGGCTGCTGCGCTTCTACGGGTATGGCGTGGAGGAGATCACCGATACCACCCGGGACGGCATGCTGGACCTGGACATCGACCCGAAGATGGCCTGGGCGATCCGCCACCCCGAGCGCTTCCCGGTGGATCTGAACCGCGCGCCGAAAGAGCTGCTGCTGCGCGTGCCGGGGCTGGGCGTACGTAATGTGAAGCGGGTGCTGATGGCGCGTCGCCACGGCCGCCTGCGGGTGGCCGACGTGGCCCGGCTGAAGGCGCCGATGAGCAAGCTGCTGCCGTTCGTGATGCTGGCCGACCATCACCCGCGCAAGGCGCTGGACGACCCGGCCGCGCTGCGCGCGCAGCTGGCCCCGCCGCCGCGCCAGGGCTCGCTGTTCGATGCGCCGCCCGCCGCCTGACGCACAGCGCTGGTCGCTGCGGGTAGACCCGCCGTGGTCGCTGGAGGCCTGGCGCGACGCTGCGCGCGAGGCGCTGCTGCGCGACGTGGCCCCGGCGCAGCTGGATTGGCTGGAAGGCACCGCGGCCTCGCTGCTGGACGCACCGGGCGTGCAGCAGGCGCGCCTGCCAGCGGCTGCCAGCGTGCCCGCGGTGCCACGCGATTTCCTGGAGTTGGCCGCGACGTGCCTGTGCCATCGCGAGCCACAGCGCCTGGCCCTGCTGTACCGGCTGCTGTGGCGCATCACCCATGGCGAGCGCGGCCTGCTTTCCAATCCGGCCGATGCCGATGTGCTGCGGGCGATGGCGCTGGCCCAGGCGGTGCGCCGCGACACGCACAAGATGAAGGCCTTCGTACGCTTCCGCGAGGTGCCCGGCCAGACCGATGCCTTCATCGCGTGGTTCGAGCCCGACCATCACATCGTCGAGCGGGTCGCGCCGTTCTTCGCGCGCCGCTTCGCCGGCATGCGCTGGGCCATCCTCACCCCTGGCCGCAGCGTGCACTGGGACGGACAGGCATTGGCCTTCGGGCCGGGCGGGCGCCGCGAGGACGCCCCGGCCGAGGATGCACGCGAATCGCTGTGGCAGACCTACTACGCCAGCATCTTCAACCCGGCGCGGTTGAACACCCGGATGATGCTGCAGGAAATGCCGGCACGGTACTGGCGCCACCTGCCCGAAGCACAACTGCTGCCGGGGCTGGTGCGCGACGCCGGCGACCGCGTGCAGGACATGCACGACCGGCCCGCGCAGGCGCCGCAGCGGAAGATTCCGCCACGCCCTGCCGCAGGCCAGACCGAGCGGGTGCCGGGCAGCCTCGACGCGTTGCGCGCCCAGGCCGCCGGCTGCCGGCAGTGCCCGCTGTGGGAACCGGCCACCCAGGTGGTGTTCGGCCAAGGGCCGGCCGACGCACGGGTGATGGTGGTTGGCGAGCAGCCCGGCGATACCGAGGATCTGTGCGGCCGCCCCTTCGCCGGACCGGCCGGCCAGCTGCTGGACCGGGCGCTGGCCGAGCTGGGCATCGACCGCGCCACGCTGTACCTGACCAATGCGGTCAAACACTTCCACCACGAACGACGCGGCAAGGTGCGCCTGCACAAGCGGCCGGAAAGCCGCCATGTGCAGGCCTGCCAACCGTGGCTGCTGGGTGAGATCGCGCGCGTGCGGCCGCAGATCATCATCTGCCTGGGCGCGACTGCCGCCGCATCGGTGTTTGGTGCGGGCTTCCAGCTGTCGCGCGACCGCGGTCGCTGGCACACGCTGGAAGACGGCACCCGCGGCTACGCCACCGTGCACCCGGCATGGGTGCTGCGGCAGGCGGACGATGCGCGGCGCGAGGATGCCTATCGGCTGTTCCGCGACGACCTGGCCCAGCTGCACGAGAAAGGGGACGGAGGGGATCAGGTCGTTTGTGCACAAACGACCTGATCCCCTCCGTCCCCTTTTTGGGTCAGGCGGCGTCGGGCTGGTTTTCCGGGCGGGCGCGGTCGAAGGCCTCCAGCGCCTGGCAGGCGGCTTCGATGCGGCGCAGGGTCGGGTACGGCGCCAGATCCAGGCCGAAGCGATGGGCGTTGTACAACTGCGGCAGCAGGCAGATGTCGGCCAGGCCGGCGCGGTCACCGTGGCAGAACATGCCGGTATCCGCACTGCCCGCGAGCATCGACTCCATCGCGGCCAAGCCTTCGGCCATCCAGTGCAGGGTCCACTCCGTGCGCGCGTCGGCCGGAACCTGCAGGCTTCGTTCGAGGTACTGCATCACCCGCAGGTTGTTGATCGGGTGGATGTCGCAGGCCACCAGCTGGGCCAGCGCCCGCACCCGCGCACGGCCGACCGCGTCGGCCGGCAGCAGCGGTACCTGCGGGAAGCGCTCGTCGAGATATTCCAGGACCGCCATCGACTGGGTGAGCGTATGGCCCTCGTGCAGCAGTGCCGGCACCAGCTGCTGCGGGTTGAGCGCGGCGTAGGCGCTGGCATGCTGCTCGCCCCCATCGCGCACCAGGTGCACCGGCCGGCCCTCCCAGGCCAGCCCCTTCAGTTCCAGGCCGATGCGCACGCGGTAGGCGGCGCTGGATCGCCAGTAGGTGTACAGCACGATGCCGTCGTCAACCGGAATCTCCATCACCGCCTCCATGCTCAGGGCGTGGCCGCGTGTTCGATGCGCTGTTCGATCGCGCCGAAGATGCTGTTGCCGGCCGCGTCGAGCATCTCGATGCGGACCACATCGCCGAAGGACATGAACGGCGTGCTGGGCTTGCCGTCGCGCAGCGTTTCCACGGTGCGCTGTTCGGCAAAGCAGGACGCGCCCTTGCTGGTGTCTTCGTTGGCGATGGTGCCCGAACCAACGATGGTGCCGGCACCCAGCGGCCGGGTTTTTGCCGCATGCGCGACCAGCTGGGCGAAGTTGAACTGCATGTCCACGCCGGCTTCCGGTGCGCCGAACCACTGGCCATTGATGTGGGTCAGCAGCGGCAGGTGCACCTTGCTGTCCTGCCAGGCGACGCCCAGTTCGTCGGGGGTGACGAATACCGGCGACAGTGCCGAACGCGGCTTGGACTGCAGGAAGCCGAAGCCCTTGGCCAGTTCGCCGGGGATCAGGTTGCGCAGCGAGACGTCATTCACCAGGCCCACCAGCTGGATATGGCCAGCGGCCTGTTCCGGGGTGACGGCCATCGGCACGTCGTCGGTGATGACCACGATCTCGGCTTCCAGATCGATGCCGTACGCCTCGCTGACCACCTTGACGGCGTCGCGCGGGCCGTAGAATCCGGCACTCGTGGCCTGGTACATCAGCGGATCGGTGTAGAAGCTTTCCGGCACCTCGGCGCCGCGGGCGCGGCGCACGCGCTCGACATGCGGCAGGTAGGCGCTGCCGTCGACGAATTCATAAGCGCGCGGCATCGGCGCGGCCAGCGCCTGCGGATCGAGGTCGAATACGCCATCGGCATCGCCGGCGTTCAGCGATTCGTAGAGGGCGTTCAGGCGCGGGGCAATGTGGTTCCAGTCCTCCAGGGCCTGCTGCAGGGTGGAAGCAATGCCGGTGGCGCGCACGCCGTGGCGCAGGTCACGCGAGACGACGATGAGGGTGCCGTCGCGGCCGCCTTCCTTCAAAGAACCAAGCTTCATGGGTGGGTGTCCGGAGTCGTGGGCAAACAAGTTTCAAGTGTAATCAAATGCGCGGTACAGCCAAGCTGCAGCGCGGCATCGGGCCACCCTACCGTAGTGGGGGGCGGCAGGGCTTGCAGCCCTGCACCTGCGGTAGTGCCGGCCGCTGGCCGGCAACAGCAACAGCCAGAGCGGCATTCCGTGGGATGGCGGGGCATTGTGGGTTTGCGGGGACGCCGTTAACCCGTCCATGGGGGCTTGGTCGCCGCTTGCTCGTGTGCGCTGTCCTGCGCACACGGCAAGACCGGGGTTGGGCGTCCTGCCCAACCCGCCCGAGGCATGCCTCGGGCCCATGCGGCTCACACCCCGCCAACCCGCAGTGCCCCGCCTTCGACAGGTTCACTCCGCTGTTGGTAGGTGCCGACCGTTGGTCGGCACATCTGTCAGATATTGAAGTAGATCTGGGGTCAGAACCCGTTGCGAAGCAACGGGATCCGACCCCGTTCCAATAGATCGCGCACAACTGTAGAAGGCGGGGCACTCCATGGATGGGTTGACGGCGTCCCCCTCCACCGGACCCACCCCGCCAACCCTCGGGAAGCCAGCTTTTGACGTTGCCGTTCGGGTTGCCGGCCAGCGGCCGGCACTACCGCAGGTGCAGGGCCCCCTACCTGAACAGGGGTTTTTGCGTGGAGTCTTGAAGATCGTTTAGAATTGCGGGGTCTGCAGCGGCCGTCCGTTTCCCTCCGGGATCGCCGGCGATCTGGGTCCGCCCTCCTCGCCCGCCCCCACTCCGACGCCGTTCGTCACGCATTCCAGCCTGCGCTCCGTGCCGGCTGCACCCAATTCTCGCAGCGCGGTTCACGGGAACGCTCCGAGTCAGCCGATCAGTTTGATCTGCCCCCGTCTGTCCGTTCGGACAGGCGTTTCTTGTACTTGGAGCAATCTCAATGTCTTTTGAATCCCTGGGCCTGGCGCCCTTCCTGCTGCGTGCGCTTGCCGAGCAGGGCTACGAAAACCCGACCCCGATCCAGCAGCAGGCGATCCCGCTGGCACTGGCCGGTCGCGACCTGCTGGCCGGTGCACAGACCGGTACCGGCAAGACCGCGGCCTTCGGCCTGCCGCTGCTGCAGCACCTGGGCACCGCCTCGCAGGAAGTGCGTGCCGGCCCGCGCAAGCCGCGCGCGCTGATCCTGGCCCCGACCCGCGAACTGGCCACCCAGGTGCATGACAGCCTGCGCGGCTACAGCAAGTACCTGCGCATCCCCAGCGCCTGCATCTACGGCGGCGTCGGCATGGGCAACCAGTTGGACATCCTGCGCCGTGGCGTGGACCTGCTGGTGGCCTGCCCGGGCCGCCTGATCGATCACCTGGAGCGCCGCAGCGTCGACCTGTCCGGCATCGAAGTGCTGATCCTGGACGAAGCTGACCGCATGCTCGACATGGGCTTCCTGCCGTCGATCAAGCGCATCCTCGCCAAGCTGCCGAAGCAGAACCGCCAGACCCTGCTGTTCTCGGCCACCTTCGAGGACAACATCCGCCAGCTCGCGCTGGAGTTCATGCGCAACCCGGAACAGATCCAGGTGACGCCGAAGAACACCGTGGCCGAGACCATCACCCACAAGGTGCACCCGGTCGATGGCAGCCGCAAGCGTGACCTGCTGCTGCACCTGCTGGCCCAGGACAGCCGCGAGCAGACCCTGGTCTTCGCACGCACCAAGCACGGCAGCGACAAGCTGGCCACGTTCCTGGAAAAGTCCGGCATCAAGACCGCGGCGATCCACGGCAACAAGAGCCAGGGCCAGCGCCTGCGCGCACTGGGCGACTTCAAGGCCGGGCGCGTGACCGTGCTGGTGGCCACCGATATCGCGGCGCGCGGCATCGACATCAACGAGCTGCCGAAGGTGATCAACTTCGACCTGCCGATGGTGGCCGAGGACTACGTGCACCGTATCGGCCGTACCGGCCGCAACGGTTCGACCGGCCAGGCGATCTCGCTGGTGGCGCAGGATGAAGTGAAGCTGCTGCGCGCGATCACCCGCCTGCTGGGCCGTGACATGGACATCCGCGATGTGCCCGGCTTCGAGCTGCAGACGCCGATCCGTTGGGGCAACAGTGCACCGGGCAAGGCCGAGCACGATACCGGCGAGCGCGCACCGCGCAAGAGCCACGCGCGTCGCCCGCACGGCGATGCGCCGCGCCATGCACATGCGGGCCCGAAGAAGACCGGCGGTGGCCGTCGCGAAGGTGGTGGCAACGGCCAGCAGCGTGCCGGTGCGGGCGCAGGCCAGGGCCAGCGCCGTGGCAGTGGTGGCAATGGCGGCGGCCGTGGCCGTGGCCAGGGCGGCAACGGCGGCGGTCGCGCCGGCTGATCTGCCGCATCAGGTAATGCAGAGAGGGACGCCGCGAATGCGGCGTCTCTTTTTTTGTGTCCTCGGCACGTATCGCGTTTCCTGAATGGATCGATACCCGTTTCGCCCGCGGCCCCGCACGATGTCTACGGCGCGTGAAATCTGGGTAGACTCGGCCAGCGACATGACGTCGCAGCCGGGTCACGTCCCTGCATGTCCCGGTCTGGATAGCCACTCGATAAGGACACGCATGATGCGCAAGTTTTTCCTGGCCTCCACGCTGCTGCTCGGCGCTCCTCTGACGGCCATTGCCGCTGACGGCATGAGCTACACCTACGTGGAAGGCGGCTGGAACCAGCTGCAGATCAGCTCCAATGCCCTCGACGATCCCAAGGCCGATGGCGGCTACATCCGTGGTTCCTTCGCCATCGCCGAACAGGTCAATGTGTTCGGTGGCTGGTCGCGCGTCAGCGACACCAGCCACTACGCGTATTCCAGCGTCAAGACCACGCTCGAGCAGCCCCATCTGGGCATCGGCTACCACATGCCGTTGAGCGAGCGCCTGGACTTCACTGCAGACATCGCCTGGAACCGCCGCACAGGCAAGAGCGAAGTCCAGTTCGACGGCGAGACCTACCGCAGCCGGACCTCCGTCAACACGGCCGTGGGCAACTTCGGCGTTCGTGGCAAGCCTTCGGCAAGGACCGAGGCGTGGTTGAAGGCGGGCTACATGGACGGCAACAACCACTTCGACGGCACCTGGACAGGCACTGTCGGCGGCCAGGTCAGCTTCAACCGCACCTGGGGCGTGGTTGCCGAAGGCCAGTTCTACGACGACTTTGCCGAGTACCGCGTCGGCGTCCGCGCGAGCTTCTGATTCCAACCTGCGTTTTCCAGGCACCTGCTCGGCCCATACTGCGGTACGGGCCGGCACTGCCTGGCGCCCTCGCGCCCCACAAGGACTTGAACATGCGCAAGATGCTTCTGGCCGTCGGCCTGTTGTGTGCAACGCCACTGCTGGCATTGGCCAGCGACGAACTCAGTTATACCTACGTGGAAGGTGGCTGGAACCGGCTGCAACTGGACGCCGGCAGCGCCGGTGACATCACCGCAGACGGCGGCTATGTGCGCGGATCGTTTGCGGTTGCACCGCAGTTCCACGTGATCGTCGGCGCTTCGCGCGTCAGCGGAAGCGAACGCGCAGGCGCCGCGCGGGTGAAGACCACCCTCGACGTTCCCTATCTGGGCCTGGGATATCACGCACCGATCGGCGACCGCGTGGACTTCACCAGCGAGTTCGCCTGGAACCACCGTTCGGCGACGTCGGACTACCGCCTCGGCGACGAGCGATCCCGCCAGACGTCCCGCTTCAACCAGGTGCTGGGCATGGTGGGTGTGCGTGGCAGATTCACCGACAGTCTCGAAGGCTGGCTGAAGGGCGGCTACGCCAACGGCGGCGATGGCCAGGACGCACGCTGGTATGGCGTGGTGGGCGGCCAGGTGAACATCACTGATACCTGGGGCGTCGTGCTGGAAGGCCAGTTCGACAAGGATGTATCCGAGTACAGGGCGGGCGTGCGCGCCAGCTTCTGACCATTGTTTCCGCTGCGCGGGGGCTATCGAGGGACGGCACTGAGGCGCCGTCCTTTTTTTTGTGCTGGGTACCTGGGGTGATTGAGAGCCTGCGGTTGGTTTTGCGTGGGCGTTGGGGAGCGGGGGCGGCGCAAAACACGCCGTAAACCCATCCATGGGGGCTCGGTCGGCGCATCCATGCGCCTCACGGTTTTGCGCCGCCCCCGCTCCCCAACGCTTCAGACATTTCCAACGCCTTCCTTCTCCCGCGGGGTAGCCGGAGGAAGAAGGATCAAATTCAAATTCAAGAGCAGAAGCCGAAGCCGCTGCTTCTGCTTCTGCTTTTGCTTTTGCCCTTGCCCCCGCCTTGGGTTTGATGCGTCCGCGCCCGCAGGAAACCGTCGAGGGGCGGACGGGCGGGCTGCGCAGGACCGTTGGCGCCATGGATGGCGCCATCGAGCCCCCAAGGATGGGTTTACGGCGTGTCCTGCGCAGCCCGCCCGGCCGCCCCCACACGCATCAGTCAAGGCGCCAAACGCCTCAACCCCGCGCCTTGGCCGGATTCACCAGATTCCCGAAGAAAATCGCATTGATCAGCAGGCGATCAGTACCGTGCCAGTACTTTCGATGCGCCGGATCATCGGCAAACAACACCACGTTGCCCTGCCCCTGCGCCGACACCAGCAGCCACGCACTCCCCGCCACCCGCGCACGGTTGCGCTCGGACAGGTAACCGTTCACCCGCGGCGTCCCGTCGATGCGCACCACCGTCGAGAACGGGTTCGCACTCGGCTGCAGCGTCACCGTGTTTTCCTTGTTGATCGCCAGCTGCCGGCGCGGCACGCCGAACGCCAGTGGGTGCGTGGTATCGACATCCGCGCTGAGGATGTTGCCGCTGACCCGTTCGATCGCAGCGATGTCACGCTGGTCACCGAACGCACGACGGTCGGTTCCGGGCACGTCTTCGTCCTTGCCCAGCGACTCACCATCGGCCAGCTTCTGCTCCACCGCCCACTTCGAGGCACTGCCGTAGGTCACCAGCGAACCACCGGCCTGCACCCAGCGCTTCAGCGCCGCCACTGCGGCGGCGTCGATGCCGGTGTAGGTGCCGCCGGACAGGACGATGGTGGTGTAGCGGTCCAGCGACACCTTGCCCAGCTGCTGCGGGTCCAGCTTGCTGGCCGGCAGGTGCAGCTGCTGGTCCAGCAGGAACCACGCCGAACCAATCTCGGTGGCGGACACGCCCTCGCCCATCACCAGGGCCACGGCAGGCCTGCGCAGCGCCTTGACGCCATCACTGCCCAGGTCGATACCTTCGCTGCTGCGGCCGCTGGACAGGGCATGCACCTGCACGCCGGCCTCGCGTGCAGCGGCGGTCACTGCTTCGAGCAGCGCCGCACCCTGCAGTGGCTGGCCGGCCACCGGAATCACCAGGCTGCCTGCGGCGAAGTCCACCTGGCCCTGCGCGGTGGCGCTGCCGAACGGCTTGAACGCCGCGCGGGCACTCAGCCCCTTGGCCTGCAGCGCGGCCAGCGCGCGGCCGGCGTTGTAGTCACGCCAGTCGATGGCATAGGCAAAGCCGGCCTGGCCGCCATTCACGGCGCCCTGCACGGTCGGCAGCTCCGCCACGCGGGCACCGCTGTCGATGCGGCTGCGGCTGCCGGCAAAGGCGACACCGTAGGCCGGTGCGATCGCATAGCTGGTGCTGCCGTAGAACACGTCGCCCTTGATCGGCGGAGTCTCGGCAAAGATCGAGTGGACCAGGCGGAACTGGGCCTGCTGCACCGGCACCACGTAGGCGCTGCCCGCGTCGAAGCGCTGGCCGTCGATCGTCACGGTGCGATCCAGTGCGTGTACCTCGATGCGATGCAGCAGCAGCAGTTCCAGCAGGCGCCGGGTCAGTGCGGGGTCATGCGCATCGCCGAACACGAAGCTCTTCACCGGCTGCTGCGCAGCCTGCTTCAATGCACTCTGGAAGAAGGTCTTCTGCAGATCGAACAGGCCGCTGCGCTCGGTCACCGCACCACGCACCGTGCCCAGGCCGGTGGCGACCTGGTTGCGGATGGTGAACGGGAAGGTCAGCAGGCCGTTCACCGATTCCTGTACGCGGCCGCGCGAGCTGGCCTGTTCCACGGTCACGCCGACCGCACCATGGAAGTCCGGATAGGTCGAGCCGTAGACCGGCGAGAAGTTGTCGTAGTTTTCGCCGGTGTAGTACAGCGAGCTCAGCGCATCCAGCGACTGTGCGTGGTACTCGGCCAGGGTCTTGTTGAACTCGTACGACGCGGCCGGAATCAGCGGGCTGTGCATGCTCTTCGGCGAAGGCTCGAAGTAGTACGTGCTGTCCTTGCCCATCTCATGGAAATCGATCTGCACATTGGGGTACCACTGGTGGAACACGGCCACCTTGGGCCGCGAATCCTGCTGGGTCAGGGCCAGCCAATCGCGGTTGAGATCGGTGAAGTAGTGGTTGGTGCGGCCCTGCGGGAACGGTTCGACGTGTTCCTTGT
Source organism: Stenotrophomonas sp. ESTM1D_MKCIP4_1 (assembly GCF_003086895.1). Lineage (NCBI taxonomy): Bacteria > Pseudomonadati > Pseudomonadota > Gammaproteobacteria > Lysobacterales > Lysobacteraceae > Stenotrophomonas > Stenotrophomonas sp. ESTM1D_MKCIP4_1. The sequence goes on along the minus strand of NZ_CP026004.1, from coordinate 581,738 downwards.
CCGCCGGGTCGGACGAGGCCGGGTCCGAAGCCCACGCGTTGTGCCAGTTGGCGGCGCGGTCGCGGCCGTCAGGGTTCTGCGCGGGGTCGAACAGCACCACCGACTGCTGCAGCCACTGCTGGGTTTCGGCACTGCGGTTGGCCACCAGGTAGTAGGCGGTCAGCATCGCCGCTTCGCCGCTGGAGGTTTCGTTGCCATGCACGCTGTAACCCAGCCAGACCACCACCGGGCTGTCCCCGGCCGCGCTGCGCGGCTGTGCCGGATCGACCAGGGTCGCGTGCTGCTGGCGGATCCGGTCGATGCGCGCCTGGTTGTCGGCAGCGGTGACGGTGGCGATCAGCAGCGGCCGGCCTTCGTAACTGCGGCCGATCTCCTGCACGCGGATCTTGTCCGAGTGCTTCGCCAGTTCCTGGAAGTAGGCCACCAGCTGGTCATGGCGGGTGTAGCGGCTGCCGATCGGGTAGCCGAGGAACTGCTCGGGGGTGGGAATGGCGGCATCGAACGCGGCAGCGTCGGTGGCCTGCGGGAAGAAGTACGCACTCTGGGCCTGCGCGGCCAGCGGCGAAGCGAGGACGGTGGCGGCGGCAAGCAGCAGCGGAAGAACGGCACGGCGGTGGAAGGACACGGTAACTCCCCGGGAAACAGGACAGCGGCAACGCGGCCAGCCACACCGGTGGCTGGCCGCGGCGGGTGGATCAGAAGCGGTAATCGAAGCCCAGCGTGAAGTAGCGCCCGCGCAGGTCGTACTGGCTGAAGTCGTACGGCGCGCGGATGCCCGGGAACGAGGCGTCGTACGGCGGCGTCTTGTCGGCCAGGTTCTGCACCTTGGCGTACACGGTCAGCTTGTCGATGCCCGCGTAGGCCAGATAGAGGTCGAACTGGTTGTACGCATCGACGCGGTCCTGCACGGCCGCAGCGGCGGTACTGGCCTTCTGGTCGTAGCCACTGGTGTAGTACCAGGTGACGGCGGCGGTGAAGTCGCGGAAGGTCCAGTCCAGCGTCGTGGTCGCCTTGTTCTTCGGCAGGGTGGCGCCAAGGTTGCTGCCGGCGTAGTCCACCAGCGGGCCGCCGACCACGGTGGGACGACGGTAGTCACGTACGTGGGTGTAGGCCGAGGAGAGGGTGAAGTCGCCAAGCGCGGCAGTCGGGATGCGCTGGCGCAGCTCGACATCAATGCCCGAGGTCTTCAGCTCGCTGAGGTTCTGGTAGCGGTTGAACACCGCCAGCAGCTTGCCGCGTTCATCGCGCTGCACAGCGCCGGCGACGTTGTCGTTGACCAGGGTCTGGGTGTTGTTGGTACCGACCAGGTTGTCCAGCTGGATGCGGTAGTAGTCCACGCTCAGGTTGGTGTTGGCCCAGGGCGAAAGCACCACGCCGAAGTTCACGCTCCTGGTGCGCTCGGGCTTGAGGTCGCTGTTGCCGACGGTGAAGAAGGTCGGGTTCTGCCGCGAACCCGGCACGTCCGGATCACGCGGATCGACCACGCTGCCGTAGGCGATGCTGGTGCTGTTGGAATTTTCCGAGAGCGACGGCGCGCGGAAGCCCTTCGACGCCGAGGCCCGCACCAGCAGGAAATCCAGCGGCTGCCAGCGCAGGCCGAGCTTGGGCGAGAACGCATCGCCGAAGTCGTCGTAATGGTCGGCACGCGCGGCCGCCGACAGTTCCAGGCGCGAAGCGAGCGGCACGTTCACTTCTGCATAAGCGGCGCTGACCTTGCGCTCGCCGTGCACTTCGGCGATGGCCGGGCGCACCTGCAGGCCCGCGTCGATCTGCCAGGGATTGTTGGAATCGAGCTTCTCGCGGCGCCATTCGGCACCGGCGGCGAAGCCGATGTCGCCGGCCCAGCTATGGCCCAGGGTGCCGGAAATCTTCGCATCCACCCCCTGCAGCACCGATTCGGCCGGGCGCAGGGTGGAGATGTTGATCGCATCGATCACCGACTGCGGGGTGGCCGAGGGGTCGAGCAGGTTGTAGCTGCCGCTGGCCAGTGCATCGGCCAGCGCCCAGCGGTTGGCGAAGCCACCGGAGACGGTTTCGCGCTCGCTGCTGCGTGCGCCGAACGCGGCCACTTCCCAATCCCAGGCGGCGGTGCTGCCGCGCAGACCGACCACGCCGCGGTAAGCGGTGGAGCGGTTGGTCTTGATGGTGCCGCCGAGGTCGAAGAAGGTGTACTCGATCGGCACTGCACGGCCGTAGGGGTTGTACGGGCTGCTGGACGGCAGGTTGGACGACACCGGTTCGGCCAGCCCGGTTTCGGCGTTCAGCGCGAAGCGGCCGCTTTCCAGGGTGAAGAACGGGCTGCTGCCGAACCAGGCGGCGCTCTTGATCTGGCTGTACAGCACTTCGCCGAATGCTTCGACGTTCTCACCCAGGCGGAACGTGCCGTTGGCATAGGCCTGGTAGCGCTTGGTCGAGGGAATCAGTGTGGTGTACGGCGCCTGGTTGTAGCCGCAGGTATCGCCGGCCAGACCGTCGATGGGGGCGCTGGCCACGCGGGTGGTGCCGGTGGGGCAGTTGCCGTCGGCGTCGAGCATCGGCACCGATACGCCGTTGACGAGGTAGCGCGCGCCCTTGGCCGACCAGCCGTTCCAGCGGCCGCCGGGCTGGTCGCTGTAGATGCCGCTCTTGGTCAGGTTGCGCTCGTCCTGGTCCAGGCGCTCGCGGTTGTAGCCCTGCAGGCTGAAGAGGATGTTGTAGCCATCGGTATCCAGGTCACCCAGGCCACCGACGAACTTCAGGTTCTGTTCGTGCAGGCCGCCCTGGTCGGCACCACCGAAGCTGCCGCCGATCTCGGCGCCCTGGAAGTTCTGCCGGGTGATGATGTTGACCACGCCGGCCACCGCGTCGGAACCGTACACGGCCGAGGCGCCATCCTTGAGCACTTCGATACGCTCGACGGCGACCAGCGGCAGCGCATTGAGGTCGACGAAGGTGTCCGACAGCCCGCCGGCCGGGAAGCCGTAGTTGGCCAGGCGGCGGCCGTTGAGCAGCACCAGCGTGTTCTTCTGCGAGAGACCGCGCAGGCCGATACCGGCCGAGCCGGACGCCCAGCCATTGTTGGTGGTTTCGTTGTTGGCGTTGCCGGTGTTGGCCGAGATCGAGCGCAGCAGGTCGGCGACGGTGGCCTTGCCGGTCTGCTCCAGCTGCTGGCGGCCGATCACCTGCACCGGGTTGGAGGCTTCGGTATCAGTGCGCTTGATGTTGGAACCGGTAACGCGCACGGCGGCCAGCGTGCTGGCTTCACCGCTGGCATCGGTGGTGGTTTCGGCGGCGGCGGACAAAGGCGCGGCCAGAGCGACGGCCAGGGCCGCCACGAGCAGGGTGTGCTGGGGCATGACGATGTGGGGGGTGGTAGTGGACGACGGAAGTTCCGCAGTAATCCATGCCAGGTCTGGCGCGACCAATAACATCTCTTCATACGGATATAAGAGAAGCTAACATCTCTTCATCCGGATGGAAAGAATTGAGTTGCGGAAACCGAACATCCGGGACGGTGGCGGCGGCAGGGCCGGCGTACAATCGCGCCATGGAAATCTTCAAAGTCTTCATGCTCGAGGCGGCCCACCGCCTGCCCAACGTGCCGCCGGGCCACAAGTGCGCGCGCCTGCACGGCCATTCGTTCCGGGTGGAACTGAAGGTGGAGGGCGAACCGGGCGCGCAGACCGGTTGGATCATGGATTTCGGCGATGTCAAAGCAGCCTTCCAGCCGATCTACGACCGCCTGGACCACCACTACCTCAACGACATCCCCGGCCTGGAGAATCCGACCAGCGAGAATCTGGCGGTGTGGATCTGGAACGAACTGAAGCCGGTACTGCCCGCGCTGAGCGAGATCACCGTGCACGAAACCTGCACCTCCGGCTGCCGTTACCGCGGCCCGACCGCCTGATCAACCCATTGATCTGAAAGGATTCATGAAGGCGCCTCGGGCGCCTTCATGATTTTTGTTGCAATGCGGCATGATCGGCGTATGCTGCATTGCATCAACCGCTTTCGATGCCGCCATGGCCACCGCCTTCGCCGATCGTTTCAGTGATGCCACCCGCCAACTGGCGGCGGCGGCAACGCGTGCGAACCGGCTGGCACTGGAAAACGCCGAAAGCATGTTCGGCGTGCAGTTGAAGGCGCTGGAACGCAACCTGACCGCAACCGGCGGCTGGCTGGGCGAACTGGCCCGCAGCGAGGATCCGGCCGGGTTGCTGCCCAAGGGTGCACAGCTGTGGCAGGACAACCTGCAGCGGATGGGCCAGGCCCAGCAGGACATCGTCGACCTCGGCCTGCAGGCGGGTCGCGCCTGGTCCGAGCTGGTGCAGGGCCAGACACACACAACGGCGGACGCCACCGGCAACAGCCACTGACGTCACGCCCACGCTCATTGCATGGGTCCCTCCCCCCATGCAATCCGGACCCGGCAGATCCCTCCCTCTGCCGGGTCTTTTTTTGCCTGCGATTTACGTGAAGTGCATCCACGCATGGCGTGGATCTACTGGATGGTTGCGATCTGCGCGAACAGCATCCACGCATGGCGTGGATCTACTGGATGGTTGCGATTTACGTGAAGTGCATCCACGCATGGCGTGGATCTACTGGATGGTTGCGATCTGCGCGAACAGCATCCACGCATGGCGTGGATCTACCACTGCGGCTCGGTCAGGTGGGTGCGTTGTCCGCACGCGGCAGGGCGAACACAAACAAGGCCCCCGTCTCGCTCGGCCGCAGTTCAATGCGCCGCCCATGCAACTGCACGATGCGCTGCACGATCAACAGGCCCAGGCCACCGTTCTCACCCCGCCGCGCACCCAGCGCTGCCGGCGCCTGGAACAGCTGCGCGCGCAGTGCCGGGGCCACGCCGGGGCCATCGTCGGCCACGCTCACTTCCACGCTGCCTTCGAGGGCGCGCAGCTGCACCCGCACCTGGCCGCCGTCGGGCGCATGGCGCAGTGCGTTGTCCAGCAGGTTGGTCAGCACCCGCTCGACCAGGCCAAGGTCGGCGCGTACCAGCGGCAGCCCCGGCGGGAAATCGGCCTGCAGATGCTGGCCACGCGCCTGTGCCGCCAGCTCGAACTTCTGCAGTACGTCCTGCAGCAGTTCCGGCAGCGCGAACACCTCCCACTCCAGCCGCACTTCGCCGTGTTCCAGCCGTGCCAGCTCGAACAGCGCGCGGGCCAGGCGGCCCACCTTCGCACTCTGCGCCAGGGCGATGCCCAGGTAGCGGCGGCGTTCGTCCGGCGACAGCGTGGCTTCCTTCAATGCCAGCGTTTCCAGGTAGCCATGCAGCGATGACAGCGGCGTGCGCAGGTCATGGGAGATGTTGGCCACCAGTTCGCGGCGCTGCAGGTCCTGCTGGCGCAGCTGCTGCCATTGCTCGCCCAGCCGCTGCGCCATCTGCGCATGGGCATGCTCGAGGATCTTCAGTTCATCGCGCTCGCCGCTGCGCAGGGGCACCGGCGCCGGCAAGGGCGTGGGTGCATCGATATCGAAGGCCTGGATGCGCCGGGTCAGCCGGCGCAGCGGCCGGGTGACCCAGTAGAACGCCACCAGCCCGGCCAACAGGCCCAGGCTGCCCACCAGCAGCACCGACCACAGGGTGGTGTTCCACTGGTTGCTGGCGGCCAGATCGTCGGCCAGCATCTGCCGGTGTTCACCCACCAGCACCACGTAGACGTAGCCGGCCGGGTGGCCCTGCACCACCAGCGGCGCCACGCTGAATACCTTGCGCCCGGCGGTGCTGCGCGGGTCGTCACCCAGGATCGGCAGCGGCGCACCCGCCAGCAAGCGGCGCAGCGGGCCCAGGTCGACGCGGTCGCGCAGCAGGTGCCCGCTGGGCGCATCGTGGCCGAGGATGCGCCCCTGGTCGTCCAGCAGATAGACCTCCACGCTGGGATTGACCGCCATCAACTGGCCGAACAGCGCGCGCACGGCGGTATCGCGCATGCCGCTGGTGTCCATCAGCTCGCTGCGCTGGGCGATGTGTTCTGCCAGGCCCAGCGACAGGCGCTGCACCACTTCCTGTTCGTGGCGGGTGTTGGCGTGCATCTGCAGCGCCAGCAGCGCCATGCAGCACATCAGCATCAGCGCGGCGATCACCGCCGCCAGCTTCTGCCACAGGTTGGGCGTGATCATGCTGCCGCCCCGGCTGGATCGACCAGCTTGTAGCCGCGCCCCCACACCGTCAGCAGCCGCCGCGGGTTGGCCGGGTCGACTTCGATCTTGCTGCGCAGGCGGTTGATGTGGGTGTTGACGGTGTGCTCGTAGCCATCGTGCTGATAGCCCCAGACCTGGTTCAGCAGTTCCATCCGCGCGAACACCTGGTCGCGGTGGCGGGCGAAGAACAGCAGCAGGTCGAATTCACGCGGGGTGAGTTCCAGGGCATTGCCATCGACCGACGCCGTGCGCGCCACCGGGTCCAGCTGCAGCCCACCGACTTCCACGGCACCGGCATCGATGCGCGCGTTCTGCGCCATCGCTTCGGCACGGCGCAGCAGCGCACGCACGCGCGCGACCAGTTCGGGCATCGAGAAGGGCTTGGCCAGGTAGTCATCCGCGCCCAGTTCCAGGCCGACGATGCGCTGGGTTTCACTGCCGCGTGCGCTGATGATGATGATCGGCACGTAGCGCGCCATGGCACGGGCGCGCTGGCAGATCTGCAGCCCATCCACGCCGGGCAGCATCACGTCCAGCACCAGCGCATCCCACGGGCCGTCCTGTTCCAGCAGGCGCAGGCCGGCATCGCCGGTGGCGGCGTGCGCGACGAGGTAGCCCTCGTCGCCCAGGTGCATGCGCAGCAGGTCGGCAATGTGGGCATCGTCTTCGACGATCAGGACGCGTTTTGCGGACATCGGCAGCTCGTGGCCAGTGGGGAGGCTGCACGCATTGTGGCGCGGCTTGGCCATCGATACCTCACGAAAAATTGAATCCTGCGTGAGGATTCGTTGACCCGGGCAGGCGCAGCATGGCCCCGTCGCCCCTTCCCGGAGTACGCCATGTCCCTTACCCGCCGCCACCTGCTGGGCCTGGGCGGTCTTGCCACCGCCGCTGGCGTGCTCGGCCTGGGCGCGTGCAGCCGTGCCGCCACGGCCGCCGCCGAGGCGCGCCCGGCGCGTCAATTTCCGCTGATGCACAGCGACGCCGAGTGGCGCCGGCTGCTGACCCCAGCGCAGTACGCGGTGCTGCGCCAGCAGGCCACCGAACGCGCCGGCAGCAGCCCGCTGGACAAGGAACATCGACAGGGCACGTTCGCCTGTGCCGGCTGCCAGCAGCCGCTGTTTTCCTCATCCACCAAGTTCGAGAGCGGCACCGGCTGGCCCAGTTTCTGGGCGCCGCTGCATGGCGCCGTCGGCGAAGACCGTGACACCACCTTCGGCATGTTGCGGGTGGAGGCGCACTGCAGCCGCTGTGGTGGCCACCTCGGCCATGTCTTCAACGATGGCCCACGCCCGACCGGCCTGCGTTACTGCATGAACGGTGTCGCGCTGCTGTTCCAGCCCGGCGCGGCGCAGCAGGACAGCAACGGTGGCTGGCGCGTGCCGCTGGGTTCTTCCCCTGTTTCTGGAGCCTGATGATGCTGCTGCTGCTGCTGGCCTACCTGGGCGGCGTTCTGACCCTGCTCAGCCCGTGCATCCTGCCGGTGCTGCCCTTCGTGTTCGCACGGGCCAACCGCCCGTTCCTGCGCAGTACCCTGCCACTGCTGCTGGGCATGGCGTTGACCTTCGCCGTCGTCGCCAGCCTGGCCGCCGTCGGCAGCCAGTGGGTGGCCCAGGCCAACCAGATCGGCCGCTGGGTGGCCCTAGTGCTGATGGCGGTGTTCGCCCTGGCATTGCTGTTGCCGCGCCTGGCCGACCACCTGCTGGCGCCGTTCCAGCGCGCAGGTGCGCGGCTGAGTGCGCGCGCCGATGCCGCCGATGACGCTGGCCGCGGCGGGGCGTGGACCTCGCTGCTGATCGGCATTGCCACGGGTCTGCTGTGGGCGCCGTGTGCTGGGCCGATCCTGGGCCTGGTGCTGACCGGTGCCGCGCTGCACGGTGCCAGCGTCGGCACCAGTGCGCTGCTGCTGGCCTATGCGCTGGGCGCGGCCACTGCCCTCGCACTGGCGGTGTGGATCGGGGGGCGCGTGTTCAACGCCCTGAAGGCGCGCCTGGGCCTGGGTGACGTGCTGCGCAAGGTGCTGGGTGTGGCCGCACTGCTGGCGGTGGTGGCGATCGGCATGGGCTGGGATACCGGCCTGCTGACCCGCCTGTCCTCGGTGAGCACCGCACGTATCGAACAGGGCCTGCTCGACGCCATGCCCGGTGCCCAGCCCGCTGCACCGCCGATGATGATGATGGCCGGTGCGAACACGGCCGCCGATACGCCGCTGCCGGTGGAAGGCACCCTGCCGACGCTGGACGGCGCCACCGGCTGGCTCAACAGCCCGCCGCTGAAAGCCGAGCAGCTGCGCGGCAAGGTCGTGCTGATCGATTTCTGGACGTACTCCTGCATCAACTGCCTGCGTGCGATGCCCTTCGTGCACGAGTGGGAACACCGCTACCGCGACCATGGCCTGGTGGTGATCGGTGTGCACACACCGGAATTCGCCTTCGAGCGCGACCCGCGCAACGTGATGAAGGCCGTGCAGCAACTGAAGGTCGCCTACCCGGTGGCGCTGGACAACCAGTATTCGATCTGGCGTGCATTCAACAACCAGTACTGGCCAGCGCAGTATTTCGTCGATGCACAGGGCAACATCCGCGCCCACCAGTTCGGTGAAGGAAACTATGCGCATTCCGAACAGGTGATCCGCCGCCTGCTGACAGAAGCCGGCCAGACCGCTCTGCCGCCCCCGGCCGACCCGGCGGCAGCCGACCTGCAGGGCGTGGCCACGCAGGCTGACATGGGCAATCTGCGCTCGCCGGAAACCTACCTGGGCCACGCGCGTGCCGAGCACTTCGCCTCAGCGGGCGGCCAGCGTACCGATGCCTCCTTTGACTACGCCCTGCCGCCCAGCCTGGCCTTGAACCAGTGGGGTCTGTCCGGGCACTGGACCATCACCGATGAAGCCGCGCAGCTGCAGCAGGCCGGGGGTCGCATCGCGTTCCAGTTCCATGCCCGCGACCTGCATCTGGTGCTGGCGCCCACCCGGGAGGGCAAGCCGGTGCGCTTCCGCGTGTGGCTGGATGGCAAGCCGCTGCCGGCCACCGATGCGGGCAGTGATGTCGATGCAGAAGGCCGCGGCGTGGTGAACGAAAACCGTCTGTACCAGTTGATACGCCAGCGTGGCGCGGTCGGCCCGCACCGCTTCGAGATCGAGTTCCTCGACGCGGGCGTGCAGGCCTATGCCTTCACCTTTGGTTGAGAGCAGGAGGAAACGATGAAATTCTCCTTTGAACAAGGCATTGCGGTGGGTGTTGCCGGGCTGGTCGCTACGGCGTTGGTGGCCGGCGTGCTGCTGGTGGACCGCGGCGCGATGGCCGCGCCGGCTGTCGCCAGCGCACAGGTGCAGGCATTGCCGGCACCCACCGGCGACGCGGCATTCAACGATGGCGCCACCCATGCCAGCGTGGTGTTCGCCGGGGGCTGCTTCTGGGGCGTGCAAGGCGTGTTCCAGCACGTGAAAGGCGTGAGCAATGCGGTGGCCGGCTACGCCGGTGGCAGTGCTGCCGATGCACGCTACGAGCGCGTCAGCAGTGGCCGTACCGGCCACGCTGAAGCGGTCAAGGTCGATTACGATCCGCGCCAGGTCAGCTATGGCCAGTTGATGCAGGTGTTCTTCTCGGTGGTGCACGACCCCACCCAGCTGAACTACCAGGGCCCCGATCACGGCAGCCAGTACCGCTCGGCGATCTTCAGCGATGACGCCCGGCAACTGGCCGCCAGCCGCGCCTACATCAGCCAGCTGGGTAGGGCCGGCAGCTACCGCAGCCCGATCGTCACCCAGGTGGCCAGCGGGCAGCGCTTCTACCCGGCTGAGAGCTACCACCAGAACTACATGGCCAACTACCCGCAGGCGGCCTACATCCGCTACTACGACGCACCGAAACTGGCCGCCTTCGGCAAGCAGTTCCCCGCGCTCTACCGGCGCGAAGCCTCGCTGGTGCCGATGCGCTGACGTACTCTTGTAGAGCCGAGCCTACGCTCGGCTATCCCGGCAATGCAGTCGAGCAAGCTCGACTCTACGAAACGCCAGACATCGTTGGCGCGGATTCGTTGACGTCCATGCAAAAAAAGACGCACGGCCCTGCGGCCGTGCGTTCTGGAATGTATCGGCGGGGCCCCGATCAGGCCCTACCGGCAGCACCATGCTAGGCTCGGCAGCATCATGGGTACAGCTGCAGATGCAGGGCAGTTCAATGGATACAGATCCCTCCGCCACCCCGGTTCCGCCGCGCTACCAGCGCCTGTCCGATGAACTGGCCGAGGCCATCCAGGGCGGTCGCCTGCCGGTCGGCAGCCGGCTGCCCTCGCTGCGGCAGATGGCCGCCCAGCGTCAGCTCAGCCTGAACACCGTCATCGCGGCCTACCGGCAGCTGGAAGATGCAGGACTGGTCGTGCCGCGGCCGAAGGCCGGCTTCGAGGTAGCCCCCCGGTTGTCGGTACCGCAGCGTTCACTGCGCGACGCGCCCTCGGCACCCACCGCCCCCCTGCAGCAGGCACTGATGGCTCGCGTGCTTGAGGCGCAGCGGCGGTCCGGGGTGGTCGATCTGGCCTTCGCCGGTCCACGCGGGCGGCAGTTCTATCCCGGCGCGCAGCTGGCCCGGCACACCGCGCAGGTGCTGCGCCATGGCCAGCAGACCGTGGAAACCTACGCGCGCCCGAACGGCTCGCCACGCCTGCTGGCGCAGATCGTACGGCGTGGCCCGCGGATGGGCCTGCACACCCATGCCGAGCGCCTGCTGCTGACCCACGGCGCGATGGAAGCGCTGCAGCTGGCCCTGCGCGCGGTCACCGAGCCCGGAGCGGCCGTGGGTATCGAAGCGCCCTCCTACTTCAACCTGTACCCCTTGCTGGCCAACCTTGGCCTGCAGGCGATCGAACTGCCCACCCACCCGCAGCACGGGCTGGACGTAGATGCGCTGGGCGCGCTGCTGGAGCACACCCCGCTGGCCGCACTGGTGGTGATGCCCACCGTGCACAATCCGCTGGGCTGCACCATGCCCGTCGCCGCCAAGCAGCGCCTGGCCGAGCTGGTCAATGCGCGCCAGCTGCCGCTGATCGAGGATGCGGTGTATGCCGAGCTGCAGTTCAGTGAGCCTCCGGCACCGCTGCTGAAGGCGTTTGACCGCGATGGCTGGGTGATGGTGGTCGGGGGCTTCTCCAAGACGCTGGCACCGGATTACCGCATCGGCTGGCTCGATGGTGGGCGTTTCGCCGAACGCATCGCGCTGCTGAAATTCCAGTCAACCGGTGGCGAGCCGCAGCTGCTGGGTGATGCAGTGGCCGCCTATCTGGAAGCCGGCAGCTATGAGCACCATCTGCATCGCATGCGGCGCCTGTACCGCGAACAGGTGGGTCGCCTGCGGCAGCTGGTGGCCGAACACTTCCCCGCCGGCACCCGCGCCACCGAGCCGCAGGGTGGCTTTCTGCTGTGGCTGGAACTGCCCGGTGTCGACACCCGCGAGCTGTTCGAGCGCGCGTTGCAGGAGGACATCGTGTTCATGCCGGGCCAGGTGTATTCGCGCGGCGCGCGCTACCGGCATTGCCTGCGGTTGTCGTGCTGCCAGGCGCTGGATGCACGTTTCATCAGCGCGGTGGAGCGGCTGGGTGCGATGGCGCGGGAGTTGGCCGCACGGTAGAGTCGACCGTTGGTCGACTGCTCTTCATTCACCACCCGAAAATCCCGCGCTGCGCGCGATAGTCGACTGACAGTCGACTCTACCGCCGCTCCGCCAGCGCATCCCGCGGGGTAGAGTCGACCGTTGGTCGACTGCTCTTCATTCACCGCCCGAAAACCGCCGCTCGCTCACAGGTGGCTGCTCAACACCTGTGCATCTGCACCTGGCAGGTGCGGCAGCCTGCCCCAGCAAGGCATCGGCAGGCGCTGCTGCAGCGTGGCGAAGTTGGCATCCTGGCGCTGCATGGTCGGGTCGATGTGGTTGCCGATCCAGCCCAGGCAGTCCACCCCGCTGGCCTGCAGCGATTGCGCGGTCAACCGTGCGTGGTTCACGCAGCCCAGCCGCATGCCCACCACCAGCAGCACCGGCAGGCGCAGCGCGCGCACCAGGTCCAGCTGGTCCAGCGTGGCCGATACCGGTGCCAGCCAACCGCCGACGCCCTCCACCACCACCACATCGGCCTGCGCGCGCAGGCGCTCGAACGCGGCCACGATCGGCGCCAGCTGCACCTCCACGCCGTCTTCGGCCGCGGCCAGTTCCGGCGCCAGCGGCTGCCGCAACGCATAGGGATTCAGGTCGGCATAGTCCGGTACGGGCCAGCTGGCGGCCTGCAGCGCCAAGGCATCCTCGTTGCGAAGGCCGTGGCCCAGATCCTGGCTGCCACTGGCCACCGGCTTCATGCCCACCGCACGCAGGCCGCGCCGGCGCAGTGCATGCAGCAGCGCGGCGCTGCTGGCAGTCTTGCCGATTTCGGTATCGGTGCCGGTGACGAACAGCGCAGGTGGCAACGAGGTAGGCAGGGACATCGACAGCTCCAAGCATGCAACAGAGCGTGCATTATCACTGGTCCCGTACGCTTGCTAGACTGCAGGCATGTTCGCCAATGCCTCGCTTACCGGCAGCAAGCCGGAACAATACGCCCAGCTGCTGGAACAGGCCCGAGGCCTGGTCTACGGCGAGTCCGACCGCATCGCCAACGCGGCCAACCTCTCCGCACTGGTCTACCACGCCCTGCCCGACCTGAACTGGGTGGGTTTCTACCTGTATGACGGCAAGGAGCTGGTGGTTGGCCCGTTCCAGGGGCTGCCGGCCTGCGTGCGCATCTCCCTGGACAAGGGTGTATGCGGTGCCGCCGCCAGCCAGCGCATCACCCAGCGCGTGGAAGACGTCGATGCCTTCCCCGGCCACATCGCCTGCGATTCGGCCTCTCGGTCGGAGCTGGTGGTGCCACTGCTGCGCGGTGATGAACTGATCGGCGTGTTCGATATCGACAGCCCGCAGGTCGGCCGCTTCGATGCCGAAGACCAGGCGGGACTGGAAGCCATCGCCCGCGTGTTCGTCGAGGCGTTGGGATGAGCGCACCCAAGCTGCGCAACATCGGTCCGAAGAGCGCGGCCTGGCTGCGTCAGGTCGGTCTGCGCAGCCGCGAGGACCTGGCCGCGCTCGGTGCGGTCGGGGCCTTCGTGAAGGTCAAGCGTGCCGGCTTCAAGCCCAGCCTGAACCTGCTCTACTCGCTGGAAGGCGCCCTGCTGGACTGCCATTGGCAGGAACTGGGCGAAGCCCAGCGCGAGGCTCTGGTACAGGATTACGAGGCGCGCATCGCCGCGCACCCGCTGAAGGCGGCCGGGCCGGCATCGGGCCCGGTGCATGAGCAGCGCTTCGACACCGACGACGATGGCGAGGACGGCCTCGCCGAGGACTGAGGGACTGGTGTGCCGGCCGCTGGCCGGCAACCGCACGATCATTGCGGCGTCACGGAGAATGCCGGCCAGCGACCGGCACTACCGCAGGTTCACGGCTGCTGCAGTTCCAGCAGCTCGCCCACCAGGCCCACTTCCCCGCGTTCCAGTGACACCCGCAGGCGCGTGCCGTGGTCGATGCGCAGCGCCCAGCACAGCGACAGCGGCAGCCCGCAGACCTGCGACAGCACCATGCGCAGCGGGCCGCCGTGGCTGACCACCACGGTGGGCAGCGGATCCTCGTCATCCAGCAGCCGATCCAGCGCGCGCGCGATGCGGCGCTCGAAATGGCCCCAGCTTTCGCCATTGGGCGGCGGGAAGGCATGCGGATCTCCATGGAACGCCGCCAGCGCATCCTCCGGCAGGTCGAACAGCGACTGTCCGTCCCAATCGCCGAAATCCAGTTCTTCCCACTCTTCGTCCGCGTCCACGTCCAGCCCGCGCGGCGTGGCCAGGGCCATCGCCGTATGCAGCGAACGCAGCCGCGGCGAGCTGATCACCCGCTGCCAGTCCTGCTGGGCGTAGGCATCGACCAGTTCCTGCGGCAGGCGGGCCAGCTGCGGTGGATCGCTGCGGCCATCGAGGAACTCATCGCGGCCGTTGCCGGCATGGCGGACCAGGTCGAGGATCATGCGTGCGTCCTGTACAGGCAACGCGGAAACAGCAGAAAACAGCGGGACATCGGCAACGGCACCACGGGATCGAGACGATATTCTAAAGGCAGAGCAAAGGCAGTCGAGCACGCTCGACTCTACGGGCCGGCCGCGATGCCGTAGACTGCGCGCACTTCCAGGTGACCTGCGGCGATGGCCGGCAGGTTGAAACGGGAAGCCGGTGACGCGTGGCAACACGCCAGGCCGGCGCTGCCCCCGCAACGGTAAGCACGTCTGTTCCAGGCAACACCGCCACTGTGCCATCGGCATGGGAAGGCGCCTGGACGGTGGCCTCGCGCCACCTGGCGGCAAGCCCGGAGACCGGCCCGGAAGCCTCAGGTCGCGATGCGGTGGGCGTGGCGCTGGATGACCGCGGCGGCGCCGCGGCTTCGGCGCATGCCAGCCTCCGTGGCTCCTCCCCTTCGCCGCGCGGGCGTGCGCGGCACCCGGAGTCCTCCCGATGAAGCTGCAGTCCCGAATGCTGTCCCTGGCCGTACTGGCCGCCCTGCCCGCCCTGGCCCATGGCCAGGCGAGCGATGACACCGCTGTGCTGGAGCAGGTGCTGGTCACCGCCACCCGCACCCCCATCGCCCTGCAGGACAGCATCGCCCCGGCACAGGTCATCGACCGTGCGCAGATCGAAGCCAGCCAGGCCACCTCGCTGCAGGAACTGCTGGCCGGCCGCGCCGGCATCAACCTGACCAATGCCGGTGGCCTCGGCAAGCAGAGCTCGTTGTTCCTGCGCGGCACCAACTCCTCGCACACGGTGGTGCTGGTCGATGGCGTACGCATCAACAGCGCCGATCTTGGCCTGGCGATGTACCAGGACCTGCCGCTGGCACAGATCGAGCGCGTGGAAATCGTGCGCGGACCGCAGTCGAGCCTGTATGGCGCCGACGCCATCGGTGGCGTCATCCAGATCTTCACCCGCCGCAACGCAGGTGATTTCGCTCCGCACTTCCAGCTTGGCGGCGGCAGCAACGGCCTGCGCGAAGCCAGTGGCGGCATCGGTGGCAGCGGCGAACGCGGCTGGTTCGGTGCCGATATCGCCTACCAGCACACCGACGGCATCAATGCCTGCCGGGGCTCGGCCACGCTGTTCACCGGCTGCTATGCCGATGAGCCCGACCGCGATGGCTACCGCAATCTGTCCAAGAGCCTGCGCGGCGGCTACACCTTCAATGAGCAGTGGAGCGTGGAAGGCAGCGCTCTGCGCGCTGAAGGCGAGAACCACTACGACGGCTACTACAGCTATTCGGAAACGCTGCAGCAGGTGATGTCCGGCAAGGTGCGCTACACCCCGTCCGAACGCCTGGCATTCACCGCCACTGTCGGCCGCAGCGACAACGAGTCGGACAACTACGGTGATTTCGGTGCGTTCGGCAGTGCGCAGACCCACCGCGACACCGCTTCGCTGCAGGCCGACATCGGGCTGGCCCAGGGCCAGCTGCTGAGCACCGGCGTGGACTGGAGCGAAGACAACCTGGATGGCAGCAGCGCCGGCTACCTGGTCGACAGCCGCCGCAACACCGGCGTGTTCGTGCAGTACCAGGGCCGCTTCGGCCGCCACCAGCTGCAGGTGAGCGCGCGCAATGATGACAACCAGCAGTTCGGCAACCACGCCACCGGCAGCGTCGGCTGGGCGATGGAGCTGGGCCACGGCCTGCGCGTGAATGCCAGCTACGGTACCGCGTTCAAGGCGCCGACCTTCAGCGACTTGTACGACCCGTGGAGCGGCGTGCCGACGCTGGACCCGGAGAAGTCCAAGAGTGCCAACATCGGCCTGTCGCAGCATGGGCAGGGGTGGCATTGGGGCGTGGACGTGTACGAAACCCGCATCGATGATCTGATCACCTACGATGCGGCGACCTTCATGATGCAGCAGGTCGAGAAGGCACGCATCCGTGGCGCCGAACTGACCGCAGGCACGGTGCTGGCCGGTTTCGACATCAACGGCCAGCTGAGCTACACCGACCCGCGCAACCGTACCCGCGGCAGTACCCAGTTCGACAACTGGCTGCCGCGCCGCGCGCAGCAGACCGCACGCCTGGACGTGGACCGCCGCTTCGGCGACGTCCGCGCCGGCCTGACCGTGCAGGGCGCGGGCAAGCGCTACGACGATGCCGGCAACACGGTGAAAGTGGGTGGCTACGGCACCCTCGACCTGCGCGCGGAATACGCGCTCACGCCGTCGTGGTCACTGCTGGCACGTGCGGCCAATGTGTTCGACCGCCGCTATGAGACCGTGGCGTGGTTCAACCAGCCCGGCCGCGAGTACCAGCTGAGCGTGCGTTACCAGCCGAAGTAAGGTCCTCGGCATCGACGCATGGCGTCGATCTACTGTACAGCCGAGCCCATGCTCGGCTGGGCCATCCAATTCGTAGAGTCGAGCTTGCTCGACTGCGGGTTCGCGCCGAAAGCAGCCGAGCGCAGGCTCGGCTCTACATGGGCGCATCAGCAGCAATGGCTTGCCGGCCAGCGGCCGGCACTACCCTTCGCGTCAGCCCTGCAGCCCCGGCAGTTCACGCAGGTCGTCGATCACTGCCACGGCATGGGCGTTGTCCAGGTCCAGCCCGCGTGGGTAGCCATAGCGCACCAGGGCGATCGGCATGCCGGCGTCCTCGGCAGCACGGTAATCGGTGAGCGAATCGCCCACCATGAGGCAGGCGTCCACCGCCAGCCCGAAGTGCGCGGCGATATGCCGCAGCGGTTCACCACTGGGCTTGCGCTGTGGCAGCGAATCGCCGCCCAGCACCAGCGAAAACGCCTCGTCGACCCCCAGGTGCTGCAGCAACGGCGGCACCAGCGCAGCAGGCTTGTTGGTGCAGATGGCCAGCGGCACGCCGCGCGCGCGCAGCAGTGCCAGCGCTTCAGGCACGCCATCGAACAGGCGCGGGCTGCGCAGCAGGCACGCGCGGTAATGCACCATGAAGATGGGCATCACCTCGGCCAGGTCGACGTCGCGACCCGCGGCGTGCACGGCCTGCTCGACCAGCCGCCGCACGCCATCACCGATCCAGCCCAGCACGGTGCTTTCAGGCACGCGCGCCAAGCCGATGGCTTCCAGCGTGCGGTTCAACGCTTCGGCAATATCGGACGCGCTGTCCACCAGCGTGCCGTCCAGATCAAACACGACCAACGGATAGGGGTACGACAAGAGACGGCACCTGTACGACGTGGGTCGTCCATTGTACGCCCCGGCCTCAACCGATCCGGCGCGCGCGCGTGGCCAGGAACGTGGGCAGGTAGCGATCAATCATGAAGCGCGGGCGCGGCTGCCAGTCTTCCATGAAGCGTTCGACCACGAAACCGGCATCAAGCTGGCCACCGATCAGATCACCCAGGCTGTGGCCGAAGGTCAGCGCTTCGCCGCGGGCCAGTTTCGCTTCGCGCTCTTCGGCCGGCAGGTCGTCCAGATCCGAATACGGAATGGCGTACTGCGGGCGGATGATCCCCTGTTCCTGCAGCTGCGGATCGCGCGCGCCCACGAACACCACCGGGTTGTAGAAGCTGGCCAGCAGCAGGCCATCGCGGGCCAGCACGCGCTGGCATTCGGCCCAGACCGGGCGCACGTCAGGCACGTACAGGTTGGAAATGGGATGGAACACGACGTCGAAGCTGCCATCGGCGAAGGCATGCAGGTCGCGCATGTCGCCCTGCACGGTGCGCAGGGACAGCCCATCACGTTCGGCCACACGGCGGTCCTGCGCCAGCTGCCCGTCAGACAGATCGAACACCGTGACGATCGCACCGGCAGCGGCCAGTACCGGGGCCTGCTGGCCACCGGCCGAGGCCAGGCAGAGGATGCGGCGGCCGCGCACATCGCCCAGCCAGTCCAGCGGCAACGCGCGGGGTGTCAGGTGCACCTGCCAGCGGCCCTGGCGGGCGGCGGCGATCGTTTCCGCGTCGACCGGGCGCGACCAGTCACTTGCCTGGCGGGCCTGGCGGTCCCACGCCGCGCGGTTGTGTTCGAGCAATCCCTGTCCATGGTTCATGTGTCCTCCTTGACCGGTGGGCGCCACTCCAGATCCTGGAAGGCCGGGCTGGCGAAACACTCGGCCAGGAAATCCAGGAACCGCCGCATGATAGCGGGCTGCTGTCGACGCGATGCGTACACCGCATGAATGCCCAGCTCGTCCAGTTCGTACGCCGGCAGCAGCTGCACCAGTTCGCCCGAACGCAGCAGCGGTGCCACCTGGTAGGTCGGCAGCATGGCGATGCCGGCACCGGCACGCACCGCTTCCAGCAGCAGCGATGCTTCGTTGGCGCTGATGTTGCCGCCCACCGCCACCGACAGCGAACGACCGTCGCGGTGCAGCTGCCACAGGCTTTTGCCGACGTAGTGATGGGTCAGGCAGTTGTGCGCGGGCAGCTGTTCGGGCGCGCTGGGCGTGCCATGCGCCTGCAGGTACGCCGGGGTGGCACACAGCACCGAACGGCAGCTGGCCAGGCGCCGCGCGATCAGGCTGGGATCGATCTGGCGGGCGATGCGCACGGCCAGGTCCACGCGTTCCTCCACCAGGTTCACCATGCGGTCCACCAGCAGCAGTTCGATGCGCGCGGCCGGGTGGCGCAGCACGAAGGCGGCGACCGCGCGCGCCAGGTGACTCTGCCCGAAGGACACGCTGGCGGTGATGCGCAGGGTGCCATGCGGCTCGGGATCGTCGCTGGCCAGTTCGCCCTGCAGCTCCTCGCCGATGGCCAGCATCTGCCGGAAGCGCACGAGCGCGGCTTCACCGGCACCGGTCAGGCTGATCCGCCGCGTGGTCCGGTGCAGCAGGCGCGCGCCCAGCCAGCCTTCCACCTCGGCCAGGTAGCGGCTGACCATCGCGCGGGACATGTCCAGCACCTCGGCAGCGGCGGTCAGGCTGCCGCGCTCGGCCACTTCGACGAACACGGTCATGGCGGTCAATCGGTCCATCTGCTCGATCCATGCAACAAACAAGCGCGTTATACGCTGTTTTTCGATCAACTTCAGCAGCCTAGAGTGGCCTCGTTCCCTCCCCATTCCGCCCCAAGGAGTTCTGCCATGAAGATTGCCCTCGTCGGCGCCACCGGTAACATCGGTCGCCAGATCGCCCGCCACGCCCTCGCCCACGGCCACCAGGTCACCGCCGTGGTGCGCAGTGAAAAGGAACTGCCGGCCGAACTGGCCGGTGCCCAGCTGGCCATCGCCGCGCTGGACGATACCGATGCCCTGGCCGCAGTGATCGCCGGCCATGATGTACTGGCCAGCGCCTATGGCCCGCGCCCGGGGGATGACATCGGACAGATCGCCACGGTGGCCGACCAGCTGGTCGCGGCCGCCCGCCAGGCCAAGGTGCCGCGCGTGGTGGTGGTAGGCGGCGCAGGCAGCCTGGAGATCGCGCCGGGCGTACAGCTGGTCGACACCCCCGACTTCCCCGCCGCCTACAAGCCTTACGCACTGGCCGCCCGCGAAGCGCTGAAGCGCCTGCAGGCGGTGGATGACCTGGACTGGACGTTCTTCTCGCCGGCGGCCGAAATCGGCCCGGGCGAAGAGCGCGGCCAGTACCGTGTGCAGGCGAAGACCTTCCTGGCCGATGCCAGCGGCCACAGCCGCATCAGCTACGCCGATTACGGTGCGGCGTTCGTGGCCGAGCTGGAAGCGGCGAAGTACCCGAAGCAGATCATCACTGCGGCGTATTGAGCACGCCTGCGTAGAGTCGAGATCCTATGTTCGCAGTCAAGCCTGCTGGAAGCGGGCTTGGCCCACCTTCAACAGGGCTGGATCGAAATCCTTGCCGCTCTTGAATACACCCCACGCAATCCTGGCCAGCTTTCTGCCGTACGATCCTTTATCGACGTTCGTGTGCGGGATGGGGATCGCTCGACTCGTCTGTCGGCTCGATTCCGCAGATGCTTGCTTGACGGTCCCTCCACCCTGGCTCCTACATACCTCGTAGGAGCCGGGAGGAACATACAAGCTTGCTCGACTGCCCAAGAAACCCCGTCGAGCAAGCTCGACGCTACGAGGATTCGTTGATGCGTACTGCTGCCCTGCTTCTTCCCCTCACCCTGGCCGCGGGTTTCGCCAGTGCACCGTTGCTGGCCGCGCCGGCGGCGTCGGTCGCCGCGCCTGTGGCGAAATCACAGCTGCGCCTGCAGACCTTCCATCCAGGTCCGCAGGCCATGTTCTCTGTCTCTTCGGTGCTGATCGAAGGCCGCCATGAGGCGATCCTGGTCGATGCGCAGTTCGCGGCCAGCGATGCGCGTGCATTGGTCGACAAGATCCGCGCCAGCGGCAAGCAGCTGACCACGATCTACATCAGCCACGGCGATCCGGACTACTACTTCGGCCTGGCCACGCTGCAGGATGCGTTCCCGCAGGCGCGCATCCTCGCCACCGCGCAGACCGTCGCCCACATCCAGCAGACCCAGGCCGGCAAGCTGGCGTACTGGGGCCCGAAGATGGGTGAGGACGTGCCCGCGCGCATCGTCGTGCCGCAGGTACTGGATGGAGATGCGCTGCAGCTGGAAGGCCAGCGCCTGCCGCTGGTCGGGCTGGATGGGCCGACGCCGGACAGGACCGTGCTGTGGGTGCCGTCGCTGCGTGCGATCGTCGGCGGCATCCCGGTGGTGGCGGGTGAGCACGTGTGGATGGCCGACACGCAGACGCCGCAGTCGCATGCCGATTGGCTGCAGACGTTGCAGCGGCTGCAGGCGCTGAAGCCAAAGGTGGTGGTGCCGGGGCACTACGCACCGGGCGCGGCGCTGGATGCGAGCGCACTGCGTTTCACGGCGGACTACATCCGTGCGTTCGACGTGGAAACGGCGAAGGCGAAGGACAGTGCGGCGCTGGTGAAGGCGATGCAGGCGCGTTATCCCAAGCTGGCCGGCGTGGAATCGCTGGAGCTGAGTGCGAAGGTGGCCAAAGGCGAGATGCAGTGGCCGTAAGGTAGGGGTTCTCCAGCAGGGCTGCGCCCTGCACCCGCTCAATGCAACGGCAACAGCAACAGCTGGGTGTCCGTGGGTTGGCGGGATGGCACGGGGTCGGATCCCGTTGCGACGCAACGGGCTCTGACCCCATCGGGATCGATCAGATAGAGGTGGAATCGTTCGGTTCGTTCCCGAACAACTCGCCCTGCACCACCGGTTCTTTCTCGCGGAATCCCCCCAGGCCGACGCCGACCAGCCGGTAGCGGGTGTCCGCCGGAAGATCGACGCGCGCGCGCAGGGACAGGGCGATGTCACGCAGTTCCTGCAGGGATTCGGGCGGTCGGTCGGGGGTGTAGCTGCGGGTGAGGATGCGGAACTGCGCGGTCTTCAGTTTCAACACCACGGTGTGGCCGATGCGTTCGGTCTTCCGTGTGGCATTCCAGGTTTTCTCGGCCAGCTGCACGATGGCTTCTCCCAGATCCTCCAGCAGCAGGTCTTCGGCGAACGTGTCCTCGGAGGAAATCGACTGCACCTGCTGGTCCGGCTCCACCGGCCGTTCGTCGATGCCGCGGGCGCGGTTGTACAGGCTGCGGCCGAAGCTGCCGAAGTTTTCTTCCAGGTCGGGCAACGTCCAGCTGCGCAGGTCGCCGCAGGTGACGATGCCGCGCTCGGCCAGCTTGCCTTCCATCACCTTGCCCACGCCCGGCACGCTTTTCACTGGCAGCGTCAGCAGGAACGCATCGACGCGTTGTGGCGGGATGACGAACTGGCCATCGGGCTTGCGCCAGTCCGAGGCGATCTTGGCCAGGAACTTGTTCGGCGCGATGCCGGCTGAAGCGGTCAGCTGGGTCTCTTCGCGGATCTGCGCGCGGATGGTGCGGGCGATCTCGGTGGCCAGTTCGATGCCGCTCTTCGGCGCGGTCACGTCCAGGTAGGCTTCGTCCAGCGACAGCGGTTCGACCAGGTCGGTATGGCGCAGGAAAATCTCGCGCACCTGGCGTGACACGGCTTTGTAACGCGCGAAATCCGGCGGCACGAAGATGGCATCCGGGCACAGGCGCTCGGCGCGCAGCGCCGGCATGGCCGAGCGCACGCCGAACACGCGCGCTTCGTACGAGGCCGCACAGACCACGGAACGCGCACCGCGCCACGCCACCACCACCGGCTTGCCGCGCAGCGACGGATCGTCACGCTGCTCCACCGACGCGTAGAAGGCGTCCATGTCAACGTGGATGATCTTGCGCAGTGCGTTCATGGTTGGCCAACATCATACCTGCACCGTACCGGTCCAGACGGCAAAGTATGGTCGTTGTGCATCAACGGGATGCGTGATTCCAAGGGAAAACACTACGCACGCGTACGGTGAGGCGGTTTGATTCCCGTTGCAACCGTCGTGCATGCTCGGGGACTTGTTGCCTTGTTTTCGCTCCCAGGAATGCGCTTTCCATGACTCGTCTCCACGCGTTCAACCGCGACCAGCTGCTGGCCAGCGCCCGCGGTGAACTGTTCGGCGCCGCCGCCGGCCGTCTGCCCAACGATCCGATGCTGATGTTCGACCGCATCACCGACATCCGCGAGGACGGCGGACCGCATGGCAAGGGCATGGTACGTGCCGAACTGGATATCCGCCCGGACCTGTGGTTCTTCGGCTGCCACTTCATCGGCGACCCGGTGATGCCCGGCTGCCTGGGCCTGGATGCCATGTGGCAGCTGACCGGCTTCTACCTGACCTGGCTGGGCGCACCCGGCAAGGGCCGCGCTCTGGGCTGCGGCGAGGTGAAGTTCACCGGCCAGGTGCTGCCGGAAGCCAAGCTCGTGCGCTACGAGATCGACATCACCCGCGTCATCAACCGCAAGCTGGTGATGGCCCAGGCCGACGCCCGCATGTACGTGGATGACCGCGAGATCTACAACGCCCGCGACCTGCGCGTGGGCCTGTTCACTGAAACCGGGAGCTTCTGATGCGTCGCGTCGTCATCACCGGCATGGGCATGACCTCCTGCCTGGGCAATGATCTGGACACCGTTTCCTCCGCACTGCGCGAAGGCCGTGCCGGCATCACCGCGCTGCCCGACCACGCCGAAGCCGGCCTGCGCAGCCAGATCGGTGGCCGCGTGGACCTGGACCTGGATGCGCAGATCGACCGCAAGCAGAAGCGCTTCATGAGCGATGCGGCGGCTTTCGCCTACATCGCCATGCGCGATGCGATCGCCGATGCCGGCTTGTCGCCGGAACAGGTGAGCGCACTGCGTACCGGCCTGATCGCCGGCTCCGGCGGTGGTTCCAGCGAATGGCAGGTGGGCGCTGTCGACCTGCTGCGCAGCCGTGGCGTGCGCAAGGTCGGTCCGTACATGGTGCCGCGCACGATGTGCTCCACCGTATCGGCCTGCCTGGCCACCGCGTTCCAGATCAAGGGCGTCAGCTATTCGCTGTCGGCCGCCTGCGCGACCTCGGCGCACTGCATCGGTGCGGCCGCGGACATGATCCGCCACGGCGCACAGGACATCATGTTCGCCGGCGGCGGCGAGGACCTGCACTGGTCGATGAGCGTGATGTTCGATGCGATGGGCGCGCTGTCCACCAGCTTCAACGACACCCCGGCCAGCGCGTCGCGCCCGTATGACAAGGACCGCGACGGCTTCGTCATCGCCGGAGGCGGCGGCATGCTGGTACTGGAAGACTACGACCACGCGGTCGCCCGCGGCGCACGCATTCATGCCGAACTGATCGGCTATGGCGTCACCTCCGACGGCGCCGACATGGTGGCCCCGTCCGGCGAAGGCGCGGTGCGCTGCATGAAGATGGCACTGCAGAACGTCGACCGTCCGCTGGATTACCTCAACACCCACGGCACCTCGACCCCGCTGGGCGACGTGACCGAGCTGGGGGCGATCCGCGAAGTGTTCGGCGATGCGGTACCGCCGCTGTCGTCGACCAAGGCACTGTCCGGCCACTCGCTGGGCGCGGCCAGCGTGCACGAGGCGATCTACTGCCTGCTGATGATGCGCGATGGGTTCGTGGCCGGTTCGGCCAACATCGCCGAGCTGGATCCGGCGGTGGAAAGCTTCCCGATCCTGCGCGAAAGCCGCGAGCAGAAGCTGGATACAGTGATGTCCAACAGCTTCGGTTTCGGTGGCACGAACGCGGCGCTGGTGTTCGGCCGCGTTTGATTGAAAGGCGTGCCGACCAGCGGTCGGCACCTACCAGAGCGGTAGCGCCGGGCCATGCCCGGCGAGAGCGGTGAAGCGTGCCGACCAACGGTCGGCACCTACCGGCTATTTCGGCAGCAGCGGCACCAGCAGGGCGTGGGCGTCCACCAGCGAGCCGACGATGCGGTGCCCCAGGGCGCGCTGTGCTTCATCCGGAGGCACCAGGTCCGGTACCTGGATCACGGTCAT
Organism: Stenotrophomonas sp. ESTM1D_MKCIP4_1; assembly: GCF_003086895.1. NCBI lineage: Bacteria > Pseudomonadati > Pseudomonadota > Gammaproteobacteria > Lysobacterales > Lysobacteraceae > Stenotrophomonas > Stenotrophomonas sp. ESTM1D_MKCIP4_1. The sequence goes on along the minus strand of NZ_CP026004.1, from coordinate 557,244 downwards.
CCCGGCGGCCACGGCCGCGCGCGTGCCGGCCGGTGAATCCTCCAGCGCCAGGCAGCGTTCCGGCGCCTTGCCCAGCCGCTGTGCGGCCAGCAGGTAGATGTCCGGCGCCGGCTTCGGGTGGGCGACGTCGCCGCTGGTGATGACCGCATCGAAATAGGGCAACAGCCCGGTCGCGGCCAGCTTGCGGTTGGCCCGGGGCTGCCGCGTGGTGGTGGCCACCGCGCGCGGAATGCCATGGGCCTTCAGCAGGTCCAGCAGTTCCAGGATGCCCGGCCGCAGCGGCAGGCCGGTCTGCGTGCGTGCTTCGTACAGGTCGTGGCAGCGCGCCGCCATCGTCCCGATCATCGCGTCCGATACGCCCTGCCCGCGCAGCAGCGCCTGGCTGTCACGGTCACCCAGGCCGACCATGCGCACGAAGAAAGTTGCATCCAGCGGCAAGCCGAGTTCCCCGGCCGCTTCACTCCAGCAGGCGATCGACACCCGCTCGCTGTCGATCATCAGGCCGTCCATGTCGAAGATGACGGCGTCCGGGAGGAAGGGCAGCGCAGCGATGGCGGTCATGGAGCGAACAGGGTGTCCAGGTCGGTGGCGCCCAGCATCCGCCATTGCCCTTCCTGCAGCCCCTGCAGGTCCAGGCCGCCCACGCGGCTGCGGTGCAGGCCCTGCACGTGGTTGCCGGTGGCAGCGAACATGCGGCGCACCTGGTGGTAGCGGCCTTCGTGCAGCACCAGGCGTGCCGTGCGCGGCCCGAGCAACTCCAGCTCAGCCGGCAGCAGCGGCGTCTTTTCCGCTTCCAGCATCAGCGTGCCACTGGCGAACAGCGCCACTTCATCGCCGCGCAGGTCTTCGGCCAGTTCCACTTCATAGACCTTGGGCAGCTTGGACTTCGGCGAGATGATCCGGTGCAGCAGGCCACCATCGTCGGTCAGCAGCAGCAGGCCGCTGGTCTCGCGGTCCAGGCGGCCGACGGTGGACAGCACCGGGTCGCGGTCGCGGAAGCGCGGCGGCAGAAGATCGTAGATCAACCGACCGGTGTCCTTGGTCGAGCAGGTGTAACCGGCCGGCTTGTACAACGCCAGCGACAGGCCCGGCGGCGGGTCCAGCGGCTCGCCATCGACCCGGATCGCCTCGTGCGGCACCTGGTCATCGGCGTACAGCACCTCGCCGTCGGCATCGGTGATGCGGCCTTCGCGGAACATCCACTGCACCTGCTTGCGGCTGCCGTAGCCCAGGTTGGCGATGTGCTTGACCAGCTTCACTTGCCCTTCCCCTTCACTGCCTCGACCAGCTTGAAGCCATCGCGCTCGGCCACCACGCGTACCGCACCGAAGCTGTCGTTGAGGGTGTGTTCGTAGGGCAGATGGCGGTTGGCCACCACGTACAGGCGGCCGCCTGGGCGCAGCGCCTGTGCGGCCACCGCAATGAAGCGCTGGCCGATATCGGGGCGGTCGGCGCGCGACGGCGTGTGGAACGGCGGGTTGCTGATGATGACGTCGTAACCCGGCTCGATGCCGGCGGTGACGTCGCGCCACAGGAAGCGCAGCGGCAGCGCGCGTGGCGGCGGTGCCAGGTTCAGTTCGGCCAACGCCAGTGCGCGCTGCTCGGCCTCATACAGGTCCAGCGCGGTGATCTTCGGGCAGCGCTCCAGCAGTTCGCGCGACAGGTAGCCATAGCCCGCACCGAGGTCGGCGGCACGGCCGGCCAGGTCGGCCGGCAGGTGCTCGGCCAGCAGCGCCGAGGCTGGGTCGATGCGGTCCCAGGCAAACACGCCCGGGCGGCTGAGGAAGCGCCCGCCCACGATCGGCCGCACCGCATCCAGCGCGCTCCAGCGCTGGGCCAGGTCGGCGTCATGCTGGCCCTGCAACGGCGCGGTCCAGTACACCCGGCAGTGGTTCTTGGTCAGGCAGCCGCCGAGGCCGGTCAGCTGCTTGAGGTCGCCTTCGCCGGAGCGTGCACCTTCGTTGTTGGACTGGCAGGCCACAATGCGGCCGCCCTCGGCCACCAGCGCCAGGGCACGGGCGAACAGCGCGCGGGCCTCCTCACGCTGGCGCGGCGGCAGCACCAGCACCAGCGGGTAACGGCCTTTGCCGTCGGCATCGTCGAGCTGGCCGCTGACGGTCCAGCCGGCGGCCTGCTGCAGCGGCGCGGCAAACGGCGCGAAGCTCTGCTCGCAGTGCACTTCGCGGTTGCCGGCGATTTCGCGCAGCGGCCAGCCATCACGGGCACGGAGGAAGGCCACCGGCCCCTCGGGCCAGCGCAGGGTGCCGTTGCTGAACGGCAGGAACAGGGTCTGCAGGGGGGCGTCGTCGCTGGAGGCCATCGGCGCGGGTACTTCAAGCGTAGGGCCGTCCATTGTACCGGCTTGACCGCGCCGGCCCCGGCGGGCCGCTTTGCGAAACTTCAACGGGCCGTTGATGTGCCGACAACATCGAAGCGTTCAGGGTAGGGGCTCCCCCCAGCAACCCCAGGAGAACCTGCATGCGCGCTTTGTTCGTCGGTGGAGTGGTCGACAACAGTGAAATGGACCTGGAAGGCAGCCATCCGCCCGTGCATTACCCCGAGGACACCGGTGGTGGGCATTCGCGTTACCGCCTGCACCAGGTCGGGCATGGCGCCGATGGCAGTGTGGCCTATGCGGTCTATGGCGCGCCGGACCTGGCCGATGAGGAAGTCGCCCGCGTAGCCGACGAGCGTGCCTACGCGCGCCGGTTCGAGGCGACTCCGAGCGTATTCGAGCATTAGGCGCTGCAGCCATCACGCATGGCGTTGCTCTACGGTAGAGCCACGCCATGCGTGGATGCCTTCAGATTTTCGGCGGCAGCCGACTGACGCTGGCAATCTCATCCAGCCAGACGTGGTGCTGCTGCACCGGCGTGTCGTAGTCATCCAAGCGCAGCTGGCCGTTGCTGCCTTCATCGCCGGCCTCGTTGCGGTACTGCTGCAGCGTCGGGCGCACGGCCACGGTGCCCAGCAGGCGACGGCCATCGTGCAGGGTCAGCTGCACCTGCAGCTCACCATCCAGTTGCGGCAACAGGGCTTCCAGGCGCGCGATCTGCGCCGGGTCGGTATGGATGCGGGGCGCGATACGGGACATCGGTGAACCTCCTTTCCGGCAGGTTCGCCGATCTGCCGTGAATGCTCAGTGCAATGCGTTGGCCGCGCGCATCGGCTGCACGCTGCGCACCGCAGACACCAGCTGCGCCACCGAATAGGGCTTGGCCACGTGCTCCTGGAAACCGGACGCAAGCGCGCGGCGGCGGTCATCGGCGCGTGCCAGCGCGGTCACTGCCACCGCGGGCAGCTCGGCGGCCTCCACGCCCATATCCTCGCGCAGCGTACGCACCAGGCCGTACCCATCCATGCCCGGCATGCCGATGTCGGTGAGCATCACGTGGTACTGCAGGTGGCCGCTGTCGGCCAGCAGGGCCAACGCTTCGCCGGCCGAACTGACGCCGGAAACACTGGCGCCCTGCTCTTCCAGCATGCGCCGCAGGTATTCCAGCACTTCCGGCTGGTCTTCCACCGCCAGCACGTTCAGACCGCGCAGCGGATAGGGTTCGACCACCATCGGTTCCAGGATCGGTCCACTGAACACTTCGCGCAGCGGGCGGCGGTCGGCGTCGGGCAGGTACTGCGGCAGGCGCACGGTGAACGTCGAGCCATGGCCATGGCCTTCGCTGGCCGCGCTGACCGTGCCGCCATGCAGCTCGACCAGCTGCTGCACGATGGCCAGGCCCAGGCCCAACCCCCCATGGCGACGCGTGGTGGTGCCATCGGCCTGGCGGAAGCGGCTGAACAGGTGGTGCAGGAATTCGGGCGCGATGCCATCGCCGGTATCGTGCAGGGTGATGGCCCAGTAGGCGCCATCTGCGCGCAGCTCCGCCTCGATGCGGCCTTCGGCCGGGGTGAACTTGATGGCGTTGGACAGCAGGTTCCACAGCACCTGCTGCAGGCGGGTGGCATCGCCCAGCACCAGGCAGGGCTGTTCGGGCAGCTGCAGGCTGACGTCCAGCGCCTTGCCCTCGGCCACCGGTTCCTGTGCGCCGAGGGCTTCGCCCAGCTGCAGGCGCAGGTCCAGCACTTCCACTTCCAGCTGCACCTTGCCCAGCAGCATGCTGCTCAGGTCCAGCATGTCCGAGATCAGCCGCTTCTGCGCCGTCGCACTGCTGGCAATCACGTTCAGGCCCTTGAACAGCGGGCTAGTGTTGTCCACGCGCTGCAGCAGCAGTTCGCTCCAGCCCAGGATGGTGGTCAGCGGAGTCCGCAGTTCATGCGACAGCGTGGCCAGAAACTCATCCTTCAGCCGCGCCATGTTTTCCGCAGCACTGCGCGCCGCCCGCTCGGACTGCAGCAGTTCTTCGCGGGCCAGTTCGATTTCGCGGCGCTCGGTCACGTCCGGGCTGCTGCCGGCCAGGCCGATGAAGCGGCCCATGCGCGAGAAACGCGGCCGCGCGTTCATTTCCAGCCAGCGCCATTGCCCGTCGGCCCGCCGTGCACGCACCAGCGCATGCATCGAACGTTGCGCCTTCAAGGCTTCCTGCAGTTCGTACTCGAACACCGACGCATCGTCCGGATGCACCAGGCCGCGCCACACGTCTTCCGGCACGCGGGTTTCGTCGCCGCCGAAGAATTCGCTGAAGGCGCTGTTGACGAAACGGGCGTGGCCGCGCTCGTCCAGCACCCAGACCGGCATCGGCAGGCCGTCGGCCAGCGCACTGAAGCGCGCCTCGCTTTCGCCCAGTTCCACTTCGATCTGCTTGCGTGCGGTCACATCGAAGAACAGGATGCCCACCATGTTCTCGCCCGGCTCACCCACGCGCACGGCATCCACCGCGAACGAGCGCCCCAGTGCACGCGCATCCATCTCGAACTGCGCCGGCTGGCCGGTGCGCGCCACGTCACCGTAGATGCGGAACCACTCGCTTTCGTGCTGCGGTTCCAGCGCGGTCATGCGCTTGCCCTGCGCCCCCTTCAACCCGGTGTGGCGCTCGAAGGCCTCGTTGACCTCCAGGAAACGGTAGTCCACCGCCTGATCGCCGTCGAACAGCACCTGGATCACGCAGAAGCCAGCATTGATGCGCTCAAGCACGCCGTGGTGCAGGTCGGGTTCGGGCGCCGCCGCCATCAAGGGCGGGCGCTCCGCGAGGGGCGGCAGTGTGGACAAGGGCGTGGGGGAACCGACCGGGTGGAGGTACAGCATCTTCCAGAGCGCGTATTCACAGCGTCAAGCGTCGTCAGTCACACTTGACGACGATGAATTGGCGACAACTGGTGTCGCATATGACGCAATTGGCCATTGCTGGCGCCCGGCAGCAGGATCACACTCGCCCTGTACCCCTCAACCGTCCCGCCCCTGGGACGCAGGAGACCGTCATGAACCGTTCGCTCTGCGCCGCCCTGCTCATGGCCGGCGCCCTGGCTGTGGGCAGCGCCGCCGCCGCGCCGCGCACCGTTACCGATCCGCAGGCACCGCGGGCACTGCAGGCCGATGGCCCGGTGAGCGTGAAGTGGGACGATCCGGCCAACTTCACCGAAATCCGCCAGAGCACCAACCGCTTCGAGGCGCAGCGTGGCGACTGGGTGAAGCAGCTGGCGCGCCACGTGCAGACGGCGGCGGCCAAGCCGTTGCAGCCCGGGCAGACTCTGGACGTGACCCTGGTGGACATCAAGCGTGCCGGCGATTACGAGCCGTGGCACGGCCCGCGTGCCGACAACATCCGGATCATGCGCGACATCTACCCGCCGCGAATCACCCTGCAGTACACGCTGAAGGACGCCAGCGGCCGCATCGTCGACGAAGGCGAGGCCAAGCTGAGCGACAGCGGCTACCTGCACAACATCGGGCTGCGCAGCGACAGCGACCCGCTGCGCTTCGAGAAGCGCCTGATCGATGACTGGGTGAAGCGCCAGCTGACCACGCAGGCGACTGCCGCACGCTGATCGTTGGCCGGCATCGTCTCGATGCCGATGGACCAAGTCCAGGCGCGGCCTGCCGTGGTAGCTGCCAACCTTGGTTGGTGCCTTTCCGGCACCGCGCGAAAAACCTGCCGATACCAGAGCGCTGCACGGTAGTGCCGGCCGCTGGCCGGCATCACCTCACCCCTGGTAGACCCGGGCCACGCGCTTGACCGCGCACGGCAGCTGGTACGCACTGACGCCGCAGCGCGGGGCCAGTTCGGCCAGGGTCGGTGCGCTGCCCCACAGTTCCACCACGCTGCCGATGCCGGCCTGCGCATGGGGGGGCAGGTCCACGGTCAGCATGTCCATCGACACCCGGCCGATCAGCCCACCGGGCTGCCCATCGATCAGCACCGGGGTGCCGTTCGGCGCGAACTGCGGGTAACCGTCCGCATACCCCAGCGCGACCACGCCCACGCGGGTACGCGCCTTGGCCACGAAGCGGGCGCCATATCCCACCGGCTCGCCGGCTTCGATCCAGCGTTCGGCGATCACCTTCGACTGCATGGTCATCACCGGGCGCAGGCGCGCGGTCAGCGTGGTGTCGTCCGGCAGCGGGTTGGCCCCGTACAGCATCAGGCCCGGCCGCACCCAGTCGCTGCGCACGTCCGGCCAGCCCAGCAGGGCCGGCGAGTTGCACACGCTGGTCTCGCCCTGCAGGCCGTCGATGGCCGCCTTGAAGGTGGCGGCCTGTTCGTGGGTGCGCTCGCTGTCCAGCTCATCGGCACGCGCCAGGTGGGTCATCATCACGATGCGCTCCACCTGCGGCAGCGCCGACAGGCGCGCGTGCGCGGCGCGGAAGCCGGCCACGTCCAGGCCCAGCCGGTGCATGCCGCTGTCCAGCTTCAGCCACACCGTCAGCGGGCGCGGGCTGTCGAAGGCGGCCAGCGCCTCCAGCTGCCACGCCGAGCCCACCGAGAACCACAGGTCATGCTCGGCCACCTGGGGCAGCTCGCTGGCCTCGAAGATGCCTTCCAGCAGCAGGATCGGCGCGCGGATGCCGGCCTGGCGCAGTTCCAGCGCTTCTTCAATCGTGGCCACCGCAAAGCCATCGGCCTCACCTTCCAGCGCCTGGGCACAGCGCACCGCGCCGTGGCCATAGGCATCGGCCTTGACCACCGCCAGCGCCTTGCCGCCGCCCAGTTCGCGGGCCAGCCGGTAGTTGCTGCGCAGCGCGCCCAGGTCGATCAGCGCGCGGGCAGGACGCATGCGCGGCTCTCCTGCTGCGGCGCGTGGCCGTACTGGCCATAGCGGAAGATATCCAGGCCCTCGGTGCTGATCTGCGGCTGGCGCGCGCTCATCAGGTCGGCCAGGTAGCGGCCCGAGCCGCAGGCCATGGTCCAGCCCAGAGTGCCGTGGCCGGTGTTGAGGTACAGATTGCGGAACGGGGTGGCGCCGATGACCGGCGTGCCGTCCGGGGTGGCCGGGCGCAGGCCGGTCCAGAAATCGGCCTTGGCCAGGTCGCCGCCCTTCGGGTACAGGTCACGCACCACCAGTTCCAGGGTTTCGCGGCGGCGCTGCGACAGCGACAGATCGAAACCGGCCACCTCGGCCATGCCGCCCACGCGGATGCGGTTGTCGAAGCGGGTGACGGCCACCTTGTAGCTTTCGTCCAGGATGGTCGAGGTGGGGGCCATCGCCGGATCGGTGATCGGCAGGGTCAGCGAATAGCCCTTCAGGGGGTAGACCGGCAGGCGCATGCCCAGCGGCGCCACCATCTGCGGCGAATAGCTGCCCAGCGCCACCACCACCCGGTCGGCGGTTTCCACGCGGTTGCCGATGCGCACGCCGCTCACCTGATCGCCCTCGACTTGCAGGCCGGTGATGTCCTGGTCATAGCGGAATTCCACGCCGGCATCGGCCGCCATCTGCGCCAGGCGGCGGGTGAACAGCTGGCAGTCACCGGTCTGGTCACGCGGCAGGCGCAGCGCACCCACCAGGCCGTCCACATGGGCCAGGGCCGGTTCGGCCTGGATGATGCCGGCACGGTCCAGCACTTCATAGGGCACGCCGTACTGGGCCAGGATCTCGATGTCCTGCGCCGAAGCGTCCAGCTGCTGCTGGGTGCGGAACAGCTGGGTGGTACCCAGGTCGCGGCCTTCGAACTCGATGCCGATCTGCGCGCGCAGCTCGTTCAGGCAGTCGCGGCTGTATTCGGACATGCGCACCATGCGCGCCTTGTTGATGGCATAGCGTTCGTGCGTGCAGTTGCGCAGCATCTGCCACAGCCAGCGGTACTGGGCCAGGTCCATGCCCGGCTTGATGGCCAGCGGCGCATGCTTCTCGAACAGCCAGCCGATGGCCTTCTTCGGCACGCCGGGGGCGGCCCACGGCGAGGTGTAGCCAAAGGACAGCTGGCCCGCATTGGCGAAGCTGGTTTCCAGCGCAGGGCCGGGCTGGCGGTCGATGACCGTGACTTCAAAGCCGGCCTGCCGCAGGTACCAGGCACTGGTGGTGCCGATCACGCCGCTGCCGAGAACGAGGACTCGCATGGGAACTCTCCAACCCGATGATTCCCTGCGTTTGAGCACGCCGGGAGCATAATCGGGGAAGTATATTCCTCCGTTACTGGTTGATTTGCCTGATTTGCAGGCAACAGGCAGGATGTTTCCCTTCGATTCATCCCCAGAGGTTGACGGCCATGGCCACACGTCCCCGCGAGCTGGACAAGATCGACCGCAAGATCCTGCGCATCCTGCAGGCCGAGGGCCGCATCTCCTTCACCGAACTGGGTGAACGGGTCGGCCTGTCGACCACCCCCTGTACCGAGCGCGTGCGCCGGCTGGAACGCGAAGGGGTGATCACCGGTTACCACGCCCACCTGGATCCGGCCGCGCTGAAGGCCAGCCTGCTGGTGTTCGTGGAGATCAGCCTGGCGTACAAATCCGGGGACATCTTCGAGGAGTTCCGCCGCGCGGCGCTGAAGCTGCCCAACGTGCTGGAATGCCACCTGGTCTCGGGCGACTTCGATTACCTGCTGAAGGCACGCATCAGCGAAATGGCCAGCTACCGCAAGCTGCTGGGCAGCACCCTGCTGACCCTTCCGCATGTGCGGGAATCCAAGAGCTACATCGTGATGGAAGAAGTGAAGGAAACCTGGGCCCTGCCGATCGCCGATTGAGCGCCTGGGCCGCTGTGGGGTCAGAGCCCGCCATGCGGGATCCGACCCCGGGAAGGTGGTGGGTCAGAGCCCGCCATGCGGGATCCGACCCCGGTCTTGTGGAGGTCAGATCCCGTGCAACGGGCTCTGACCCCAGCGGCAGTCAGCGCTGCTGCGGGTGCTTCTGCGACCCCTGCTGACGCTGCTCCTGCGCCTTGCCGCCCTTCCGCGGCGGCTGCGCATCCATCTGTTGCTGCTGCTGTTGCTGCGGGCTGCGGCTCTGGCCCTGCTGCTCCTTGCCGGGATGACGGTTCTGCTGGTTTTTCATGATCGCGATCCAGTGGACGAAGGACATGCATCGGCGGCTGCCGGTGCAGGGCCAAGGTGGTCCCGGCGCGGTTAATCGCAGGCGAAAAAACGGTGATCGGCCCAGCATTGTTTTCGTGGGTTCAGGCGATCACGGCTTGATCTGCTGGCCGTCACCGGCCGGCACGCTGTCGTAGTAGCGGCCGGTGCGCGAATCGAACACGCGGTTGGGACCGACCGGCTTCACTCCGGGCACGATGCGGCCGTTGCGGTCATACACCTTGTCCGGCGCGCGTGTGGCCGGCGTCGATACGGGTGCCGCCTGTGCCGGGCCGGTCGAACGGATCGGCTGCGCCTGCTGCCGCGGCACCTGCACCGGTAGCGCCGGGTTCGCCGGTTGCGGCGGCGGCTGCGGCGCGACCGGGGGCGGGTTCACGCTGTTCGTGCTGCGGGTCGCGGTGGGGCTGGAGGACGTCGGCATCTGCGCCTGGGCAACCAGCGGCAGCAGCGCGGACAGCAGAAGGACGAGACGCGGTTTCATGGCACGCTCCATCGTGTGAGACCCCCACCATGCACCGCGCGCCGTGTGCCGGCCATGAATGGCCGTCACACTTGCAACGGCCTGCCCCTACCCCCACGTTTGCCTGCATCCCAGGCCACAACCCCACGGAGAGCCGGCATGAGCGCTTTCGATCTGACGCCCCCCACCGCCACCCAGACCGATGCCCTGGTCGCCGGCCTGAGCGCCGAGGAGCGCCGCGTGCTGCTGCAGCACGGTACCGAAGCACCGTTCTGCGGCATGTTCCTGGACAACAAGCGCGAGGGCGTCTACTGCTGCCGCCTGTGTGGCCTGCCGCTGTTCCGTTCCAGCACCAAGTTCGATTCGGGCACCGGCTGGCCCAGCTTCTTTGCGCCCTACGACCCGGCGCACGTGGCCGAGATCCGCGATACCAGCCACGGCATGGTCCGCACCGAGATCACCTGCGCCCGCTGCGGCAGCCACCTCGGGCACGTGTTCCCGGACGGTCCGCCGCCCACCTTCGAGCGCCACTGCCTGAACTCGGTCTCACTTTCCTTCACCGGCAATGGCGAGCCGTGGCCCAATCCGCTGCAGCGCGAAGGCGCCGAGGCCGGAACGGCGGGCTGACACCCCGCTGACAGACTTCACAGAATTCCCTCTTCAGAAACACCGGTGTCAGGCCGACAAGGAGATATCCCCCCTCCTTGCGTCGCGCCATGCTCATCATCGTTGGATTCCTGGTCGTCATCATCAGCGTGCTGGGCGGCTATCTGGGCGCCCACGGCCGCCTGGGTGCCCTCTGGCAGCCTTACGAACTGGTCATCATCGGCGGCGCCGCGCTCGGCGCCTTCCTGGTGGGCACCCCGGCCAAGACCGTCAAGCAGACCCTGCAGGCCATGGTGGGTGTGTTCAAGGGCCCGCGCTACAAGCAGCAGGATTACATCGACGTCCTCAGCCTGCTGTATGAACTGCTGAACAAGGCCCGCCGCGAAGGCTTCATGGCGCTGGAAGACCACGTCGAACGCCCGGCCGAGAGCGCGCTGTTCGCCAACTACCCCAAGGTGCAGGCCGACCACCACCTGATCGACTTCATCACCGACTGCCTGCGCCTGATGATCGGCAGCAACATCGAGCCGCATGAGCTGGAACCGCTGCTGGAGCTGGAGCTGGAAAAGCACCACGCCGAAGCCATGGCGCCCTCGCAGGTGATGAACAAGGTGGCCGACGGCCTGCCCGGTTTCGGCATCGTGGCGGCCGTGCTGGGCATCGTCATCACCATGGGCTCGATCGGCGGCGACATCGTCGAAGTCGGTGGCCACGTGGCCGGTGCGCTGGTCGGCACCTTCCTCGGCATCCTGATGGGCTACGGCTTCGTCGGCCCGATGGCCTCGGCGATGGAAGCCCGTGCCGAGCAGGACAGCCGCATCTACGAATCGGTCAAGACCGCCCTGCTGGCCTGCCTGCGCGGCTACAACCCGAAGATCGCCCTGGAATTCGCCCGCAAGACCCTGCCGTCGAACGTGCGCCCGGCGTTCTCCGATTTCGAGCAGCACCTGAAAACGGTCAAGTAAGCCATGGCCGAGAACAAGCCCACCGTCATCGTACGCCGGGTGAAAAAAGGTGGTCACGCCGCCCATCACGGCGGCTCGTGGAAAGTGGCCTACGCCGACTTCGTGACCGCGATGATGGCCTTCTTCCTGGTGCTGTGGCTGATGGCCAGCACCAGCAAGCCCGAGCGCGCGGCGATTTCCGAGTACTTCCGCAACCCCAGCCCGCTGGCCGGGCAGAGCCCCACGCCCGCACCCGGCATGGCCGGCCCCGGCGGCGCCAGCACCTCGATGATCAAGCTGGGCGGCGCCACCGACGTGTCCCGCGGCAACAGCAATGATCCCTTCCAGAACCAGAAGGAAGCCGTGCCGCAGCCGGTGGACCAGCAGCAGCGTGACAAGCAGCAGCTGGAAGCACTGATGAAGGAGCTGCAGGAAGCGATCAGCAAGAGCCAGGCGCTGGAGCCGTTCAAGGACCAGCTGCTGCTGGACCTGACCCCGGAAGGCCTGCGCATCCAGATCGTGGACAAGCAGAACCGGCCGATGTTCGACCTCGGCAGCGCCACGCTGAAGCCCTACACCCAGCAGATCCTGCACGAGCTGGCCGAGTACCTGAACCACGTGCCGAACCGGATCAGCCTGACCGGCCATACCGACATCACCGCCTATTCGGCCGCACGCGGCTATGGCAACTGGGAACTGAGCGCCGACCGCGCCAATGCCGCACGCCGCGCGCTGGTGGATGGCGGCATGGACGACAGCAAGATCACCCGCGTGGTCGGGCTGTCTTCGTCGGTGCTGTTCGACAAGGCCGACCCGCAGAACCCGATCAACCGCCGCATCAGCATCGTGGTGATGACCAAGGCCGCTGAAGAAGCCGCCCTGGCCGGTGCCGGCCCGCAGGTGGGGCTGTCGGCACCCGTGGCCGACCCGGACGTGCAGGCCGCGCAGGGTGAGGCGGTCCCCGGGGTCGGATCCCTTTCCCCCGGGAAAGGGCTCTGACCCCTGACCCACCGCCGGCCATGCCCCTTACAATGGCGGTCTTTCCCTTTCCAGGTGACCCCACCTCATGTCCCAGAACTCCAAGGCCAAGCGCGACAAGCGCAAGAAGCAGCAGGGCAAGCGTCCGTTCCTGCGCCTGAACGCCCAGCAGCAGGTGCAGAACCACGCCGTGCTGACCAACGAAGACGGCCAGGCCGTCGCGGCCATCGGCCTGCAGGGCCGTGAGTGGCTGCTGGCCATCGGTGGCCAGACCATGGGCAACGCCGACAATCCGGTGCCGATGCTGGCCATGCTCAAGCACCTGTCCAACGTGCAGAAAGCCGATGGCCGCACGGTCAACCTGGAGTATTCCGAGCTGATGCAGAAGCTGCTGGACACCCTGGCCGCCGAAGCCGGGCAGACCGCAGACGAGTACCTGGACAAGCTGGTGGCCGAATTTGCCAGCGAGCAGGCTGAAGAAGGCGAAGAAGCGGCTGAAACCGCTGAAGGCGACGTGGTTGAAGCCGCTGCCGACGCCGAGGCCGCCCCGGCCGACGCCGCCGACACCGACGGCAAGCCGCAGGCCTGAACCGGCCGCGACGGTGGCGGTCTACGTCGATGACGCGGTGCATCCCTGGCGCGGACAGCGCTGGGCGCACCTGATGGCCGACACCCTGGCCGAGCTGCACGCGATGGCGGCGCAGCTCGGCATTCCACCGCGGGCCTTCCAGAACAAGGCCAGCGGTGCGCATTACGATGTCACGGCGGAGCTGCGCGCGCAGGCGATCGCCCTCGGCGCACGCGCCATTTCCCGGCATACCGACCGCGCCCTGGTCAAAGCGGTGATCGCCAACGCACGGGCGCAGTACCGGTAGAGTCGACCGTTGGTCGACTGCCGGGCCGGGCCCGGCCATCGCTCAGAACGGATCGCTGCCCAGCCGCACTTCCACGTTCAGCAGCGAACACAGTGCCAGCAGTGCATCGTCGTCGCGGGTCAGGGCCATCCAGCCGGTGAACCCATCACTGCCCGCATCCACGCTCCATAGCGTGTAATTGTGCTCGCGCAGGCGGTCGAAGGCGGTGGACATCAGCTGCACGCCGTCCAGGTCCGCAGCGAAATCCTCGTCATCCAGATCGCCGCCCCAGTCCAGCTGAAGGTTGAAGCGGGCCGACAGCTCGTTCACCGCCGACTGCAGCGATTCCAGGTCATCACGCTCGACCTCGAAGCCGGATTGCCAGGCGATGGCGGTGAACAGCGCGGGTACCCAGTCGCTGTCCGCTTCCAGCGGTTGCCCATCCTCGGCCAGATGCTCGCGCCAGCGGTTGAACTGCTGCAGTGCCAGTTCCTCGTCACCGGGGTTGATGAGCACCAGCAGGTTCCAGACCCGCGCCTCGAAGTCGTCCTCGTCGAAATCGTGGGCGTCTTCTTCAAAGTCGAAATAATCGCTGTTGTCAGGCATGGCGGGCACTCCTTGGGGCAGGCCGGCATTCTACGGTTTATCCTGTGCCGCTGAAGCCGGCCTTGGTGGCCGTCACTGTGAATGAAGCGATGAGCGATACCCCTCCCGACCACCTGGCGATCAACCCGGCCAGCCCCTTCCATGATGCCCAGGCGCTGGAGCGCGGCGTGGGCGTGCGTTTCAACGACATCGAGCGCGACAACGTCGAGGAATACTCGATCAGCGAAGGCTGGATCCGCGTGCAGGCCGGCAAGGCCCGCGACCGCCGCGGCAACCCGATGACCATGAAGGTCAAGGGCAAGGTCGAGGCCTATTTCCTGGACCAGAAGCCGGAATAACCGGCACACGGGTCCTGGGGTCAGATCCATTTCCGCAGGAAAGGGATCTGACCCCGATCCGTCCACCGCCCGGTATCAATCGCGCTTGCGCGACTCCAGCAGGTCCAGATTGCGGATCAGGCGCCGCGAGATCTCATCGGAGATCACCCCGCGCCGGGTCAGGCGGAACAGCTCCTCGCGCTCGGCGTTCAGGCCGGCGCTGCGCAGCTGGCGGTACCCCTGCTCCATCCGGTTCACCTTCTCCGGGTCGACGTCGGGGCCGTCGCTGTCCTTTTCCAGATGGCGCTGGTACAGCAGGCTGACCCGCGAGGCGGCATCGTTGTACAGCTGCACGTTCTCGGTATTCTGGTTCATCACCAGCTGCTGGCGCATGCGCTCCACCCCGGCCAGCGCGGCCTTGGAGGACAGCTTGCGGGCCAGGTCCTCTTCCTTGCGTTCGCCCGAATCCGCCGGCAGCTGCAGGCCCTTCAGCAGCTGCGGCAGCGCCACGCTGGCACCGACCAGAGAGAACAGGATGACCGCCGCTGCCAGGAAGATGACCAGGTCACGGGCCGGGAAGGCGCTGCCATCCGGCAGGAACAGCGGCAGGGTCAACACACCGGCCAGGGTGATGGCACCGCGTACGCCCGCCACGGACGTGGCCACCACGATGCGCCAGTTCGGTGCTTCGCCCCGCTCCAGGCCACGACGGCGCGCGCGCAGCAGGTTCCAGCGCAGCGACAGCCACACCCACAGCAGGCGCAGCGCGATCAGCGTGGCGTTGATGACCAGCACGTACACCAGCAACCACCAGGCACTCTGGTGGCCGGTCTCGTTCATGGTGGTAGTGGCGCGCTCGACGATGCCCGGCAGCTGCTCGCCCAGCAGCACGAACATGATGCCGTTGAAACTGAACTGCAGCATGTTCCAGACGCCCGCGCGCTGCACGCGCATGCTGCCCGACACGCGACCGGTCAGCTCGACATAGCTCATCGCGATGCCGGCGGCGACCGCAGCCAGGATGCCCGACGCATGGATCTCTTCAGCCAGCAGGTACGCCGCGAACGGGATGAGCAGGTTGACCAGCATCGCCGCGCCCGGCTCTTCGCCGAAGCGGCGCCACAGCCAGCGCTGGAACGTGGACACGCCCAGCGTGACCGCCACGCCCACCGCCAGGCCGGCCACGGCCACCCACAGGAAGGTCAGCGAGGCGGTGGCCAGCGAGAAGCTGCCGGTCATCACCGCCGCCACGGCAAAGCGGAAGCACACCAGGCCCGATGCATCGTTGAGCAGCGATTCGCCTTCCAGGATGTGCATCAGGCGCTTGGGAATGGGCGCCTTGGCCGCGATCGCACCCACCGCCACCGGGTCGGTCGGCGAAACAATGGCCGCCAGCGCGAAACACACCGCCAGCGGCATCACCGGAATCATCCAGTGGATGAGGAAACCGGCACCGATGACCGTGAACACCACCAGGCCGAACGCCAGTTCGAGAATCGCGCCCTTATCGCGGAACAGACCCTGCTTGGGAATGCGCCAGCCATCGAGGAACAGCAGCGGCGGCAGGAACAGCAGGAAGAACACTTCCGGCTCCAGCGCGTGGCCACGGTTGAACACACCGGCAATGACCGCGCCCAGCGCGATCTGCACCAGCGGCAAAGGCAAGGAGAATGGCAGGACGCGAACCAGGTAACCGCTGGCGACAACGGCTACCAGCATCGCCAGAACGACTTCGATGGTATGCATGCTTCTTCCAGGAAGCGGCGCGGGGGGCCGGGAAAACCGGTGTGCGCCGGAGACTGGAAAAAAACTTAACACAGCAGCCCCCCGCTGCGGCCTGCTGTGTGAATGCGCGTCAGTGCGGCGACAGCAAACGCTGTTCCATCCAGCCGTTGATGTCCCGCTGCATGTCCGCCGACAGCGTGTGGCCCACCGGGTAGCCACGCAGCTGGTGGGCCACGCCGAGCGCCTGCAGGCGCTGCGCAGCCGCTTCGGCCAGCGCATAGGGAAGCTTGTCATCGGCATGGCCGTGCACCAGCAGACCGTCCAGCCCGGCATCGGCGATATCGGCCGGCACCTGCGGGGCGATCTCCGGCAGGATGCGCCCGCACAGCACACCGAAGGACTTCACCCGCTGTGGTTGAGTGAGGGCAACGCTGGCACTCATGATGCCGCCCTGGCTGAAGCCGGCCAGTACGGTCTGCCGTGCTTCCACGCCCAACCGCTGCTGCTGCCCCGCCAGCCACTCCCCCAGCAGCAGGCGCGACTGTTCGGCCTGGGCCGGGTCGATCACCGGCCCCTGCGCGCCGAAGCGCACAGTGAACCAGCCAAACGCCTGCGGGCCGAACACCAGCGGTGCGCGCGGCAGCAGCACGTGCAGGCGCGGGTCCAGCGCCTGCGCCAGGCCGGCCAGCGACTGCTCGTTGCTGCCCACGCCATGCAGCAGCGCGACCAGTCCCTGGGCCCGGCCCTGCGCAGGCCGTTCCAGCATCGGCAGCACCGCGCTCATGCGGCCACCGCCGCAGCGCTGCCATCGAAGCGGTAGATATCCATCGCCAGCATGCCGGCGTCGATGCCCGCATCGATGCGCTGCGCACCGAACCCGCCCTCGCCGGCTGCGCCCATCGCGAAGTACAGCGGCAGCAGGTGCTCATCGGTGGGATGCGCGCGCTCGGCGAATGGCGCCTGGCGGCGGTAGTCGAACAACGCATCGCGGTCGTCGGCAGACAGGCGCTGTTCCACCCATTCAATGAAGGGGCGCACGTACGGCGCTTCCTTGCCATCCTGGTAATCGCGCCAGTCGTGCAGGTTGTGGGTGATGCTGCCCGAACCGATCAGCAGCACGCCCTGTTCGCGCAGCGGCGCCAGCGCACGGCCCAGCGCGTACTGGTGCTGTGGGCCCAGCATCGGCTGGATGGAGACCGGCACCACCGGGATGTCGGCCTGCGGGCGCAGCAGGCGCAGCGGCACCCACGCGCCGTGGTCGAGGCCACGCTGCGTATCGATGGCCACCGGCAGCCCGGCAGCGGCGATGCGGCCGGCCACGTCTTCGGCCAGCGCCGGGTCGCCCGGGGCCGGGTACTGCAGCTCGAACAGTTCGCGCGGGAAACCGCCGAAATCGTGGATGGTGGGCGGCTGCGGATGGCCGCCAACCAGCGGCTGGCGCGCCAGCCAATGCGCCGAAGCGATGACGATCGCCCGCGGCGTCGGCAGGTCGCGGGCCAGCTCGGCCAGGCGCACGCCGACCTGGCCCGGATGCAGGGCCGTCATCGGCGAACCGTGGGAGATGTACAGCGAAGGCAGGCGGGACATGGAACCTCCAGGAATTCTTTCGGGGGACGATCAGCGCGAACGCAGGCTCCAGCGGCCATCGCCCAGCAGGAACAGCACCACCAGGGCCAGCGCCCAGAAAGCCGGGTATTCCCAGCCGCCGCCGGTATTGGCGAAGCTGAAACCATTGGCGCCGTGCACGGTGACGATGGTGCCCAGCAGCAGCGGCACGCCCAGCAGCCCGATCCAGCGCGCGTACACGCCCAGCAGCAGGGCGGTGGCGATGCCAAGCTCGGCCACGAGGGTGAAGTAGCCCAACGCACCGGGCAGACCCAGCGACCGGAAATACGCCGCAGTGCCGGCCGGGGTGAACACCAGCAGCTTGGTCAGGCCGTGGGCCAGGAACAGGCCGCCCAGTGCCAGCCGCAACAGCGTGGCGGCATAGGGAGCGAGCGGTGACAGCGAGCGGGAGGGGGTGGACATGGCAGGCACCTCGGAAGGAGTGGGCACAGCTTATTGCGCTCGTCGGGGCCGATAAATACGATGATCTGACCGTATTTGTTGCAGAAGGCGAAACAATGGACACCCTGGATGCAATGCGCGTGTTCGTCACGGTGGTCGAACGCAATGGCTTCAGTGCCGCCGCCCAGGTACTGGACATGTCCACGGCCGGGGTGACCCGGCAGGTGGCCGCACTGGAAAAGCGCCTCTCCACCCGCCTGCTCCACCGCACCACACGGCGTGTCAGCCCGACCAGTGCGGGCGCGGCCTACTACGCACAGTGCGTGCGCCTGCTGGCTGAGTTCGACGCGCTGGAAGCGAGCATCGGCGCACAAGCGCTGGAACCATCGGGCACGCTGCGCATCAATGCACCGGTCAGCTGGGGCATCGCCCGCCTGGGCCCGCTGCTGGCCGGCTATCGCCAGCGCTACCCGCAGGTGGAACTGGACATTGCGCTGTCCGACCGTCTGGTGGACATGGTGGAGGAAGGCTACGACGTGGCCATCCGCATCACCCGCGAGCCGAGCCCGGCGCTGATCGCGCGGCGGCTGGGCCAGGCCCGCATCAGCCTGTGCGCCGCACCGTCGTACCTGGCCGCGCGCGGTACACCGCACACCCCGCAGGAACTGGAACAGCACGACTGCCTGGGCTACAGCTACTGGGCCTCGGGCAACCAGTGGCCGCTGCAGGGGCCCGGTGGCGAAACGCGGGTGACGGTGAACAGCATCCTGCAGGCCAACAACGGCGATGTGCTGCGCGAAGCGGCCATCGCGGGCATGGGGGTGGTCCTGCAGCCGGATTTCCTGCTGGAAGATGCCCTCGCCGATGGCCGCCTGGTGCGCGTACTGCCGGAATGGGACGTGCCCATGATCGGCATCTTCGCTGTCTACACCAGCCGCAGCCACCTCGCCCCGAAGGTGCGCAGCTTCATCGATTACCTGATGGATGCGGGGGTGTGACGCCCCGCAGGGGCTGTCACGGTAGAGTCGACTGTCAGTCGACTTCCGCGCGCAGCGCGGATGTTGTGGATTCATGCGAAGAGCAGTCGACTGGCAGTCGACTCTACCGCCTTCATCTGAACGCGTCTTTCTAGGCCACCACCTCATCCAACGAATCGATGATCTGCTCCAGCGGCGCCGGGCGCCCCAGCAGATAGCCCTGCACCTGGTCGCACCCATGCGCGGCCAGCCAGTTCAGCTGGCCCGGGGTTTCCACGCCCTCGGCGATGATCGTCAGCCCCATGCTGTGGCCCAGCGACAGCAGCGCGCGGCAGATCGAGGCATTGCGGGGGTTGGTTTCCACATCGGCCACGAAGCTGCGGTCGATCTTCAGGATGTCCAGCGGCAGGTGCTGCAGGTAGGACATGCTGGAATAGCCGGTACCGAAATCATCCAGCGACACGCTGATGCCCTGCTCGTGCAGGCGCTGCATGGTCTGCATCGCCTGCGCCGGCTTGCGCATCAGGCTGCTTTCGGTCAGTTCCACGTGCAGTGCGCCCCGGGCCAGGCCGAACTCTTTCTGCGCGCGGGTGAATTCGGCCACCAGATCGCTGTTGAAGAACTGCACCGCCGACACGTTCACCGCAATCGACAGTTCGCCCCAGCCCGCGTCCACCAGGCGCCGTTGCGCCTGCGCCGCCGCGCGGATCACCCAGCGCCCCAGCGCCAGGATCAGCCCGGTGTCCTCGCACAGCTGGATGAACTCACTGGGCGGGATGAAGCTGCCATCGGCCTGCGGCCAGCGCAGCAGCGCCTCCAGCGCCGCCGGGCTGCCATCGCTGGCATGGCGGATCGGCTGGAAATACAGCTGGAACTCGTTGTCGATGGCAGCGTGGATGCGCGCGGCCAGGCGCAGGCGATCGGCCAGGCGGGTGGTCACGGCGGTATCGAACCAGGCAATCACGTTGCCTTCGGCGCGCGCGGCATGCGCGGCCTGCGCCGCCATGCCGATCACCTGTTCGGCAGTGTGGCCATCGCCCACCGCATGCACCGCCACGCCGATACGCGGCTCGAACTGGTGCAGCGAATCCTTGCCGCGCATCGGTGCCGACACGATCTGCAGCAGGTCGTCCAAGGCCCGCTGTGCGGTGTGTTCGCCACCAATGGCCAGCACGAAATCTTCCGCCGGCTGGAAGGCCAGCGTGCCGAAGCGCGCTCCCAGCCCGCCCAGGCGCAGCGCCATCGACTGCAGCACGGCATCGCCGATCTCGCGGCCCAGCGTATCGGCCACCAGCTGCAGGCCGCGCAACTGCACGTAGGCGATGGTGTACGCGCTCTCCTGCGCGTCCAGCTGCTCGGTCAGCGCGCGCACGGTCAGCAGGCCGGTATCCGGGTTGTGCCGCGCCCGGTAGGCCAGGTCGCGTTCATAGGCCAGCCGCTCACTGACATCCTCGGCCAGCACCAGGCACGCCGGCTGGCCATCGAAGTCCAACCGGGACAGGTGCGTACGCACTTCAAACACGCTGCCATCCCGGCGCCGGTGCATGCGCACCGTGGCGTCCTGCATCTCGCCCACGCGGGCCCGTGCGATCGCCCCCTTCACCTCGTCCCAGCCTTCGCGCGGGCGGATGTCGAGGATGCTCATCGCCAGGAATTCCTCGCGGCTGTAGCCGTACTGCACCACTGCCGCGTGGTTGACCTCGAGGAAACGCAGGGTGTCCGGGTCGAATACCCAGAACGGTGCCGGGTTGCGGTCGAACAGCAGGCGGAAGCGGCGCTCTGCCTGGCTCATCTGTTCGCGCGCCCGGTAGCGCTCGGTCTGGTCGGTCAACGCGCCGATCATGCGGCGCTGGCGGTCGGCCACTTCCACCCGCTGACCGCGCGCGGCCACCCAGCGCACCTGGCCACCGGGCAGCACCAGGCGGAATTCCTCGTCCAGCACTTCATCACCGGCAAACGCCTGGTTGAACGCACGTTGCAGGCGCTCGCTGTCCTCGTGGTGCACGCGGTGGAAGAACTCGGCCACCGGCATGGCATCGGTCTGCAGGCCGAAGATCTCGCGGGCCAGGGGCGACCAGTGCAGCAGTGCCGCATCCTCGTCCACGTGCCAGGTGCAGACCCGGCCGGCCTGGTGGGCCAGGCCCAGTTCCGCGTGGCCGGTGCGCAGCTCTTCGGCCATCGACTGCTGGCTGCGGGTACTGCGGCGCACCGCGTACAGCAGCACCAGCAGCACGCCGGTGTAGGCCAGCATGATGGCCACCGCCGCGTGCAGGTAAGGCCACCACGGCGCCAGCACGTCCTGGTCGGCCAATCCCACCTGCACCGCCAACGGGCTGCGCTGCAGCGTGCTGATGGTGGAAATGCGCGGCACGCCATCCACCGCACCGGGGATGCTGCCCAGCTCGACCACAGCCGCGCGGCCCAGCAGATCGCGCCCCGGCAGCGTGTAGCGGCGGCCAACCGTGCCCTGCGGGTCGGGGACGCGGGCCAGCATGGCGCCATCCCGGTCGCTGATCGACACCAGCCCATGGCTGCCGACGTCCAGCCCACCCACGATGCGCTGCAGTTCATCGCAGCGCAGCCGCGCCAGCAACCAGCGGTCGCCTTCCATCGGCAGCGCCAGCGGCATCACCCAGCGGCCGTCGATGGCCTGCTGCGGTGGGCCCAGGTACAGCGCACTGCCCTGCCCTCGCCGCTGCGGGTCGCTCCACAGCGGCAACTGCAGATCGCCCTTGCCAGCGGTGAGCGCACGACCATAGGCATCCAGCACGACGATGCTTTCCAGTTCCGCGTGGCGGCCCAGAACGCCGCTGATCGCAGCATCCAGCAGCGCCGGCGCCTGTGCCGGCACGCGCCGGAACAGCTCAGCGGCATCGGCGGCAATGCCACCCATCGCCCGCTCCAGGTTGCGCAGTTCCATTGCCAGCAGCCGCTCGGTGCCCACAGCCATGGCACGGCTCTGCCGCTGCGCAGCTTCCAGCCGCCGCTGGTAGTCGTTGGTCAGCATCACCGCCAGCACCACCGCCAGCAGCACACCCACGGCAACGCCGCCCCAGGTGATGGCGCGCAAGGGCCGGGCCAGAGCGTGCTTCAACGCTGGCATCGGTCGGTGTTCCCTGTGCAGACGACTGGCTTCATGCGCGAACGATTCCTCCACATCCCCGACCAGAGCGGCCGCAGATCGGCATTCTTGACGCCTGGGTCTGTGCGGTGCGCCATCTTCCCCATGGCCGCACCGCTCTCTGGGATGCAGCATGCACCACGTCGGTGACGGCGTGAAGATCGCCGGCCCGTGTTCAGCCAGATCGCGCACAGCGCGGCCCCCTTGGCGGCGCGGTCAGCACACGCGCAGGGGATTAGACTTGGGGTTTTCCCGCCGCAAGAGAAGTTCATGTCCAAGCTGCGTCGTCCCACCCTGGCGCTGGCCATCGTCGCCAGCCTGTCCCTGGCCGCCTGCGATCGCCCCGCCGAACCGGCCGCCGGCACCGCCGCACCGGCCGATGCCACCCCTGCCCCGGCCAAGCCGATGCTGGGCAGCTTCGGCTTCGATGCCAGCGGCATGGACCGCAGCATCGCCGCCGGCGACGACTTCTTCGGCTTCGCCAACGGCACCTGGGTGAAGAACACCGAGATTCCGGCCGACCGCTCGCGCTTTGGCAGCTTCAATGTCATCGCCGAAAAGACCCAGGCCGACACCCGCGCGATCCTGGAAGGCGCGGCCGGCAATGCGCAGGCCAGCGGCGATGACAAGCTCATCGGCGATTACTACGCCGCGTTCATGGACGAGGCCGGCATCGAGAAGCGCGGCCTGGCGCCCGTGCAGCCGCAGCTGGCTGCCATCGGCGGCATCGCCGACAAGGCCGGCCTGGCACGTGCGCTGGGCGGCGACATGCGCGCCGACGTCGATCTGCTCAACGCCACCAATTTCTACACCGACCACCTGTTCGGCCTGTGGGTGTCGGTGGACATGCTGCAGCCGGACCGTACCGCGCCGTACCTGGTGCAGGGCGGGCTGGGCATGCCCGACCGCGATTTCTACCTCGGCGATGGCCGCATGGCCGAACTGCGCAAGCAGTACCAGGCGTACATCGCGCAGGTGCTGCAGCTGGCCGGCGTGGCCGATCCGGCCGGCAAGGCGCAGCGCATCCTCGCGCTGGAAACGAAGATCGCCCAGGCCCACGCCAGCCAGGAAGAAACCAACAACGTGACCCTGGGCGCCAACCCGTGGACGCAGGCGGACTTCAACGCGAAGGCACCGGGCATGGACTGGGCCGCGTTCCTGGACGCAGCCAAGCTGGGCCAGCAGCAGGACTTCATCGTGTGGCAGCCCAAGGCCGTGGCCGGGCTGTCCAGGCTGGTGGCCACCGAACCGCTGGACGTGTGGAAGGATTACCTGGCCTTCCACGCACTCGACCGCGCCGCCGCCTACCTGCCGAAGAAGTTCGCCGACGCCCGCTTCGCCTTCCACGGCACCGCGCTGAGCGGCACCCCGCAGCAGAGCGAGCGCTGGAAGCGTGCGGTGGACGATGCCAACCACGCCGTCGGTGAAGCCATCGGCAAGCGCTATGTGGAAAAGCACTTCGACGCGAAAACCAAGGAACGTGCTGACGAAATGGCGAAGAACATCATCGCCGCCTTCGCCAAGCGCATCGACGCCCTGGCCTGGATGTCGCCGCAGACCAAGGCACACGCCAAGGCCAAGGTGGCCGGCCTGACCGTGGGCATGGGCTACCCGGAAAAGTGGCGCGACTACACCGGCCTGGAGATCCGCCGTGATGATCCGCTGGGCAACGCGCAGCGCGCCGAACGGTTCGAGTACGAGCGCAACATCGCCAAGCTGGGCAAGCCGGTGGACCACAGCGAGTGGGCCATGCTGCCGCAGACCATCAACGCGATGAACGTGCCGCTGGAGAACCGCCTGGTGTTCCCCGCCGCGATCCTGCAGCCGCCGTTCTTCGACGGCGCCGCCGACGACGCGGTGAACTACGGTGCCATCGGTGCGGTGATCGGCCACGAGATCAGCCACGGCTTCGACAATGCCGGCGCGCTGTTCGATGAAACCGGCAAGCTGCACAACTGGTGGACGGCTGAAGACCTCAAGCAGTTCAACGCTGCCGGCGACGCACTGGCCGCGCAGTTCAGCAGCTACGAGCCGTTCCCCGGCGTGCACGTCAACGGCAAGCTGACCCTGGGCGAGAACATCGCCGACGTGGCCGGCCTGGGCACCGCCTACGATGCCTACCAGCTGTCGCTGCAGGGCAAGCCGGGCCAGACCCTGGAAGGCTTCACCCCCGACCAGCGTTTCTTCCTCGGCTTCGCACAGGCGTGGCGCAGCAAGAGCCGCGAGCAGGCACTGCGCAATGGCCTGCTGACCGACGTGCATGCACCGGGCCAGTACCGTGCACTGACCGTGCGCAACATCGATGCCTGGTACCCGGCGTTTGAAGTGAAGGAAGGCCAGAAGCTGTACCTGGCCCCGGACAAGCGGGTCAAGGTGTGGTGATGTGATGGAAACGGGCGCCGCGAGGCGCCCGTTTTGGTGGATGCCACGGCGTAGCCTGCTCCGGTAGAGGCCAACCTTGGTTGGCGCTTTTACGGCACCGTGAAATGCGTGCCAACCAAGGTTGGCACCTACCGGAGCATTTCGGGCCACTCGCGCAACACGTCCACCGGAACCCCCACGCGTGCGCAGGCGCGCGTGGCCAGGCCATCGGGCAGCGCGCGGCGGAACAACGGTGCCATGCCCTGCATCAACCGCGCCGACGCTGCCGCCTGCGTGCGCTGGCCCGCGGTACGTTCCAGCATCGCCTCGGCCCAGTCGGGCAGCAGTGCGGCACCCGCGCCCAGGAACACCGCGCGCGACAGCCCAGGAATGGGCACCGGCAGGTTGACCGCCGAAAGCACCTCCAGCACTTCGCGCGACCGCGCATCGGCCAGCAGCTCCGGTTGCCGTGCGCAGAAGTAGGCGGCCACCTCCGCCTCGCTGCGCGGCACATCCACCGCGCCCAGAGCCTCGGCCACGCAGCGGTACTCGTCGTAGTAGCGGTCGGCAATCGCTTCCGGCACCTCGCGGCCATAGCGGCGGTACCCCTGCAGGAAACCGAAGGCCTCGGTCACATGCACCCACGTCAGCAGCTGGGGATCATCAGCGGCATAGGCTTCGCCTTGCGCGGTACGACCGCGGATCTGCGCATGGATGCGGCGCACCTTGCTCACCAGTTTTTCCACTTCCGCAGCGGGCGCATAGCTGGTGCCGGCCACGAACGCGGTGGTCCGGCGCAGGCGCCCGACCAGGTCCTGGCGGAAGTTGGAGTGGTCGTACACCCCGGCCAGCGCGCGCGGGTGCAGGGTCTGCAGCATCAGCGCGCACAGGCCTCCAGCCAGCATCGAGGGAAGCTCGGCGTGCATGCGCCAGGTCACGCTGTCCGGTCCGAACCAGCCTGGGTCGCCCAGCGGATGGTCATAATCGATGCCGCTCTGGCCGCGCGGGAAGGCGTCGAGCACCCAGCGCCGGATGGGCGCGGTGACGGGGCGGGAAAGACGGTGCAGCAGCAGCGACATCTCAGGTCCAATCGGTGGCGGAAACGGCCGCGATCTGCGCGGTCCACCTCGATTCTGGGCGATCCCGCCCGGCACGGCGAGCCTGGAGGCTCAGCCAGGGTTTCATGTGCAGCCGCAGCACATTTCACCCTGCGACATCTTGTCGCAGGCCTTGGGCGCGATGCTGCAACGCACCAAACTTCACCTGTTCATACAAAACCCTTGCCGCCGTAGGCATTGCGCCCATTGCACCGCCCGCTGGAAGTGCTAGAACTGAACCCGCCACACCGTCCAATGCTGATCGACGCACGTTCCACAAGGGAGCCAGCCATGATTGCTTTGTTCAAGGGTTTGGGACTACTGCTTCGCGACAACGAGCTCTACCACAGCCCGTTCGACAAACAGGTCGCGCACTGGCGCAACCTCAGCGAGCAGCAGATCCGCGATGAAGTGGCGGTGCTGGCCCAAGCCAAGTGCCAATGGCTGATCGCCTCGATCATCGGCTGGCAGGCAGCCTCACTGCTCATTCTTGGCCTGATCGCCAACTACCTCTGGCGCGACGATTACCACATCACCTTCACCCGCGTGGTCGTGGTGTTCGGCTCGTGGGTGTCGATCCTCTTCGTAATCTGGTTCATGGCCAACATGTTCGACCAGCAGGCCGGTTTCGAGCGCTGGATGAAAGCGTTCAACAGCCGCGCCCGCATCACCTCCAAGGCCGACAGCGTTGAATGCGTGGCCGAGGCGCTGGATCTGGCCGAGCACTACCCGGAGGTGCTGGACTACAAGCAGGCCGTTACCTCCAAGCGCGAACTGCGCCACGAGGACATCCGCATCATGACCGAGATCGGCCGCATGCGGCAGCACTCGGAACTGGTCGGGCGCCTCAACCATGTCGGCGAAACCGAACACCACCACGATCTGACCTTGCAGCCCGCCTACTGATGCGGGCCCGCTGATCCAGGGAAGTGGGGGGATCCACAATGCCACCGTGCACGGTCACGGTGGCATTGTTCTTTCTACATGCCGCGGAACAGGCTCATGAAGGGCTGGCTGACCACCAGTGTCTCCGGCCGCTGGCGCAGGCGCAGCACGCCGCGGCCGGTGTCGTCACGGCTGACCGCCGCCACCGCCTTCATGTTGACGATGGTCGAACGATGCACCTGGCGGAAGTGCTGCGGGTCGAGCACTTCCAGCAGCTCGCGCAGCGGCGTGCGCAGCAGGCTCTCGCCCGCACCGGTGACCACGGTGGTGTACTTGTTGTCGGCGCGGAAGTAGACCACGTCCTCAAGCATGATCAACTGCGTATCGCGACCATTGCTGGCGGTGATCCAGGCCAGCGGCGGGCGCTCGGCGGCGCCCGATGAGGGCCCCAGGCGCTGCAGCAGGCGTTCCAGCACCGCATCATCCTGGCGCGCAGTGGGCAGCCGCGAAAGAAGGCGCTCGCGCGTGGCCAGCAGGCGCTCATCGCTGACCGGCTTCAACAGGTAATCCATCGCCCCCTGCTCGAACGCATCGATGGCGTACTGGTCATAGGCGGTGACGAACACCACCTGCGTGCGAGGGCTCAGCTCGGACAGCGCGCGCGCCACCTCGATACCGCTGATGCCGGGCATGCGGATATCCAGGAAGGCGATGTCCGGCTGCTTCTCGGCCAGCTGTTCCAGTGCGCTGGCACCATCCTCGCACTCGGCCACCAGCTTCAGTTCCGGCCACAACCGGCCCAGCTGTTCCACCAGCGACTGCCGCAGCAGTTCCTCGTCTTCGGCAATCAGGGCTTCAAGCGGCATGGCTGCGCTCCTTGGCGGGCTGCGGCAGGGTCATGGTGGCGGCCACGCCGCTGGGGAAATTGGCGACGATGGCCACGCCGGCCTGCTCGCCGCAGGTCAGGCGCAGACGCTCGCGCAGGTTCTTCAGGCCGATGCCGGTACCGCTGGTGCCCTGGCCGAAGCCCAGGCCGTCGTCGGCCACGGTCACCGTCACGTGGTCATCGAAACCACGCGCTAGGATCCAGATCGTGCCGCCGCCGGGCTTGGGTTCCAGGCCGTGCTTGATCGCGTTTTCAACCAGCGTCTGCAATGCCATCGCCGGCAGGTGCACGCCGTGCAGTTCGTTGGGCACCTGCACCTCCACCGCCAGCCGCGCGCCCATGCGGATACGCAGGATTTCCAGGTAGGCGCGGGTGCGCTCCAGTTCCACGCCCAGCGTGGATACCGATTCATCCACCTGCGGCAGCGAACTGCGCAGGTACTGGATCAGGTGGCCGAGCATCTGTTCGGCACGGCCCGGATCGGTGCGGGTAAGCACCTGCGCGTTGGCCAAGGTGTTGTAGAGGAAGTGCGGTTCCACCTGCGCATGCAGCAGGTTGAGGCGGGCCACCGACAGTTCCTTTTCCACCTGGGTCTGTTCGGCGGCGGCCTGCTCGTCGCGGCGCTGGTCGGCCACGCGCCGGGTGATCGCGCGGGTGACCGCCTCGGCATTCTCGAAGTTGCTGCCCTCGTCCAGCGCCAGCAGATCGGCCCACCAGCCGGCGTCAGGCTCGAACAACAGGGTGACGGTACTGGTGCCCTGTCCCGGGGTGACCGTGGCCTGCACGCTGTTGCGCTTGATGGCCAGCCGTGCCGGCAGGTTCCAGCGCGACGGCTGGCGGCCATTCCAGGGGTCGACGCGGCGCACATAGGCGCGCACCTGCAGGCTGCCAGCGGCGCTCTCCACGTCTTCCACGCGCGGCAGTTCGGCCACGGCGGCCTCTACCAGCGCGAAGGCCGGGCCGGCATCCAGCGGCACCTCGATCTGGCGCCGCTGGTGCCCGGACAGGGTACTGCCGTCCAGGCGTCCGGCAATCAGCCACACCCGGCGCACGTGGGTGATGGCACTGCCCAGCGCGCTGATCATCAGGAACATCGCCAGCAGGCCGAAGATCCAGCCGGGGCCGTCATTCATGCCGCTGAAGATGCCGCTCCAGACCATGCCGGCCACCAGCAGTGCCACGGCCCAGGCCAACAGGTGACGGAAGATGAGAGTGAGACTGGCGATCACGACGGCGCCTTGGAGGAAGGGGGTGAGCCGAGCATAGGCCGGCCCACCAGGCTGACAAGCGCCCTGCGACGAAGCGCCGGAAAGCGGGGATGGAAGCCGATCTGATCGTATCGGCTGGTCCCGGTAGTGCCGGCCGCTGGCCGGCACCACACCGGTTCCTCTTACCTGCGCTGGTCGGCGCTGCTGTCACGCACGGCGCGGAACGACTCGTCGGTGCTCCAGTTCGGCCAGCGGCGCGAATTGGCCAGCTGGCTGCCCAGCGTGTAGAGCACTTCCAGGTCGCGGGCGGCACCGGCAAACACCCAGTCCGGCTGCCATTCGTCACCCTGCTGGTGGTAGCGCTTGGCGGTGTAATCGGCCGAAGCCTTCTTGCCAGCGGCAACCCCACCGTCCACCCAGTCCTCACCGGCCGACCAGGACAGCGCCGGCACGCCGCGCTTGGCGAACGAGAAGTGATCGGAACGGAAGAACAGGCCGGCTTCCGGCTTCGGGTCCGGGGTGTAGCGGATGTCCCAGCCCTTGGCCACGTCCTTCAGCTGGTCCAGCAGCTCGAAGCGCGCCGTGCCGTAGATGCCGAAGTCGCGCGAGGGCCCGAACGGCGCCATGCCGTCCATGTTGATCGCGGCTACCGTGGTTTCCAGCGGGTACAGCGGATGGGTGGCGTAGTACTCCGAACCCAGCAGGCCCTTCTCCTCCGCGGTGACCGCCAGGAACAGCAGCGAGCGCTGCGGGCGCGGCCCCTTGGCAAAGCCGCGCGCCAGTTCGATCAGCGAAGCGGTGCCACTGGCGTTGTCCAGCGCGCCGTTGAAGATGCGGTCACCACGTGCATCCGGCTCGCCCACGCCGATGTGGTCCCAGTGCGCGCTGTAGATGATGGTCTCGTTCGGGTGGCTGCTGCCTTCCAGGCGCGCGGCCACGTTGTGCGAGGTGATCACTTCGGTCTTCACCGCGTACTTCGCATCCAGGCTGGCACCGGTCAGCGGTACCGGGGTGAAGTCGCGCTGCTGCGCCTTCTTCTTCAGCGCCTCGAAGTCCTGCCCGGCCGAGCGGAACAGCTCCACGGCCAGGTCGCGCTGGATCCAGCCTTCCAGCAACGGATGGGTTTCGCCCGGGTTGTCACGCACCACGTCGAACATGGTGTTGGTGTTGGAACCGGCCACGGTGGCCCAGCCGTAGGACGCCGGTGCGGTCTCGTGCACGATCAGCACACCCAGCGCGCCCTGGCGTGCGCCTTCCTCGTACTTGTACGGCCAGCGCCCGTACCAGGTCATGCCCTTGCCATCGAAATCGCCCTTGCCGGTTTCAAAATCGGGGTCGTTGATCAGCACCACCGCGATCTTGCCCTTCAGGTCCACGCCCTTGAAGTCGTCCCAGTTGCGCTCCGGCGCCTTCACGCCGTAGCCGAGGAAGACCAGCGGCGCCTTGCTGATATCGACCTCGGTAGCGCCGTTCATCGCCGCGCGTACGGCGATCTGCTTGCCCTGGTCGAGGGTAAGGGTCTTGCCGCCCTGATGCAGGGCCAGCTGCGGCGTGCCGACGATGTCGCCCTTGCGCAGCGGAACGGCCTGGGTCCACAGGCGCTTGCCGTCCTTCAGGTCACCGCCCGGCTGCAGGCCGGCGGCGGCAAACTGCTTGCTGAGGTAGGCAATGGTCTTTTCTTCACCCGCGGTGGCCGGCGAACGGCCCTCGTAGGCGTCAGAGGCCAGCTCCTTGACGTCGGCGGAGATCCGCGCGCCATCGAATTTCGGCGTGGCCGCCATCAGTGCGCTCGACACCGACAGGGCCAGCATGCCCAGTACCGCTCGTTTCATTGCTCTCTCCAGCAGGAAAATCCTTCCGGAGTGTAATGGGAATCGACAGGCCCGCGCCCTGTCCTGGGACCGGGGTCAGAGCCCTTTCCCGTCGGGAAAGGGCTCTGACCCCGTTCGATGGGCGCGCGACAGCAGCAACGCCCGCTCCCGTGCATTGCCGGTCAATGCCGCCGCCGCGGCAAACGCATCCCGCGCATCACGTTCCCGCCCCAACTGCAGCAGCAGCTCGCCGCGCACCACCTGCAAAGGCGCATAGCCCTGCAGGCGCGCATCCACCAGCAGTGGCTGCAACAACGCCCAGGCGGCGAACGCGCCGTCGCTGCGTGACACCGCGACCACCCGGTTGAGGGCCACCACCGGCGATGGCATCACCTGCAGCAGCCGCGCATAGAGCGCGGCAATGCGTGCCCAGTCAGTGTCTTCCGCGCGGCGCGCCGCCGCATGGCAGGCCGCGATGCGTGCCTGCAGTACATAGGCATCATCACCGCCACCGGCCTGCAGCGCGCGTTCCAGCACTTGCTGGCCACGTTCAATCTGCAACCAGTCCCAGCGCGCACGGTTCTGCACGTCCAGCAGCACCGGCTCGCCCTGAGCATCCACGCGCGCCGCCGCACGCGACGCCTGCAGTTCCATCAACGCCAGCAGGCCCAGCACCGGCGGCGCGGGCAGGCGGTGGGCGAGAATGCGCGCCAGGCGCAGGGCCTCCTCGCACAGTGCCGGCCGCATCCAGTCATCGCCGGCACTGGCCGCATACCCTTCGTTGAACACCAGATAGATCGCTTCCAGCACCGACGCCAGCCGCTCGGGCAGCGCCTCGGTGCGCGGCACTTCGTAGGGAACCTGCTTCTGCACCAGGGTGCGTTTGGCCCGCACGATGCGCTGGGCGATGGTCGGCTCCGGCTGCAGGAAGGCGCGGGCGATCTCGCTGGTGGTCAGCCCGCCCAGCAGGCGCAGGGTCAGCGCCACCCGTGCATCGGCCGGCAGTACCGGGTGGCAGGCCACGAACATCAGCCGCAGCAGGTCATCGCCCAGGTCATCTTCCAGTGCCTGGCTTTCATCCGGCGCAGGCAGTGCCGCCGGGTGCAGCTCCTCACCCCATTGCGCATGCTGCTGCGCCACGCGCTGGTGCTGGCGCAGCACATCAATGGCGCGGTTGCGCGCAGTGGTCATCAGCCAGGCTCCGGGGTTGTCCGGGAAGCCCTGCGCCGGCCAGCGCTCCAGCGCGGCCAGCCAGGTGTCCTGTGCCAGCTCCTCGGCACGGCCGACATCACCGCCGAGCAGCCGCGCCAGGCGCGCGATCAACACCGGCGATTCCATCCGCCAGAGGGTTTCCAGGCGCTGGCTCAGGGCAGGTTCGGTCATGCCCCGATCACAGCACGCAGGCCGTACCCGTACAAGCGCCCCCGCACGGCATCGGCCATCAGCCCGGCTCGCCGTCCATGTGTGCGATTTCCCACAGGTGGCCATCCAGGTCCTGGAAGCTGCGCTGGTACATGAAGCCATAGTCACGCGCAGGCTGCGGTTCACTGCCCCCAGCGGCCACCGCCTTGTCCACCAGCACGTCCACCGCCCTGCGGCTGTCCGCCGACAGGCAGGTGATCACCTCGGTCTGCGCATGCGCATCGGCGATGGCCTTGTTGGTGAACTGCTGGAAGAACGGCTTCACCAGCAACATCACGAAGATGCTTTCGCTGATGATCATGCAGGCGGCATCCTCGTTGGTGTACGCCGGGTTGAAGCTGTAGCCCAGCGCACTGAAGAAGGCCTTGGACTGCTGCAGGTCGAGCACGGGCAGGTTGACGAAGATCATCTGCGGTTGCGGTGCACTCATCGTTGCGTTTCCTCTGCGGGTAACGGGAAAGGGGACGGGATCAGGGCTGCTTCATGCAGTTGACCATCCACGGCTTGCCGTAGCGGTCGATCAGCATGCCCCAGCGATGGGCCCAGAAGGTTTCGGCAATCGGCATCTGCACCTGGCCGCCCTCGGCCAGTGCAGCAAACACGCGCTCGGCCTCTTCGATACTGTCCACATCCACGTTGATGGTGGTCGAACCGCCCTCGCCACCGCCGGGGCCATCGGCTGCCATCAGGATGGCGCCACCGATTTCCAGTTGGCTGTGAGCCACATGATCGAGGGTTTCGGCCGGCATTTCATTGCAGCCCGGCGAGCCATCGGACGGGGGCATGTCGCGGTACTTCATTTCCGAGGTGACCTGGCCACCAAGGGCCTTGGCGTAGAAGGCCATCGCATCATGGGCCTGGCCGCTGAAGCCAAGGAAGGGAATGAGTTTCATGGCGGTACTCCGTTGGGTGGTTGCGCCGGGTCATGCCGGCGGATCATTCGGGGGGTCGCGGTGTGGGTCCGGTCAGTTTTCGAGCTGGTCCCGCAGACGCTGTTCCTGCTGCTGTAATTCGGGAGTGAAGGCCTCGCCGAAATCTTCGGCGGTGATCAGCGGGCGCAGCTCAAGGGTGCCGCCGGCGCCGAACGGGGCGCGGCTGGCCCACTCGATGGCCTCGTCCAGCGAGCGCACGTTCCACAGCCAGAAGCCGGCGATCTGCTGGTCAGGCGGGCCGAACGGACCGGCCTGCACCTGCGGGGCGGCTGCACCAAAATGAATGCGGCGGCCACGTGCGGTGGCGTGCAGGCCTTCACCGGCGAGCATGATTCCGGCGGCGACGAGCTGTTCGTTGTAGGCGCCCATTTCAGCCAGTCCCTGTTCGCTGGGCATGCGGCCGGCTTCGGAATCGGCGTTGGCTTTGACGATCACCATCACTTTCATGTCGGTCTCCGGTGGGCAGCGTTCTGCGTGCCCTTCATCTGGTACGACGAACCGGGAGGGCGGGAATCGACAGGTTCCGTGAGAATTATTTCCTGCGCGGAAAGCGCGCCTGCGGCGGGGGATCGGCGAACGGCGGAGCCCCTCCGTGGTGAGCTGCTGAAATCCTGGGACTGGCGTTTGGCCGGGAGGGTGGGTTGGCTGGGGGACGCCGTGAATACGTCCATGTAGGCTCGGTCGCCGCATCCATGCGGCTCACGCCCCCAGCCAACCCACCCTCCCGGCCACGGACACATTCCCGCGCGCCCACCCCGGAAGATCAAGAGAAAAAACAAAAGCCAAAGCCAAAGCAATGCGCTGGCGGCCTCGGCTTTGCGAGCGAAGCGACCCGCTCTTGCCTTTGTTTTTGATTTCCCGTGGTGGGTCAGCCGCGTGAACCTGTCCGGGGCCGGGCGGGGTGGGGGCGCGGGACCGCAGGCGCCATGGATGGCGCCTACGAGCCCCCATGGATGGGTTAACGGCGTGTCCCGCGCCACCACCCCGACCGGCCCAACCCGGAAGCCCCTGCGAATGAACCACCACGGAGGGGCTCCGCCGTTCGCTGGTCGCCCGCCGCAGGCGGCCTTTCGCGCTGCAGCATGCCCGCAGGCAAACCTGCGCCATCATGGGCACCCGCCCCGCCAGGACCGTGCCATGCAGCAGTACCTGCTCCTCATCTACATCGAACCCGCCCTGCTGCAGGCCCTGCCCAGCGAAGAATTCAATGCACTCATGCGCGACTGCCTCACCCACGCCGACCAGCTGCAGGCCGAAGGCACCCTGATCGCCGCGCAGAAGCTGCAGCCGGTCGACACCGCCCAGACCCTGCGCGTGCGTGATGGCAACAGCCGCGTGCTCGATGGCCCCTTCGCCGAAACCCGCGAACTCCTCGCCGGATTCAACCTCATCCGCGCACGCAATCGCGACGACGCCATGCGCATCGCCCGCCAGTTCCCCTGGGCACGCTTTGGCAGCATCGAAGTGCGGCCGCTGGAAGACATGGACGCCGAACGCGAACGCTGCGGTGCGCCGCCCGCCGCTATGGCAGCAGCCGCACCCTGACATCGCGCTTGCCGATGCCTTCGTTGCCGCTGTAATCGCGCGCACTGCCACGGATGATGTACTCGCCCGGCGGCAGCGCCGCCGGCTGCCAGCGCCCGGTTTCCATCAGCCCGTCGCGCACGGTGTTGGTCGCCAGATAGCGGAAGCGGGTCACCGCGCTGCCATGCACGGTGATGCCACTGTCAGGCGCATAGGCCACCTTCACTGCCTGCTTCTGCGGTGGCATGCGGTTGAACACGATGTTCCAGCGCGGCTGTTCATAGCCCTGCAGCGGTTGTCCGCCCGCATCCAGGATCTGGTAGCCCACCTGGTACGGCCCCAGGCGGCGACGCGGCAGGTTGTTGTCGACCTGGTCCCACGCCTCCACCACGATCTGCACGCCGCGCCCCTGCCGCGCCAGCATCACCACGCCATCGCTGCCGGCGGCCAGTGGCTGGTCGTTGTCATCCAGCAGGCTGACCTCGGTGATGCGCGGTGCGAAGTGGTCCGCATAGCCGGTGAAACCCAACGCCACCGCATTGGTCTCGAACCCGCTCGTACCCACCTGCAGGTGCACGTGGGCTTGGCTGTTGATGCTGCCCAGCCGGTCACCCACATGGATGCGCGTACCACGCCGCACGCGGATGCGTTCCAGCTTGCCAGCGTCGTCATACAGGGGCTGCCAACGTGCGTCGAATGGCTCACCCTTCGGCGTGCGGCCCACCCGCATGTGGATGTAGTTCAGGCGCCCCACCGCCAGCCCCTCGGCCTGGCCGCCCAGGCTCCAGGCCGCGATCGGGCTGCTGATCCTGCCCTCGGCAATGGCCAGCACGGTCTGCCCCACATCGCCTCGCACATCGAAGCCCCCATGCAGGTGATGGCGGCTCTCGCCCGTGAAGGTGCCGCGCACCTCTCCCAGCGTGCCGACCACTTCGTGCCAGCCCTGCTGCGGGGCCAGCGGCCAGCGCCCGCCCGTCTCCGGCAGTGCGGCATCGGCCGCCGGGCCCACCAGTGCAGGTGCCGGCAGCGCGCCCACCGCCAGTGGACGCACGCGGTGCACGCGATAGCCCGCAGCGTCGGCCACCAGCAGGCTGCCATCGTCCTCCACGGCCAAGCCGCTGGGCCGCGCCAGGCGTGGCAACCGGTCGTTGCCCAGCAGTGCGATCTGGTGGCCCTGCGGCGTCACCTGCACGATGCGTCCGCCAAAATCACCCACGTACAGCACGCCGTCGTGGGTCGTGG
Organism: Stenotrophomonas sp. ESTM1D_MKCIP4_1; assembly: GCF_003086895.1. Classification (NCBI taxonomy): domain Bacteria; kingdom Pseudomonadati; phylum Pseudomonadota; class Gammaproteobacteria; order Lysobacterales; family Lysobacteraceae; genus Stenotrophomonas; species Stenotrophomonas sp. ESTM1D_MKCIP4_1. Next base: position 521,857 of record NZ_CP026004.1, on the reverse strand, counting down.
CCAGCGAAAGCGGCCCATTGATGACACCGCCGTTGCCGACCACGGTGCTGACCGTGCCATCGGCACCGACGCGTCGCACCGCATTGTTGAAGAAGTCGGCCACCAGCAGCGCCCCGTGCGCATCGAAGGCCAACGCCACGGGTGTATCGAAGCGGGCCTCGGCGCCCACCGAATCGGCGAAGCCTGGCCGATCACCGCCAGCCAGCGTGCGCACCGTGCCATCGGTGCCGATCACCCGGATGCGGTCGTTCCAGGTATCGGCCACGAACACCTGCCCCTGTGCATCCACCGCGATGCCCATCGGGCCGTCGAAGCGCGCCTGGGCCGCCGGGCCATCGGCAAAGCCCTGCGTGCCACCGGCCACGGTCGTCACCTGGCCATCAGTGCCGATGCGGCGGATCGCGTGGTTGCCGGTGTCGGCCACATACAGATTGCCGTGCGCGTCGGCCGCAATGCCCGAGGGCGTGTTGAAGCGCGCCTGCGGGCCCGGCCCGTCGGCCAGCCCCTCGCCCTGCCCGGCCACCGTCTCCATGCGACCATCAGGCAGCTGGCGGCGGATCCGGTTGTTGTCGCCGGCATCGGTGAAGTAGACGCTGCCATCGGCGGCGCGCAGCAGCGCATAGGGTTCGGCGAAGCGCGCCTGCGCAGAAGGACCGTCGCGGTCACCGGGGTGGCCGTCACCGGCCAGCGGTTCGATCTGCGCGGTCCAGGCCAGCGGCGTGGGCGGCGGGCCAGCGGGTGCAGCCGGTACCTGCGCGGGGCGTTCCCACCAGGTGGCCGCCAGCGCAGCGGCCGTTGCCACCACCACAACACCCACTGCCATCCACTGCCGCCGTGCCATCGCTCGCATTCGCCCTGCCCAGGAAGAGGCCACGACCATAGACGCTGGCTGCAACGGCGTCGAGCGCGACACTTGTAACGCCCTCGCAATCGGGCTTCAATCGGCGCACTCCATGGAAGGTGTCGACGCATGTCTGGACCTACGCTCACCCTGTTGCTCGCTGCCGTTCTGCTCGCCCCCACCGCGTCCCTGTCGGCAGGGGAGAGCGTGGCGCCACGCTCCGCCGAGGACACTGACACGTCGATCGAGGCGCAGATCGCACAGGCAACGCAGCTGATGAACGCGGGCCGCATCCAGGAGGCGGCACTCGCCGCCGATATGATGGTCGCCGATCCGCGCATGGCCTCGGCACCCGTGGACGTGCGGGTGCGGGCCTTGAGCATCGCTGCGATGACGGCCGCGACCCTGCGCCGGTATCCACAGGCCACCGAGCACGCGCAGCTGGCCATCGCATTGGCGCCTGACGCCGTGCTGCCCCTCTTCACCCTGAGCTCCATCGAAGCAGCACAGGGCAGCCTCAAGCCCGCCGCCACGCTGTTGGTAAAAGCCATCGGCAAAGCTGGCGGGTCCATGCCGATCACGCGGGAACGCATCGAACAGATGCAGCGCGGCCTCATCAACGCTCCCACCGAGCGTCGCGAACTGCTGCAGGCACTGTTCGACCACCAGTGGCTGAGCGATGGCGAGGAACCATCCGACCTGTGGCTCATCCTGGCGGGCCTGCAGCACGACGCCGGCGACAGTGAGGCGGTGCGCGCCACGGTAGCGCGCATCGACGGCCCGATGGAGATCATCCAGCTTCGCAGCGACAAACGCTTTGACGCCTACATCGATCGCGCCGATCCGCGCTTTGATCCGCGCCAGGCCGCGCAGCGCCAGATGGATGCGCAGCGCGTGCGCGCTTCGCTCAACGGCGACCGCGACGCGAGCCTTGCCCGCCTCAGCGCGGCCGCCCTCATGGTGGGCGACAACGCACAGGTGTTAGCCATCACCGATGACGCAGCCACGACCGTGGCAAAGGCCCGCTCCGGCGGCCCACAGCTTGAAGGGGTGCCGCCACTGCTGACCCTGCGTGCCCGTGCGCAGCGCAACCTGGGCCAACCCGAGGCCGCCGTGGATACCCTGCACACGGTCGTACAGATGACGGACGGAACGCCCCGTGCGCCGCAGGACCAGCTGGATCTCGGCCTGTTGCTCCTCGCCCTTGGCCGATACGAAGAGGCAGACGCCGCCGTGGCCTCCGCCGGCACGCTGTCCGGTTACGGCATCGCCCAACGCAACTACATCCGCTTCGTGGCTGCACAGCATCGTGGCGACAAAGCCGAAGCGGCCGCCGCCGCGCGCGGCGTGGTCGAACAGGGACCTGCCGCGGCCAGTCTGCTCTACGAGCTGCCGTTGGCAGCGGGGCGGATGAATGAAGCGACGGCCATGCTGATCGTGCAGCTCGAGTCGTTGAAGCTGCGCAGCAGCGCACTGCTGGCGCTGCAGGAGATGCGCCGCGCACCCACGCTGCCCGCCGAGGCCACCATGCAGGCACGTTGGCGCGAACTGGTGGCCCGGCCCGACGTCCAGGCCGCCCTGGCCAAGGTGGGCCGCGTCGAGCGCTACGACCTGTTTGGCAACGACACATCCCGCTGACTCGATTCCGGAACCCGGACATGCCCACGACGTTCACCCGCACGCTCCTGCTCACACTTGCACTGTCTGCCGCACCCTGGGCCGGGGCAGCAAATCTTCCAGCGCAGAAACTGGCCAGCGCGATGTCCGAGGCCACACCCTCCCAGCAGCTGCGCATGAGCTGGTCGGCCGCCGAACAGGGCGACTATCCGCGTGCCCGCGCCTTGCTGGAGCGCCTGCGGCATGACCCGGGGTTTGCCCGCAGCAACAATGCCCTGCGGGCCGGCGCCTATGAACTCGAGGCATGGCTGGCCGTCGAAGGCAAACACTTCGACGAGGCACTGGGCCTGCTGCAGAAGGCACAGGCGCTCACCCCCGAGCGGAGCTATCCGCAGGATCTTCGTGCAGTGTTCTTCGCGCGTGCCGATCGGCCCGTGGACGCCGCACGCGCCCTGTGCGAGGCACTGGCCAGGGACAGCAGCGATGCCAGCGATCGCTTCCGGCCGGCACTGGTCAACTACCTGACGCAGGCGTTGCGCCATGACAACGCCGCGCTGCAGCCCCTGCTGCAGGCGCTGTTCGATGCGCAGTGGACAGATGCGGGCCAGGCCCCGCAGTACCGGTGGCAGCGCTTGGCCGAGCTGCAGGCTGATACCGGCCAGGCCGAGGCACTGCAGCGCACGGTCGAACGCATCGACGAGCCGATGCCGCTGCTGTACCTGAGCATCGACCACCGCTTCGATGCAGCGATGGCCGGCCGCGCTGCACCGCTCTCGCCCGAAGCGGCGCTCGCCCCCTACGTCGCGCGCCTGCGCCGCGATGTGCAGGCAGATCCCCTCCAGCTGCCCCGCGTCACTGCACTGCTGAACGGCCTGCTGCAGGCCGGTGACAACGTCGGCCTGATCGAGGCCAGCGCGGCGTTTGCCGATGTCACACCGGCCTTCCATGCGCACGATGACGACGCGCTGATGGATATGGCGTGGCTGCTCAACCTGCGCGCCGAGGCACAGCGCCGGCTGGGCCAGACCGAGGCGGCGATCACCACCCTGCGCTACGCCATGACGTTCGGCACCAATGGGCATCCCGCTGTCAGCCAGCAGTTGAATCTGGCGCTGTGGCTGGCCGATGATCGGCAGCCCGCGCAGGCCCTCGCCCTTGTGAGTGAGCTGCACGCTGTCAGCGACTACGGCAGAAGCGTTGCCGATCTGGTGCGGGTGGTGGCGTATCAGCAGCAGGGTGATGCGCCAGGCGTGGCACGCGCCACCGCCGCCATCGCCGCGCGCAAGGGCAGCGATCGTGAGCCGTACCTGGTGGCCTTGCTCGCCCAGGATCGACTGGATGACGCCGCTGCCGAGCTCATCAGGCGCCTGCGCGATCCGGAATCCCGCCAGGCTGCGCTGCAGTGGGTACAGGATTACGGCGACATCCCCAAATGGCCGCTGGACACCGAACGCATTGCGCGCAAGCAACAGGTCCTGCAGCGCGCCGATGTCCGCGACGCGATCGCCGCTGTCGGTACGCGCGGGCAGCATGCCCTCTACCCGTTCGAGTAGCCGTTACCTGGCCGGCACCTCGGTGCGGATGCCCATCGCTTCGCGATAACGCGCGTACAACGCCATCACCTTGTCCACGTAGGCGAGGGTTTCGGCATACGGGGGCACGCCGCGGTAGCGGCTGACCGCACCGATGCCCGCGTTGTAGGCGGCCGCGGCCAAGGGGCGGTCGCCGTTGTAGCGGCGCAGCAGGGCGCGCATGTAGCGGGCACCGCCGTCGATGGACTGCTGTGGCGAGAACGGATCACGCACCCCGTACTCCAGCGCGGTCTCGGGCATCAGCTGCATCACTCCCTGCGCGCCCTTGCTGGATACGGCCAGCGCATCGAAATTGCTTTCGGCATGGGCAATCGCGCGCAGCCAGGCGTCATCAACACCGGTGGCCTTGGCCGCCGCCTTGAACTGCCTGGCATGCGGAGCCAGCTGCGGCTTGCCGACCCTGCCCAGGCCCTCGTGGGCCGGTTCACCGGGCGGGGTGGCAACGGTGAACTTCAGGAACACCCGTGAACCGGGCAGGTTGCGGGTGGAATAGACGAGCTTTCCGTCCTGCTCACGTTCGTACAGCACGCCGCTGAACACCCCCATGTTGCCCCACAGGTTGGGGGTCTGGATGGCGTTGTCGTCGATATCCTTGGGCGTACAGCGGGAGCCCGGCTCCGGCGCTGTAGCCAGGCTGACCGTATTGCCCTGCACGCAGCGGTACACCGTGCGGGCACTGGCCAGGCCCGGCAGCAGCAACAGCGCAACGAGGGCGGGATGGAGAAACATGGCGGCCGGATGATCCGGCCGCACCTGCGAAATCCGGGTGAATGGCGCGGTAGGCGCCCCGGTAGAGTCGACCGTTGGTCGACTGCTCTCCAATCAGTTCGCCAAAACCCCGCGCCGTGCCACCGGTTCATGCCCGGCCGACGGGGTAGAGTCGACCGTTGGTCGACTGCTCTCCAATCAGTTCGCCAAAACCCCGCGCCACGCGCGACAGTCGACCAACGGTCGACGCTACCGGCGTCGGCTCCGCAGCCAGTACCCCGCGCCCAGCAGCACGAACCACACCGGGCTGGCGACAAGCGCCTGGCGGGTGTCGGCCTGCAGGCTCAGCAGCACCAGCACGCCCACGAAGAACACCAGGCACGCCCAGCACATCGCAACGCCGCCGGGCATCTTGAAGATCGAGGCCGCGTGGCGTTCCGGGTAGCGGCGACGGTAGACCATGTAGGCCACCAGAATCAGCGACCAGACGAAGATGAAGAGCACCGTGGCCAGCGTAGTCACCAGCGTGAAGGCCGTCACCAGATTGGGGATAAGATAGATCAGCAGGGTGCCGCCCAGCAGGCACAGGCACGAGAACAGCAGACCACGGGCCGGCACCGCCGCGCGCGACAGCCGCGACAGGCCCCGCGGCGCGTGGCCCTCTTCGGCCAGGCCGTACAGCATGCGGCTGGTGGAGAAGATCCCGCTGTTGGCCGACGAGGTGGCCGAGGTAAGCACCACGAAGTTGATCAGGCTGGCGGCGGCAGGAATGCCGGCCAGCACGAACAGCTGCACGAACGGACTCTTGTCCGGCACGACCTGCCGCCAGGGCGTCACCGCCATGATCGCCACCAGGGCCAGCACGTAGAAAATGATGATGCGCACCGGGATCGAGTTGATCGCCTTGGGCAGGTTGCGCTCCGGGTTGGCGGTTTCAGCGGCGGTGGTGCCCACCAGCTCGATGCCGACGAAGGCGAACACCGCAATCTGGAACCCGGCGAAGAAACCCACCAGGCCCATCGGGAACATCCCGCCATCGTTCCACAGGTTGGACAGCGAGGCCGTGTGCCCGCTGGGCGAAGTGAAGCCCCAGGCCACCAGGCCGGCACCGGTGATGATCAGGGCGCAGATGGCCACGATCTTGATCAACGCAAACCAGAATTCCATTTCGCCGAACAGCTTGACGGTCACCAGGTTCAGGCCCAGCAGCAGCATCACGCACAGCAGTGCGGGTATCCACGCCTGCAGCTCGGGAAACCAGAACTGCGCATAGGCCGCGATGGCGATGACATCGGCGATGGCGGTGACGATCCAGCAGAACCAGTACGTCCAGCCGCAGAAGAACCCGGCCCAGGGGCCCAGCAGATCGGTGGAGAAGTCGATGAAGGACTTGTACTGCAGGTTGGACAGCAGCAGTTCGCCCATCGCGCGCATCACGAAGAACAGCATCGCGCCGATGATGAGGTAGACGAAGAGGATGGACGGACCGGCCAGACTGATGGTCTTGCCCGACCCCATGAACAGGCCGGTACCGATGGCACCGCCGATGGCGATCAGTTGCAGGTGACGGTTGGACAGGCTGCGGCGCAGGTGCTCGGGGGGCGTGGCGGGCTCGGTCATGGGTCCGGGAAGGGGGCGGGTCAAGCCCTCGACGGTAGTCCTCTGCCGCGCCGGGCGCCAGCGCCACCGGGCAAAAGCGTCAATTCCTCACGCTTTCACCCCATGCTCCGCCCCCTCGGCACGGCTGCCCATTTCCCCGCGCGGCCCAACATGCTCAGATAGGGCATCCGATCAAGGACCGGCCCCGCCATGACCAGCGCCCTGCCCCGCCCTCTGGAAGCTGGCCCGTGAGCCGGCTGGGCGTCATCATCGCCGCGACGCTGCTGGCCATCCTGGCCGCCCTCGTACCGATCGCGGTGATGGTCTATGCCACCTGGGACCGCGCCGTCAGCGTGGAGCAGAGCCGCCTGCGGGAAATTGCCGAACGCGCCCTGCGCCGCGCCGATGTGTCCTACGAACAGTCGCTGACGGTGCTCAGATCCGCAGAAGCATCGCGCCTGCCCCCCTGCAGCGCCGAACATATCCGGCGCATGCAGAGCCTGGTGATGACCACACCGTCGGTCGACCAGATGGGCTACTTCGAGGGCGGCAAACTACGCTGCACCTCATGGGGCATGTTCAACGGCGACGCCGACCAGCCTGCACCGGACCACGTCACCAGCGACGGTGCCGGCATCAGCCTGGATGTGCGCCCGCAGACCACCGACGGCAGCAAGGTCATCGCTGTCACCTATGGCGCCTATGACACCTTGGTCGATCCCCGGCGCTTCATCGATGTCATTGCCGACCCGCAGGTGCGGCTGGCCCTGGCCAGCCCCGATGGGCGCCTGCTGTCCGGCCAGAGCGGCATGGACAACGCCCTGCTGCAGCAGCAGCTGCGCGACCCCGGCGAAGGGCTGGACAAGGACACCCTGTACGCCACCGCCCGCAATGGCGAATGGCTGGCCATCGCCACCGCACCGCGCACCGCCCTGGCCGCGACCTTCCGCCAGCAGGCCTGGCTGTTCGTGCCCTTGGGCCTGCTGCTGGCCGCCGCCGGAGCCGGGCTGGTGATCTGGTTGTCGCGCCGCCGCCTGTCGCTGCGTGGCGAGCTGGCCGTGGCCATCCGCCGCCGTGAGCTCTACCTGCACTACCAGCCCATCATCGAACTGGAAACCGGCATCTGCGTGGGTGCCGAGGCGCTGGTGCGCTGGCAGCGTCCCGATGGCTCCCAGGTGCGGCCGGACATCTTCGTACCGCTGGCAGAAGAGCATGGCCTGATCACCGCATTGACCGATCTGGTGATCGAGAACGTCGTGGACGACATGCGTGATCTGCTGGTGCAGGACCGCAGCGCCCACATCGCGATCAACCTCGATGCCGGCGACATCATCAGCGGCCGCGCCCTGAGGTCGATCACCGAGCGCATGGCCGGCAGTGGGATCCTGCCGCAGCAGATCTGGCTGGAAGCCACCGAGCGCGGCTTCCTCGATGCCGACCGCGCGCGCACCATGCTGGCCGCCGCGCGGCGTGCCGGCCACAGCGTCGCCATCGATGATTTCGGCGTTGGCTATTCCAGCCTGCAGTACCTGCAGCAGCTGCCATTGGACGCGCTGAAGATCGACAAATCGTTCGTCGATGCCATCGGCACCGAAAGCGCCACCAGCCCGGTCACCCCGCACATCATCGACATGGCCAAGGAGCTGGGCCTGTGGGTGGTGGCCGAAGGCGTGGAGACCGAGCCGCAACTGGCCTACCTGCACAGCCAGCAGGTGCAGTTCGGGCAAGGCTGGCTGTTCTCACGGCCGCTGCCGCGTGATGCGTTCATCGCCTTCCACCAGCAGCGCAAGCAACGTTACGGCGCCGCGCGGGAAGACATGCAGAATCCACGCACGGTGCCGATCGAACAGGCTGCACCGGAAGAATGACCGCCAACCCGGGTCGCCGCACCCGGTAGATCCACGCCACGCGTGGATGGCATGACCGGGGGCCGTCCGCTGGCCCCACTCCACTACGGATTACGCCCAGGCCTTCGGCCGCGCCCACAGCCACGCCGCACACACCGCCAGCAACAGCAGCGGCAGCCACGCCAGCTGACCCGCACCGACCGATTGCAGCACCACGCCACCGGCCACTCCGCCAGCAGCAATCGCCAGGTTCCAACCGGTCACCAGCATCGACTGCGCCAGATCAGCCGCGGCGCCGGCACGCCGGGCCACTGCGGTCTGGAACAGCGTCGGCACAGCGCCAAACGCTACGCCCCAGATCACGCTGGCCAGCAGCAGAACCTGCGGCACGCCTGGCCACAGCAGCAGCGCCACGACCGCCACGACGAAGCCAGCCACCGCCGCCCACACCAGCGCGCGCAGGTGCCGGTCCACGCCCCAGCCTGCAATGCCGATGCCGACCACCGCCGCCACGCCAAACGCCAGAAGCACGCGGTCCAGCCATGGCTGTGCATCGGCCAGGATCGCCAACGGCTCGATGTAGGTGTAGAGCACGTTGTGCGCCAGCACGTACAGCGCCATCACCAGCAGGGTGCTGCGTACACCGGGCAGGCGCCACACGCTGCCCAGCGGCATCCTCTGGCCGCCGCCCGCCGCCGGCAGCGCAGGCACCGCCCAGCGCACCCAGCCCAGCAGCAGCACCGCCAGCAGTGCCATCAGGCCGAACGCCCAGCGCCAACCGATCTGCTGGCCCAGCAGCGTGCCCGCCGGCACACCCAGCGACAGCGCCAGCGGTGAGCCCACCATCGCTACCGCGATCGCCCTTCCCTGCAGCGAAGGCACCACCATGCGCGCGGCGTAGCCCGCCACCAGCGACCACAGCAGGCCCGCACCCACGCCGGCCAGGAAACGCACCACCAGCAGCAGCGTGTAGTTGCTGGTCAGCGCCGTCAGCGCGTTGACCACAACGAAGCCGGCAATGGCCGCCAGCAGCAGCGGCCGGCGTGGCAACCGCTGGGTCAACGCGGTCATCGGCAGCGCGGCCAGCACCGAACCCAGCGCATACACGCTCACCAGCTGGCCCACCGCCGCGTCGCTCACGCCGAGGCTCTGCCCCATCGGCCGCAGTACCCCCGCCGGCAGGGTTTCAGTGAGCAGGGTGATGAAGCTGCCACCGGCAAGGGCCAGCAGACCATTCCACGGCAGCCGCGTCGCCTCGCCGGCTGGCGATGACACGTCGATGGCGTGCCCGCTCATCGCGCAGCTCCCAGGTCGCGGTACACCGCATCGCGCAGGGCATCGACGAACGCCCCATGCATGCCTTCGTACAGTGTGTTGGTCAGGGCCACAACGCTGAGGCCACGCGTCGGGTCCACGAACCAGCTGTGGCCGTAGGCACCGCCCCAGCGCCAGGTGCCCACGCCCTGCGGCGTGCCGGACGCCGCCGGATCGTGCAGCACCGCAAAGCCCAGCCCGAAGCCCCAACCTGGCGGATCGGCCGGCCCCTGTTCGCCGGCCTGCAGGCGTCCCATCTCCGCCACCAGCGGCGGCGGCAGCAGTGCGGACGCCCGCACATCCCGCAGCGCTTCCAGCACGCTCATGACGTCGTCGGCACTGCCGATCAGCCCTGCCCCTGCCGAGGCGTAACGGCTGGCATCGGTGGCACGCGCCAGGCTGTACTCGATCCCCACCGTGCCATCGAACGGCGCGACGATCTCGCCTTCCTGCAAACGGTGCGGCTGCGGCGCATCACTGACATAGGGCGTCGCCAGGCGCGCCGCATGCATCGTGCTGAAGCCGGTGTCGCGCAGATTCAACGGCTGCGCCAGCAGGGCATCAAACAGGTGCTGCAGGGTCTGCCCACTGGCGGACTCGGCCACCGCACCGGCCACATCCACGCCCAGCGAATACAGCCACTGGCTGCCGGGCGGGAACAGCAGCGGCGAGCGGCCGATGCGCTGCACGTTCTCCTGCAGGCTCAACGGGTTCGCATCCATGCCATCACTCACACCCGCACGCGCGTAGGGGCCTTCCGCATCCGCCTCCAGGAAGCGGTAACCCAGGCCACTGGTATGGCTCAGCAGCTGCCGCAGGCTGATCGGCGGCACGCTGCCATCGGCCAGTGCGGGGCGAAAATCCGGCAGCCAGCGCTGCACCGGCTCATCCAGGTCGAGCACGCCATCGGCCACCAGTCGCAGGATCACCGCCGTCAGCAGCGGCTTGCTCACCGACGCCAGACGGAACAGTTGATCGCGCTGCATCGGCGTGCCCGCTTCGCGGTCGGCCAGGCCACTGGCGCTGGCATGGCGCAGCACACCGTGTTCGCGCACCAGCACCACCGCACCCACCAGTTGCTGGGGGTGGGCCTGCTGCAGCACGCCTGCCACGGCAGGCAAGGTAGGGGCGGAGGTATCAACGGGAAGCGCGTTCATGGGGCAATCCTTGGGGGAGGGTCGCCACGTTAGGCAGCCCACGCCACCGCAAAAAGCGGGGCAGCGCTCCGTGCTTCGAGGACCGCCAGGTCCGCAATCGCCGGCAAGCGCGGACAGCACAGGAAGGCTGCCGGGTCATCGGTGTTGAACCGCAGTGTTGCAACGGGCCCCTAGCCGCACGCCGCCACTGCGCCTACCCTGCGTTTTTACGGCCGCGCTGCCCATGTCCGTCCTCGACAATCTCGCCAATCTGCAGACCTTCGTGCATGCGGCCGATACCCGCAGCTTCGTCGAAACCGGCCGCCTGCTGGGCATCTCTGCCTCGGCCGCGGGCAAGAGCGTGGCACGGCTGGAGCACGCGCTGGGCGTACGCCTGTTCCACCGCAGCACGCGCAGCATCACCCTCACCGCCGAAGGCCAGCTGTTCCTGGCGCGTTGCCGCCGCATCCTCGCCGAACGCGATGCCGCACGCACCGAACTGGCCCAGCCGCACGCCGTACCCAGCGGCACGTTGCGCATCAGCCTGCCGCTGGTGGGTGATCTCACCCTGCCGTTGCTGGCCGATTTCATGGCCGCTTACCCAGACATCCGCCTCGACCTGGATTTCAGCGACCGCCTGGTCGATGTCATCGAAGAAGGTTTCGATGCCGTGCTGCGCGTCGGCGAACCCAGCGACTCACGCATGAACGCCCGGCGCCTGGGCGTGTTCCCACGGCGCATCGTTGCCTCGCCGGCCTACCTGCAGCGGCGCGGCGTGCCCAGGGTGCCGGCCGATCTGTTGCAGCACACCCTGCTGCACTACCGGTTCCCCAGCAGCGGCAAGCTCGAGCCCTGGCCCATCCAGTGGCCCGAGCCGCAGGCCGCGCAGGAACTGCCGGTGCACATGGTCGCCAACACCATCGAAGCCCGGGTGGCACTGGCCCTGCGCGATATCGGCCTGGCCTTCGTTCCCTTGCACTCGGTGCGTGATGCCATCGCCGACGGCCGCCTGGTCACCGTGCTGGATGAGCACGTGCATTCGTGCGGTACGTTCCACCTGCTGTGGCCCTCCGGCCGCCATGTACTGCCGAAGCTGCGGGTGTTCATCGATTTCATCAGCGCCCGCCTGGACACCGTCCCCTGACCCGTAGATCCACGCCATGCGTGGATGGCGCGATCCCGCCAACGCGGCCATTCATCCACGAGCGCTATAATCCCCCTTCATTCCTCCAAGAGGCCCGCGACCAATGCGCCAGTGATGCCGCCGTCTTTCCACTAGACGGCCCGACTCTTCCCGCCCCTGTGCGCAGGGGAGAACCAGGCATCCCATGGAGGTCGCATGACCACGCATTCCCTCGCGCTCGATCGCGTGTCCTATCGGTTGGCCGATGGCCGATCGCTGTTTTCCGAACTTTCGTTTTCCTTTGAACCGCTGGCCACCGGCCTGGTCGGTGCCAATGGCACCGGCAAGAGCGTGCTCGCGCGCCTGCTGGCCGGGAAGCTGAAACCCGACAGCGGCCAGGTGCGCAGCAGCGGCCGCGTCTTCCTGCTGCCCACACCGGGTTACCCGCCGCGCGGCACGGTGGGCGAGCTGGCCGGGGTCGGTGATGAGCTGGCAGCGCTGGCACGCATCGAAGCCGGCAGCGTCGACGAAGCGGATTTCGCCTGCATCGGTGACCGCTGGGACCTGCGCGAACGTCTGCAACAACAGTGGCAGACATTGGGCCTGCCCGATGATCTGCAGCCCGTGCAGCCGGCCGCACGCCTCAGCGGTGGCCAGGCCATGCGCGTGGCCCTGTCCGGCGCGTGGGCCAGCGGCGCCGACTGGCTCATCCTCGACGAGCCCAGCAACCACCTCGACGCACGCAACCGCCAGCAGCTGTACCAGCAGTTGCAGCAATGGCCGCGCGGGCTGCTGGTCATCAGCCACGACCGCGATCTGCTGGCCCACCTGCAGCAGATCGTGGAGCTGGACGCGCGCGGGCTGCACCGCTACGGCGGTCCGTGGCGGCACTATGCCGATGCGCGTGCCGCCGAACAGCAGGCCGCCTTCGCCCAGCTCGATCATGCCCGCGCGCAGCACCGCCAGCAGCAGCGCAGCGCGCGCGAACAGCACGAGCGCCAGCAGCAGCGGCAGTCGCGCGGCAACCGCAATGCCAAGCAGGCCAACCAGGCCCCGATCCTGCTGGGTGGCCAGAAACAGCGTGCCGAAGCCAGCCACGGCCGTGCGCAACAGATCCAGGCCGACCGCCTGCAGGCCACGGCACAGCACCTGCGCACAGCGGCTGCGGCGGTGCAGGTGGCGCCTGAACTCGCCCTGTTCGCCACTGCCGGCGAACGCGGCAGTGCACGCCTGCTGCAGACCCACGATCTGGTTTTGCCACATGGCTGCAGTGCACCGCTGCAGCTGGACATCCGTCGCGGCCAGCGCATTGCCGTGGTCGGCGACAACGGAAGCGGCAAGTCCACCCTGCTGCGCGTGCTGGCGGGCCAGCTGCCGCCGCGCTCGGGGGAGGTGCAGCGCCTTGCACCCCTGGCACTGCTGGACCAGCAGCTGCTGGCGTTGGCGGGCGACAGCAGCATTCTGGCTACGGTGCAGGCCGCCAACCCCACCGCCGACCCGGCCGAGCTGCGTACACGGCTGGCCCTGCTCGGGCTGGACGCACAGCGCATCCAGCGCCCCGCCAGCAGCCTCAGTGACGGCGAACGGGTAAAGGGCGCGCTGGCCAGCGTGCTCTACGCCCAACCGGCACCGCAGCTGCTGCTGCTGGACGAGCCCGGCAATGCCCTGGACCTGACCGCAGTGCAGGCGCTGGAATCGCTGCTGGGTGCGTGGGAAGGTGGATTGGTGATGGTCAGCCATGACACCCACCTGCTGCGCGCCCTGCAGCCGACGCAGGTGTTGCAGGTGAACGCCGACGGCTGGCATTGGCGCGATGCACACCCGGGGTCAGATCCCTTTTGCACCGCAAAAGGGCTCTGACCCCAGCGGAGATCCCGCCATCCACGCATGGCGTGGATCTACTACACCCACGGGGTCGGATCCCTTTTGCAACGCAAAAGGGCTCTGACCCCAGCGGAGATCCCGCCATCCACGCATGGCGTGGATCTACTGCACCCACGGGGTCGGATCCCTTTTGCAACGCAAAAGGGCTCTGACCCCAGCGGAGCTCCCGCCATCCACGCATGGCGTGGATCTACTACGCCCGGGGTCGGATCCCTTTTGCAACGCAAAAGGGCTCTGACCCCAGCGGAGATCCCGCCATCCACGCATGGCGTGGATCTACTACGCCCGGGGTCGGATCCCTTTTGCAACGCAAAAGGGCTCTGACCCCAGCGGAGATCCCGCCATCCACGCATGGCGTGGATCTACTGCACCCACGGGGTCAGATCCCTTTTGCAACGCAAAAGGGCTCTGACCCCAGCGGATTTCCGCCATCCACGCATGGCGTGGATCTACTGCACCCAGTGCTCACCGCTTCCACACCGGGAACGCCTGCGGCAACTGCTGCCACAACAACGGCCCCGCCCGCAGCTCACTGTCGTTGAGCAGGCACGCATCCAACGTTGCGCGCACCGCGCGCTCATCCATGTGCACGCCGATCACCACCAGTTCCTGCCGGCGGTCACCCCACAGCGGGTGCCACAGGCGCGCCATCGCCGCGTGCGCTTCCATATCCGGGAAGGCCTCGCGTCCCGGCAGCGGGGCGCTCCAGCATTCGGCCTGCTGCCGGGCCCAGCCCAGATCGCTGTACGGCACCGGGGTCGGCGGCAGCAACGGCGTGGTGTCCTCTTCACCGGCACGCACGCGCTCGCGTGCGGCGTACCAGAAGCCGGCCGCCTGCGTGCGCGTCGCGGCGCCCACGCTGCTCAGCTCGCCCACCCAGTCCATCCGGTTGGCCAGCCAGAACCAGCCCTTGCTGCGTATCACACCGGGCATGCCCTCCTGCAGCGCGCGCGCAAAGCGGCCCGGGTGGAAGGGGCGGCGCGACCGATAGACGAAACTACCGATGCCGTACTCCTCGGTTTCGGGCGTGTGCTCGCCACGCAGTTCCTTCACCCAGCCGGGTGATTGCTGTGCGCGCTCGAAGTCGAAGCGGCCGGTATCCAGCAGTTCGCGCAGCGGCACATCACCGAACGACGACAGCAGCAGCTTCGCATCGCGGTTGAGCCCACGCAGAACCGCCAGCGTGTCCTGCAGCACGTCCTCATCGGTCTGGTCGGTCTTGCTCACCACGATCACATCGGCAAATTCCACCTGCTCGCACAGCAGATCGACCACACTGCGGTCATCATCCGGGCCCGCCTGCTGGCCACGCTCGGCCAGGCGCAGGGTCGAACCGAAATCGGCCAGGAAAGCACTGCCATCCACCACGGTCACCATCGTGTCCAGCCGCGCGATATCACTCAGGCTGAAGCCCTGCTCATCGCGCACGGCAAAGGTGGCCGCCACCGGCATCGGCTCACCAATGCCGGTCGACTCGATCAGCAGGTAGTCGTAGCGGCCGGCGTCGGCCAGACGGCGAACCTCCTGCAGCAGGTCGTCGCGCAGGGTGCAGCAGATGCAGCCGTTGCTGAACTCCACCAGCGTTTCTTCGGTACGGCGCAGCTCGGCACCGCCATCGCGCAGCAACTGCGCATCGATGTTGACCTCGCTCATGTCATTGACGATGACCGCCACGCGCAAGCCCTCGCGGTTGCGCAGGATCTGGTTGAGCAGCGTGGTCTTGCCGGCACCGAGGAAGCCGGACAGCACGGTGACCGGCAGGCGGCGGTCGGCGCGGGAAACAGGGTTCATGCGGGGCGAAGGGCTGCGGATGGAAATGTTACTATATAACATTAAACAGGCACACTGCATTGGCGATGCTGCCGGCCAGCGGCCGGCACTATCGGGTCATTTGGCGTATCGGCGCAGCAGTTCCACCAGCACTTCAGCTTCGGCTGCCCGCTGCTGCGGGTCCTCGGCCCCCACCACGTGTTCCTGCAGATGCTCGTGCAGCAGCTCCATCAACAGGCTGTGGGCGGCGCCGCGCACCGCGGCCACCTGCACCAGCACGTCCGCGCAGTCGCCCGCCGCGCCCTCGGGGCGGTCCAGTGCCTGTTCCAGTGCCGCCACCTGGCCGCCGATGCGGCGCACCCGGGTCAGCAGTTGTTTCCGGTTCTTGTGTACATGTGCCATGGGCCTATCGTATACCCCGTGGGGGTATCCTTCCACTCATGAACACTCCCATGCACCTGGACGCCCTCGCCGCCTCCCGCCGCCACGACCACCGGTTCGACGACGGCAATCCCCTCGCCGAACGCAATACCCGCCGCGCCCTCTGGCTCACCGTCAGCATGATGTTCATCGAGATCTTCGGTGGCTGGTGGTTCAACTCGATGGCCGTGCTGGCCGATGGCTGGCACATGAGCTCCCATGCACTTGCACTGGGCCTTTCGGTATTCGCCTACCGCTGCGCACGGCGCTATGCACACGACCCGCGCTTTGCCTTCGGCACATGGAAGATCGAGATCCTGGCCGGTTACACCAGCGCCATCGCCCTGCTGGGTGTCGCCGCGCTGATGGCCGCTCAGTCGCTGCAGCGCCTGTGGGTGCCTGCGCCCATCCATTACGACCAGGCCATCCTCATCGCCGTGGTCGGCCTGGGCGTGAACCTGCTGTGTGCCTGGTGGCTGCACGACAGCCCCGGCCACGCCCACCACCACGGTCATGGGCATGACCATGGCCATACCCATGACCACCACAACCACGATCATTCCCATGGCCACGACCTCAACCTGCGGTCGGCCTACATGCACGTGCTGGCCGACGCTGCGACCTCGGTGCTGGCCATCATCGCGCTGCTGGGTGGAAAACTCTGGGGTGCTTCCTGGCTGGACCCGGTGATGGGCCTGGTCGGCGCCGTGCTGGTGACGGTCTGGGCAGTCGGCCTGCTGCGCGACAGTGGCCGCGTGCTGCTGGACGCGCAGATGGATGCGCCGGTAGTGGCCGAGGTACGCGAAGTGATCGAGCAAGGCCCGTGGGCGGCCCGCCTGGCCGATCTGCATGTGTGGCAGGTCGGCCGCGGCAAATACGCAGTGGCTGCCAGCGTGGTCACCGACGATGCCACGCTCGATGCCGACCAGCTGCGCCACGCGCTGTCCGTGCACGAGGAACTGGTGCACGTGACGCTGGAAATCCACCGCCCGGCGTGATGCCGCGGTCCTTTCCTGTAGAGCCGAGCCCATGCTCGGCTGGTTCTGCCCAGAGCAGCCGAGCATGGGCTCGGCTCTACCAAAGCCGGCTCCTACAGCTTCAACAGCATCCCGAACAGATACACCTTCAACGGCAGCGCACTTACCACCGCGCCGCCAATGCCCAGCCAGGCGTAACGTTCCTCCCGGGCCCGCGCTGCCACCGCCAGCCCCAACCCCACCACCGCCGATGCCAGCACCCCCACGCTCACCCCGGCGGCCGGTGCACTGCCACCAAACGCCAGCGCCGCCAGCCCGCCCGCACCCCACCCGGCCAGCAAACCCAGCCAGCTGGCCAACCCGCACCACGGTGCCTTGCCCTGTGCCATCGCCGTTTCCTGGTTCTTGCCGATTATCGGTACGGGCTGCCACCACCCGCGCCCTACACTAGCCGCACCTGCTCCGTCGGGACATCCCATGCACGCGTTCCGCCTGCTGTTGCCCGGTGCCCTCCTGCTGGCCGCCTGCTCCGGCGGTACCCAGCTGCCCTTCTCCTCCGACCCCCTGCAGGGCTGCTTCACCACCAGCACGCGCAAGCCGGCCGAGTTCCGCATCGACAAGGAAGGCGGCCAGTACTTCGTGTCCTTCGAGCGCAATGGCCAGTGGCATCGCGAACCCAACGCACTGGACCAGGCCACCCGCAGCGATGTCGCTCGCTACTTCCCCGATGATGCCCAGCAGATCGACAGCGCGCTCCTCCGCCGCTCGGGCGGCTTCGGCCTGTTCCACACCAGGCGCGGCGCCTCAATGAAAGCCAAAGCGGGTGACAGCGACTACATGGCCCTGCTGCTGATCGGCGCCGGACCGGTGTACGCGGTGAAGTGCGAATAATCTGCAACTTTCCTCATGGCATTTCGCAACTGACGGGATGAGGCTGGCCCATTTGAGGGCCATGCCATGCTGCTTTCCCTGCTGCTCACCGTGGTCCCGGTCACCACCACCGGCGCCCATGACGAGGTACGGCAGACCGACGATGGCCGCACGCTGGTGCTGCGCACCCTCGATTGGGAAACGGACGATGGGCAGCGCACACGGGTGACCGTGCACTGGCAGCTGCTGGACGATGGCAGCATGCTCTACGAGTACTCGCGGCAGCCGCCCGCGACCCAGGCCGTGCATCGCCGGGCCTGCGCACTGCAAGGCGGCGAGCCCTCCAGTGGCGTCAGCTTCCTGGCCGGCGAGGGCACCACCCACGGCTTTGCCTGCAGCAGCACCCCGTAGCCCGGACCAGCCCCCCTGCTGGGCTCACGGCAGGTCGGGTACCATGCCCTCCCCCCACCCAGCCCCGGTACCCGCCGTGCCCCATTACACCGGCCCCCTGCTCACCCGCGACAGCGCCGAAGCCCTGCGCCGCGCGCATGACAAGGGCACGAACGACTGGCAGGGCTCGCTCGACCTGGGCCGCAGCGAGGAAACGGTTGGGCTGCAGGCGGAAGGCTTCCGTTTCCGCGGCCAGCACTACCCGTGGCCGGGCAAGCTGAAAGACCGCACGCTGTACTACTGGGACGGCGAGGATTTCGCGCCCATCTCGCGCTACAGCGGCTCGCTCATCAAGCTGGTACCCACCGAATGGGGCGCGCCCACCTTCGAGATCGACGGCATCAAGATGCTGCCAACCTCCAAGCTCTCGCCCTTCGAGGATGCACGCCGCAAGGTGGAACTGGTCGCACCGGCCGGCAAGTCCATCCTCGATACCTGCGGTGGCCTGGGGTACTTCGCCGCCTGCGCACTGGAAGCCGGCGTCGGCCAGATCCGATCCTTCGAGAAGAATGCCGACGTCATGTGGCTGCGCACGCTCAATCCATGGTCACCCGACCCGGATTCCGCAGCGGCCGGTGGTCGCCTGCACTTCGGCCAGGGCGATGTCTCGCAGCAGATCGAACAGGTGGCCAGCAGCAGCGTGGACGCCATCCTGCATGACCCGCCGCGCTTCGGCATTGCGGGCGAACTGTATTCGCAGGCGTTCTACGACCACCTCGCCCGCGTCATCCGCAAGGGCGGCCGCCTGTTCCACTACACGGGTGCGCCCAACAAGCTGACCAGCGGCCGCGATGTGCCGCGTGAAGTGGCCAAGCGCCTGGAAAAGGCCGGCTTCAAGGCCGAACTGGCGCTGGACGGCGTACTGGCCGTCAAGCGCTGATTGCGGCCCCGCCGCCTTACTCGTAATCCACCTTCGCCAGCTGCATCACCCACTTCGGCACCACCGGCTCACCGGCATAGAAGTCCTTGGGCTTCTTCTCGGCCATCGCCCAGCGGTGCAGCCAGCTCGGGCCGTAGCGGCCGTCGTAACCCTGGGTGCCACGCGCATACGCTGGGTCGCGCAGGGCCTCTTCCAGCGAAACGAAGCGGTAGCCGCGCCGCCGGGTGGCGGCCACCAGCTCGGCAAACGTGGCGGCATTGAGCTCGTTGGCGTGCATCAACCACACCTGCGGCAGGGCATACCCCAACAGGGCCTGCGACTGCTGTTCGTAGTAATCCACCTTGTTCAGCATGTACGGCACATAGCCCTTGCGCAGGCGCGCCAGCGTCGCCTCGCGCCCGGGTGAATCCGGCTGCTCGTTCATCACGTTGGCATAGGCGAACGCCCACACCCACTCGCCGTTGTCCACCGTCACCGGCGCAATGCGGTACCCATGCTCGGCAAAGAACGTGTCCATCTGCGCACGCTCCTGCGGCGTGCGGCCCGCGCGCAGGTAAGGGTGGCGCATCCACTGCGGCACCTGCCCGCGCTCAGCCAGCAACGGCTTCAGCACCTCCTCGCCGCGCAGGAAATCCTGCTGGAACGCCTCCACGCCCTTGGCATTCAGATCCATGTGCGACCAGGTGTGGTTGCCCAGCGTGTAGCCGGCATCACGCCAGTCGCGCAGCATCTGCACCCGCGCCGGCTGCACCACGCCGTCCACTTCCAGCTTGTTGCCGTTGACGAAGCCGACCACCGGCACACCGGCCTGCCGCAGCTGCGCCAGCAGCGCCTCATGGCGGGCCTGCAGGTCGGCGGGCGCGATCTCGTCCAGGCGTGCCCATGGCAGGTCATCAATGGTCACCGCAATCCGGCGGTCCACCTCGGCCGCCTGCGCCACCAACGAAAGCAACAACAACGGCACGGCACGCAGCAACGAACGCATCAGTACATCCCGGTTCCGGCGGAAACCGACACTCTACCTGCGCTCGCCGCGCAACAGCCACACCCCACCCACCACACCGCCGGCAGAGCCCGGCCTCAGTCCGCTGCGGTCACCGGTAACGTCCGCCATAGCCACACGCCCACTGCCATGGCTGCCAGCAACACCGCGCACAGCACGAAGGCGAGCGTATCCGGCGCCTGCGGCACCAGCAGACCGGCGCGGGACAGCATCTGCGGCAACGTACGCTGCGGCGGTACAGGCAAGCCGCCCTCCATCGCCAGCGATTCGGTCATGCACAGCGTGGGCAGTCCCGTCACCACCCCATGCCACACGTGTTCGTACATGCGCAGTACGGCACCGGCCAGCACCAGCGCCAGCACATGCAGACCCAGCAGCCCCGTGATGCTGCGGTGATGGATACCCCGCGCGCGGCGCAGCCAATGCACGCTTACGCCCAGCGCGCCCAGCAGCGAAAACAACAGCGCACTCACCACCAGCCAGCACAGCGGGCGCCAGTCATCCAACGCACCTGCGCGGGCCAGCAGCACCTCAGCCACCCGCATGCGTGCCACCGGGTCACTACCGCCACAGGCCAGCAACAGCGGCAGCGCGACCGGCTCCAGCAGCAGCTGCAGGCGTTGGTGGAAGTGACCCACAGCCAATGCCACCGATGACAGCGCCAGGCCATGCAGCAGAAACAGCATCAAGCCAGGGCCCATGAGGCGCCTGAGAGGGGCAGCCGGAGACGTCATTCACTCGATCGGAAGGGCGGTCAGACATCGTAGCCAGCTAACGGAAGGCTGTCGGGTGGCAGAAACGACACTGGCTTCAATCTCGGCCATCATGTACGCCCTGCTGCCGCACGCACACGCAATGAGTGACACCCAGATCCATGTG
Organism: Stenotrophomonas sp. ESTM1D_MKCIP4_1; assembly: GCF_003086895.1. NCBI lineage: Bacteria > Pseudomonadati > Pseudomonadota > Gammaproteobacteria > Lysobacterales > Lysobacteraceae > Stenotrophomonas > Stenotrophomonas sp. ESTM1D_MKCIP4_1. The sequence goes on along the minus strand of NZ_CP026004.1, from coordinate 500,947 downwards.
CTGTACCTGCTCGCCTGCCTGGTCACCTGCGGCGGGGCGGTCGCGCTTGTCATGTACGGCTATGTCAACGTGATCAATGCGCGCCTGGCCACGCTGCCACGCAGGGAACAGGTGTCCGCGCTCGGCCCACACAGCCCCACCCGCCGCCAGCGCCGCGCCTACAAGCGCGCCATGCGCAGGAATCCGAAGTCACTGACCTTCAGGCTGCCCGCGCGCGCACCGCGCTGGTGGACATTCGTGGGCGTCTTCCTGCTGTTTGCCACTGTGGGCACGTGGGCGTGGCTGATGCCCAACCCCGCGCGCTTCAACGTGATGGTGCGCAACACGTTCGGCTATACCGCCACCGTGGCGGAAGTACGCATCGTGCAGCGGCAGCACGAAGAACTGCTGCTGCGCTGGGCGCCGGTGATCGTCCGCACCGGGCACTACATCGCCATACCGCGCTATTCGCGCGGGCCCATGGCCTACATCACCGGCTACGATGCCGACGTCCTGCCCGCGCAGGTGCGCCAGCAGGGCGACGTGCTGCAGGTCGCGATGCCCAGTGCGGCCGATCCCGCCGTGCTGCGCCAGCAGCTGGCCCAGGCCAGTGGCCTGCCCGAGCAGGCCATCCAGATGCAGCAACGCACCGTGGCGCCCTGGCGGGAAGATGGCTGGGAACCCTGGCCCGTGGAAGACGACGCTGCCGCGCACTAACCCCGCGGCAGCTTGGCGGCCCACATGTTGTCCACCAGGTTCGGGTAACGCCGGCCATTCTCTTCCGCCCGTTGCCGCGCCGCCGCCTTCTGCGCATCCGACAGCGGTTGCTTCTTCTGCCCCTTCGGGTTGGGCTTCTTCCAGGGGGGCGTGCGTGCGGTGGGCATGGCTGAAGTATGCGCGTGCAGATCTACTTCTTCAGGAAATTCAGCAACGCCAGATTGAAATCATCGGCATGGCTGGTATTGCAGCCATGCGGCGCATCCTTCAGCAGCACCAGCTCGCTGCCCGGCAATGCCGCATGCGTGCGCTCGCCTGACCCCTCGAACGGCACGGTCGCATCGCTGTCGCCGTGCAGCACCAGGGCGGGCACGGTTACGCGCTTCAGGTCGGCCCGGAAATCGGTGGTCGCGAAGGCCTTCATACAGCCCAGCGCCGCCGTCTGGTCGGACTGATGGCATAGCGCTATCGCCGCCTGCCGTTCCTCTTCCGTCACCTTCAGCTTTCCATTGGCGCTGAAGAAATCGCGGGTGAAGCCGTCGAAGAATGCCTCGCGGTCTTTTTCCAGACCTTGGCGCATTTCATCGGCTTTTGCCCGCGGCAACGGGCCATCTGGATTGTCATCCGTCTTCAGCAGGTACGGCGGCACTGCCGACGCGAACACCACGCTGTGCAGGCGGTCTTCACCGTGGTTGCCGATATAGCGCGCCACTTCGCCGCCGCCCATCGAGAAACCGACCAGGCTTACCTTTTTCAGGTCGCGTTCTTCGATAAGCGCCGCGAGGTCGGCAGCCAACGTGTCGTAGTCATAGCCCTCAGCCGGCTTCTCCGAACGGCCGAAACCGCGCCGGTCGTAGCTGATTACGCGATAGCCGGCATCACGCAGGATCGGCACCTGTGCTTTCCAGGCCTCGGCCGAAAGCGGCCAGCCATGGATGAGGATGACCGGGCGGCCGGTGCCGCCGGTGTCTTCAACGTGCAGGCGGACAGAGGAAGCAGTCATGGAAGCTCCTGGGGGAAGGGAGATCCCACCCTAGTCACGCCAAGCGTCAGATGCCGTGAGCAATCCCGCGCCGTTGCTGACGCGGCCTGCACGCCGGGGCACATCCCAGAACCGAGTTGACGCAATTTCCCCGAATCTGCCCCGCCGCCGGCCGATCAAGTGTCGTTCTCAACCCTCTCTGAACACACGATCCAGCAGCCACCCACACTTTGAACGGTTTCAGGATGGCGCCAACGCCTGCCTGCCCGACAGTGCGCGCCAGCCCATCGCTCACTCTTCCCCATGGCAAAGGACGCCATTGCCGCCCTGGCGCGGACCATCACACTCAGCAGCCAACACCCACGCCAACTGACACTGCGTGGTCCACGTGAGGACTGGGTGGTCGAACGCTTCGAGGGCACCGAATCGGTCTGCGGCGACAACCGCCTGCAGATCGACTGCCTGGCCACCGATGCCGTCCTCGATCTGGCCCCTTGGCTGGAACAGCCGCTCACCCTGCAGCTGCGCCAGGCCGACGGCGCGCTGCGGCAGTGGCATGGCCTGTGCACCGAGGCCGCACAGCTGGGCAGCGATGGCGGCCTGGCCCGCTACCGCCTGATCCTTGAACCCTGGACCGCGCTGCTGCGCCTGCGCCGCAATGCGGTGATCTTCCAGGACCAGGACACCCGCGCCATCTGCGAGCAGATCTTCGGCGACTACCCGCAGGCGGAGTTCCGCTTCGACGTGCAGGCCGAACTGCCCGCCCGTGCCATCACCACCCAGTACCGCGAAACCGACTGGGCCTTTGTCACCCGGCTGCTGGCCGAGGCCGGCCTGGCCTGGCGCATCGAGCAGGCGCAGGGCGAGGAAGCCGCGCACACGCTGGTGGTGTTCGAGCCGGGTGCGGAATTGCCCGACACCGGCACGCTGCGCTTCCATCGCGCCGACATGGCCGAGGCCAGCGACGGCATCACCGCCTTCGCCGAGCGCCAGCAGCTGGTGCCCAATGCCAGCACCGTGGCCAGCTGGCACAGCGAACAGGTCAATGCCGTGGCCGCGCAGTCCAGTGCCGATGCCGGCAGCCTGCCCGCGCTGGAGGTCTACGTGCAGCCGCGCGCCGGCCGCTTCGCCCAGCCCGGCTGGGCCGATGCCGAAGCGCAGGCGCGGCTGGATGCGCTGCGCGTGG